>JBAZLP010000011.1:0-25332 GCA_041650235.1 Minisyncoccota bacterium
AGCCCGCTCGGATTGACGAAATGAGTATTCTTCATGTCGAGCTCGTCCGCTTTCTTATTCATTTCAACCATGAATTCAACCCTGCCCATCTTCTCGGCCAGGGCTTCAGCCCCGTCATTCGACGACTCGATCAATGTCACATACAAGAGATCCTCGACCGAAATCACCTCCCCCTTCTTCAGCCCTCCGAGGGTGCTGTATGTATTAATGGCCGATTCGCTTATCTTCACTTCATCATCGAGATTGTAGTTTTCGAGGGCGATCACAGCGGTCATAAGCTTGCTCAGTGAAGCTATGGGTATGACTTCATTCCCTTTCTTTTCGGACAAGACGACTTCCCTGCCTTCCTCCAGGTTGACGAAAACGGAAAGGAAGCTGTTCGAATTCACAAACAGATCGTTTATCTTCTCCTTGGACAACGGATAAAGGAGGTCGACTTCCGAGGCCTTCAAGAATGAAAAAGAGCTCCCCGAAACGTTAGCGGAGCGCGAATTGAACAAAAAGCAGAAAAGAAAAATCAAAACCAGGGCAAGAAGGAAGAAAAGATTCTCTTTTTTCATGATTAAGGATTCAATCTTTTAACGTCTCTCGGGAAGAGGATGGCCTCCTTGATGTTCTCGAGCGAGAGCATCTGCTTTATTATCCTCTCCGAACCCATTCCCCATCCCCCGTGGGGAGGAAGGGCGAACTTGAACACATTGAGATATGATTCGAGCCCGTCGGGCTTAACCTTCTTCTTTTTCATATTCTGAACCAGGTCTTCGTACTTGTATATCCTCTGCCCTCCGGTCGCTATCTCGAGTCCTTTATATAAAAGGTCGAAGCCGCAGGTCTCTTTATCATTTTCCGGATTGACCATGGTGTAGAAAGGTCGGTCTGACCAGGGATAATGGGTGATGAAGATGAAATCTGAGCCGAACTTCTCTTTGGCGTACCTTCCGGCCAGCTCTTCCCCTTTGGGATCGATGTCCGTTCCCTCGGCGACCTCGTGCCCGTACTCTTCCTTGATTATCTTCTTTATCTCCGACAATTTAATCGAAGGGATCTCTTCGGGAACCTCCAATCCTTTTACCCCGTACAAATCGAGGTATTCCTTCCCTTCTTTCTCGATCATCTTGAACATTTTGACCATGACTTTGTTGAGCGTCCTCGTCACGTCGGAAAAGTCATTGATGAATCCCATCTCCGCATCCAGTCCGACGTATTCGTTGACGTGCCTCGTGGTAAAATGGGGCTCGGCCCTGAAAACGGAACCGACTTCAAAGACCCTCTCGAACACCCCGACCATTATCTGTTTGTAGAACTGGGGACTCTGGGCCAGTGTCGCTTCCTTGTCGAAATATTTAACCTTGAAAAAATTCGCTCCGCCTTCCGTCGCCGCTCCCAAAAGCTTCGGCGTCTTTATCTCTATGAAATCCTCTTCCCTCATCACTTCTTCGTAGCTCTTGAGCAATAAATCATACAATCGGAAAATGGCCCTCACTCTGGGATGCCTTAAAGAAACCGTCCTGTAGTCCAACAAGGTCGTTATATTCAGATTCAAATCGTCCTTGCTCAAATCGAAAGGAAGGTCTTCGCTATTCGAAGCCACCACTTCCAATTTCTCTCCTTTAATCTCGAATCCTCCCTTGGCCCTCTCGTCCTTCTTGACCGACCCTTCTA
Source organism: Minisyncoccota bacterium (assembly GCA_041650235.1). Classification (GTDB taxonomy): domain Bacteria; phylum Patescibacteriota; class Minisyncoccia; order Minisyncoccales; family Minisyncoccaceae; genus UBA2211. The sequence goes on from JBAZLP010000011.1 coordinate 1,663, forward strand.
TCGAGACGGCATCTCCCGTTTTGACTTCGGCGCTCTTATCCACTACCACCTGGATCGTCCCCGTATAGTCGGAAACGACCAGAAAGACGATATTGCCGAGATTCCTCACATTGAAAACCCTGCCTTTCACCAATGCTTTCTTTCCTTCGAATTCGGATATGTTTTTGATTAAAACTCTTTCCATCTTATTTTTCTTCTTCCAAATCTTTTAATTTTTCCTTGAGCTCCACCATCTTATTCTCCCTGTTTACGAAAACCTCTCCGAACTGCTCCAATTCCTTGACTTTCTCTTCGAGCTCGGCCGTCTTCCTCTTCAGTTCCTTGGTCCTCTCGCTCACCAATTTTTCCAAACTATCGTTCAATCCCTGGAGATCCCTCGTCCTCTCTTTGACTTTCTCTTCAAGAACGGCGTTGGCCACTTCGCAGGCCGAATTTGCTTCTTTCAATTGGGCGTTCTTCTCTTCCAATTGCTTCGTCCTTTCCTCTATCTTCTCTTCGAACAGCGTCTTCTGCTCGCTTAACTGGTGGGTATACTTCAGGGCGACAAAAGAAAGAACGCAGATAAGGATGAAGATGACCGATTTCTCGGCGAAGCTCACCTCAAGGTCCGGAAAGACCAGCAGCGACGACAATAATGTCAGAAGCGTGGCGACCAAAATATCCGTCGTTATCATCGAAGCCAGAGGGTTCTTTTCTATGAGCACATAGGCCATTATAAGGGCATAGACGGGAATAGTCAAATAGAACAAAGGATAGATGTTGACGCCGTAGATGGGCAGGAAATCGATGAAAACTATGCCGAAAATGGAGATGCCCAGAAGGAGGTATAAGGCGGTATCCTTCTTCACATCCTTCTTCATTCTGTTCTGCCAGGCCTTGAAAACATTATACAATGACATGACAAGGAGAACGAAAACAAATAAGGAAAAGATGTAGTGGACCAGAGATACCCCGGCCCAGTCGCCCCACCTGTAGAAAAATATTCCGTTGATGATAGTATCCACATTGACCGAAAAAACCAGATATATAGAAACGAGATAAGAGATGAACAGAGGGGTTCTCTGGTTCTTTATCTTGCAGAACTCTATAGTGAAATGATAGAGAAAAACCGGTATGAGGAATATGGCCAGGGCGAAAACCTTGTTCAAAAGGACGCTCTCGCTTATCCTCCCGAAAGCATGCCCCTGCCAGACGACGAAAGCTCCGAAAGCCCAGAGGAACTGGGCCAGGGAAAGAAGAAAGAACATCAGATTCTCCTTAGACCTGCTTTTGAAAAAAATGAAGGTTCCCACGAGCAAAATAAAGATGCTGCTCGGGATTATGAGATATATGGCGAGGGGTGTTTCTATCATTTCAATAATTCTTTAATCTTATCCACTATCTCTTTCGGGTCATGATTGGATTTGATCAAATAATCCTTGGCTCCCAATTCGAAGGCCTTGCTCTTGGTCTCGTTGTCGTCGAAGTTGGAAAGTACCAGGACGGGAACGTCCTTCAATTCCCCGATTTCTTTAACCTTGATCAGGTAGTTTATCCCGCTCTCTTTTGGCAAAAGGATGTCCAGGACAACCAGATCGGGATGATCGTTTTTCCCTTTCTCGATCGCCTCGTCCACCTCTATCGCGCTCAAGACCTCGAATCCTTCTTTGCTCAGCTTGAACCTGTACATGTCGGACAGGATCTTTTCGTCTTCGATGATAAGAATCTTTTTCATATGTTTATTGAATTATAATATATAAAGATTATTTCTTCAATTCCGGCGGAAGGAGATCGAACTCCTGGAAAGGGACGATATCCGCCCTTATCGGCATATCTATGAAGAAAGTGCTTCCTTTGTCCTTGCCCTCGGAATAGACGGTTATCTTCCCTTTATGCATGGCAATAAAGCTCTTGGCCACGTACAGCCCCAGACCGGTGCCCTGGGTGTGCAATTCCGACCCCCTCTTTCCCCGGGAGAAGCTCTGGAATATCTTTTCCATCTCATCCTGCTCGATTCCCACGCCCGTATCCTTGACCGTTATCCTGACCAGTGATCCGATCACCGAGACCGAAACCGCGACTCCCCCGCTTATCGTGTACAAGATTGCATTGTTGATGATGTTAGAAACGGCCTGCTTGACCTTTTCCTGGTCTCCCCTGATTAACGGTATTACCTGCTTCGGTTTTTCGTATTTCAAATAGAGGCCTTTTTCTTCCGCTTTCAGCTGCGTATCCTTGATGCACTCCTCAATCGTGTCCTCGACGGAGAAATTCTTGACTTTCAATTCCACTTTCCCTCTTTCCAGCCGGGTCACGCTCAAAAGCCCGTTGACCATCTTGATCATGGAAACCGAAGAATCATGGATATACCTTATCGGATCCTTGAGCTTTTCCGAAACCGGACCGTAATCCCCGTCTTCGAGCATATCGGTGTATCCGCGTATCGCAGCCAGGGGCGTACGGAGCTGATGGGAAACGATCGAAATGAATTCCGTCTTCAGCTTGCTTATCCTCTCCGCCTCTTCCTTCCTCTTTATCTCCGCATGGTTATGCCTCAAAAGAAGAATGCAGGCCAGCAGAAGAAGGATGAAAATGGTTGCCTTTCCGGCGAATCCCATGTCCAGTTCGGGAAAAGCCAAAAAGGTGGAAACCAATATGAGTATGGCTCCGACTAAGATATCCGTGGCCATGGCCGAAACGAAAAGATTCTTCTCGGTGATGGCATAGGTAAGAATAAGAGAAAACAAAGGAAAGAAAATATAGTAAGCGGGATAGAAAATGATTCCATAGGCAGTCGCTATCCCGATGCCGGCCAAGCTGAAGACGGAATAGCCAAGAAGGGCGAAGTATGCCTTTTCCCTCTTTTCGACATTGAGTTTTTCGCTCTTCCAGGTCTTGAAAAGATTATAAAAAGAAAAAGAAAGGAAGATTGCAAGATAGACCAGGAAAAAATGATGCCCGGTTCTGGCGATGGTGTGGCATCCATAAGAATAATAGAAAACGCCGTCGACGAAATAAGGGGTCGTTATCAGCATGGCGAAAAATGCCCCTATGCTGTAAGCGAAAGCCAAAATGATCCTGCTCTGTCTCTTGCCCGACAACTCGCAGACCTCGAGCGAAAAATGATACAGGAGCGGAATCATCATCGCCGTGGCGAAATAAAGAGACCTGTCCCAGAAAGTCACCGAGACATCGCTAACTCCGCAGCTCCTCCACATCATGAACGAACTGATCGCCCAAAGCGACTGGCCCACGCTCAAGAAAAGGAATATCAGATTCTCCCTTTTCTTGGATCTTATATAGCTGTATATTCCAACCGCGAATATCAAAACGGCGCTCGGAATCAGCAGATAGACCGGAAACGGCATTATCATTTTGATTGTTTTTCGCTTTCTCTCCTTCTTAAGACGGAGTGGAGCGTTTTCCCTATATTCGATTTGGGCAACTCGCTGAAGAATTCTATCATCACCGGCACCTTATGCGGGACAAGGCTTTCTTTGGCGAATTCCATCAGATCTTTCTCTGTCGCCGTCTCGCCCTGCTTCAATACGACGCAGGCCTTGACCGCCTGTCCGTAGTAGTCGCTCGGGACTCCTATCACGGCCACATCCAAGACCTTGGGATGTTTTTCCAAAACCTGTTCGACTTCCCTCGGCCAGACTTTTTCTCCTCTCACATTTATCATATCATCTTTTCTTCCTTCGATATAGAAGACGCCTTCCTTATTCATGTGTCCGATGTCTCCGGTATGGAACCAGCCGTCCTTCAAGGCCTGTTTCGTCTTCTCCGGCTTGTTCCAGTATTCCTTGAAAATTGACGGGCCTCTCACGATTATCTCTCCGGACATTCCGCACGGGACATCGTCTCCTGTCTGCAGATCAACAATCTTCGCGTCTATGTCGGGATACGGAACACCGACCGAGCCGAAATCCTTTTCGTATTCCTTGGTCGCCGGATCGATGATTATGGCCGGACAAGTCTCCGACAAACCGTACCCTTCGACGAGATAGGAGTTGGGGATTATCTCCTGAAGATTCTTCCAGGTGTACGAAGATATGGAAGTGCTCCCGCTCCCGCAAAAAGTCACGTCCGTAAGCTTGGGTTCAGCGGGATTCTCCTGGTAATATTTGACGAAAGCGGCGTAGATGGCCGGAACGCAGAACAATCCGTTCACTTTTTCCGATTGCAGCGCCTTGATTGTTTCTTTGGTGTGGAATTTGGGAAGGATGACCAGCTTCCTCGCCTTGGAATGGGCGAAGTTGATAATCGGCCCCGATCCGTAGATATGGAACAAGGGAACGACTAAAAGAAGGGAGTCGACAGCCACGTGCTTGAACCATTCTTCGATTGCCGTAATGTTCGCGATGATGTTCGCATGGGTCAGACAGACGCCTTTCGGCTCTCCCGTCGTCCCTCCGGTATACACTATCAAAGCGACATCCTCCTTGGGGTCTATTTTTACCTCGGTCTTCCTCTCTTCCCTCTTCATGTCTTCATCCGGAGCATAATGAGGAGCCATTTCCAAGAAACTCTTGAAATCCACGGCTTCGTGACAGTTGAAGACCTCCACTTTTTTCAGAGCCCTCGCCAACATCCTCTTCATGGGCGGGAAATAATCCGATATGTTCGTCGAGATTATCTTTTCGATCTGGGGAGTGACCTGGGCGGCCAAGGTTACGTTGCTGTAGAAATTATCAAGGGTAACTACCAGCCGGGGCTGCAGATCCTTGAAGAAATACTCCAGTTCTTTCGGAGTGTAGAGAGGGTTCAGAGGAACCGGTATCGCTCCCGCCTTCATCGTTCCCATAATGGAAATGATTGTCTGGGGACAATTGACCGCCATGATGATGACGCGGTCGCCTTTCTGTATGCCATTGACCATCAGGGCATGGCAGAACTTGTCAACCAGCTCTCCGTACTCCCTGTAAGTGATATTAGTGCCATAAAAACTTAAGGCTGTCTTCTCAGGATGCTCGGCTGCCGCTTCGTCGATGAAATGATTCAGGGTGACATCGGGATAGTCCAGATGTCTTGAAACATCCGCTCCGTACAATTTGAACCAGGGACGCGAATCGGGAACTTGATAGTCCGCTTTTGGCATATGCTTAATTATTTATTGCTAATTGGCTTATTCTTGAAAAATAATCCTCTTTTGAGATTGAATTTCCGGACAAGAGGCTGTTCAGTCCAGAGTAGTATTGTTCTTTAATCTGCGAGACAGGAACGGCCGCTGCAAAAACACGAAATTCGTCAACATATGCACTTAGAAAATATTGAGTCAAATCTCCATAAGCTCCTATTACGAACGAACTACTGGCGCTGATGATATCACCCGGGTCAGAAAAAGTCCTATTATCGACAACTGTTCCATCCCTATACATCCTTAAATTATTATTCGAAGCATCAAAAGTCATAACCAAGTGGTACCATTTATTAAGCCCTAGGCCGGCGTTGATACTAAAAAAATTTCTTACCCCGGACGAACCGCGAATTTCATAACATATACTTCCCGAAGTATTAATCATATAGCCGTAGCCGTATCCGCCTCCGGTCGCCCCGCCGTAAAAAATTTCTGAGTAACTGATGCTGGCAAAATTTTTAAACTTAACCCAAGAAGAAACCGTTATTGATCCTTCCCGGATATTCAACCTCTGATCGTTATCGATTTTTACATAATCATTGCTTCCGTCAAAATCCAAACAGCTACCATTGACGCATCCGGATGAAGCCCAAGCAGGATCATTATCATCCGCTCCGGAAGTACTTCCTAATCTTCCGTTGATACTACTCCAGCCGTCAACAGCATATTGACCCGTCCCCTCGTTCATCTTCCATTCGGAAACCAAATTGAGCATCAGTGCGCTCCTTAATGAATTTGAAAATACCTGCCCTCTGGCAACATTGGCCTTCTGGGTGACTCCGTCCATAGTTACGACAATCAAGCCCGATAAAATACCGATGATGGCAATCACAACAAGCAATTCTATCAATGTAAAAGCTATTTTAAGTTTTTTATCCATTCTGTTTGAATTTTTCCAAAGGAATCGGCTTGTTGAAACAGGTGAAATCGGCCAAGGGGAAATTCCACTTCCTTCCCCAGTCCTTCGTCTTCTTCAAATGGTCCATATCGACCGAACCGATATAGTCGTTCTTGTCGTTTTCAAGCGCTTGCATTATCCCCTCGGTCATGCAGGCGAATCCTATCCCTTTAGGCAATCCGAACCTGGTTCCTATATGGAAATCGCCCCACTTAACCCTGCCTCCGTCTATGGAAATCACATCCGGCCTCTTCTCCTCGATGTCGGGAACAACATCGGGCGGTTCAGCCACATCCACCACCAAGGCTCCTTTCTTCAGATATTCGGGAACGATTAATGATTCGGGATGAGAAGTGGCGGTGATTATGATGTCCGCATTGATTATGTCCGAAATATTTTCGGTCAAAACGTATTTTCCGTTAAGAAGCTTCGGCTTCAATCTCTCGAACCTGTCTAATTCCCTTTCGACAAGTAACAAATCATATCCTTCGGCATTAAAATGCCTAGCAATCGCTTCTCCGATCACTCCCGCCGCTCCGACGATCGCCATCTTTACCTTCTCTTTTTCCATTCCCTTCATTTTCATCGCCTTTTCAGCCGCTTCTATGGAAATCGCGGCCGTATACGTATTCCCCGTTGTAATCGCCAATTTGACATTGGGATTTTCCCTCAGCCACAAGCCGGCTGAAGTGACCGGAGCGGTCAGAGCGCCAAGCATAACCAGATTGCAATTAAGCTTGTTCTGGGCATACAAGATGGAGCCAAGGACGATATCCCTTGCTCTTTCTTTGTTTTTCATGATTTCTTCCGAAGTCAGGAGTATTCCCACGGTGCATCCGCTCGCTTTCCCGAAAATATCGAATTCGGAGATGCACATGTATCTCTTTTCATCGGGAATCATCTTGAAAAACCAGTCGAGCAGAAAAAGAGGTATATACTTCCCCATCGGAACCATTCTCTTATAATCTTTCTTTGTTAAAAAATGTCCCAGTATTGCAACTTTCATAAAACAAAACCCCGCTAAGGGGTGTTATTCTTCTGCTCCGCTATCAAGCGAAGACCAGAAAATCAGCGAAACGATGAATAAAATTATTACAATTGCCCAGATTGCATCCATATGAGTCAATTATACTCTCCCTATTTTTTAATTTCAAGGGAGAAATGAAAAAATGGTCAAAGTTGGTAGGCGGCAAGGCCGATGTTTTTCCAAAAAAAGTCATACAACCTTTCTCGAATCTCACCGGGAACTTGATCCTTCACTCTGGCCATTTCGTTGCGCAGGAAATCGATTGAATCTCCTTCGGCATCATGCTTTTCCCCGAGAATCAGGGATGACTGATTGCTTTCGGAAGACATGTAGCCGATAATCCGATACTGGCTGACTGAAACCGGTCCTCCGTCGGACACCCCTTCAATCAGCAACGAGTCGTTCGCGACCCTCACAGTCCATCTGCCCTCTTCGGGGCCTTTAATGATCTTGACTTCCATGGTATCACCACGTCTGGGCCAATAATATACTCAAAAGATAGGACTGTCAATCATCCGCAATACCCGTTCATCCCCTTCAATTCCTGGCTTAAATTGTAGATATCGCCAGCTCCCATGAAGATCATCACCTCTCCGCCGTTCAATTCTTTGAAAAGGTCTTCTTTTAAAACATATGCCGCTCCCGCGACCGCCCGGGCCAACTTTTCCGAACTTACTTTTTCTTTGGCTTCCTTTGATTCCCTTCCGGCGACGTCATATATGTCGATCAAAAACAGCTTGTCAACCAGCTTCTTGTCCAACACTTCCTTAAAAGTGCTGACGAAATCGTCGAACAGAAGATAGGTCCTCTGGTACTGATGGGGCTGGAAGACGCAAAATATCTTCTTGTCCGGGTATTTCTCCCTCGCTCCTTTGAGGGTAGCCAGTATCTCGGTCGGATGGTGGCCGTAGTCATCAATCAAAGTGAATCCGGGAAGCTCCGTCTCCTCAAACCTCCTCCATGATCCCGCATATTTGGAAAGGGCGCTGAAAGAAACCTCGTCATCTATTTTCAAGATGCGAGCCACCTTCAAAGCAGCCAGAGCGTCAAGGACGTTATGCTCTCCCGGAATCTTGATTATCTTTTTCAGCTTCTCCGCATCGGAAGAATCATTGAGGGAATAATTCACCGTCTTCCTGTCCGTCTCTATCTCCGTTTCTTCCGTTTTGACCAGGATCCCGTCCTTTTTCAAGCGCGAAACGAATTCATTGAAAGCTCTTTTGATATTCTCCAGATTGCCGTAGTAATCGAGATGATCCTCTTCGATATTGGTCACGACGATTATCTCCGGCCAATAATTTAGAAAAGATGCTTCGTGCTCGCAGGCCTCGATAACCAGGTATTCCGAATTCCCCATCCTGAAATTGGAATCGCCGAACTCCTTAAGCTTCGTTCCCACGATGACGGTCGGATCGAGCCCCGCTTCTATCAAAACGAGAGAAATCATGGCCGTGGTCGTGCTCTTGCCGTGGGTCCCGGCAACAGCTATGGTCTTGTGGCTCTTAGTCAGTTCTCCTAAAGCTTGAGGATAAGACATGATCTTTATCCCCTTCCTTTCCGCCTCGACTATCTCGGGATTGTTGTTTTTTACCGCCGGGCTATGGATGACCAAGTCGCAGTCCTTTATATTCGCGGCCGAATTGGGACCGACCGATATGGCCGCTCCTTTCTTCCTCATGTCTTCTATTATTTTTGAATCGACAAGATCGGAACCGGAAACTTCATCCCCTTTTCCCAAATGATACTGGGCCAAGGCCGAAATCCCTATTCCTCCTATGCCGATAAAATGTATTTTCATATTATTTCAATGGTATTGATTCTAAAACGGTGTAATGAGCCCCTCCTCTCTTCAGATCGCTCTCCATTATATCAACGCATTCCACTTTGAAAGAGAGAGAAAGGTCTTTGGATATGTCCGGACGCTCTTCCGGCTCTATCTTATTGAACTGCCACTGGATTATCCTTCCCAAAGTGATATGCGGGGTGAATCTGTTGTCCGGCTCCCTCACATCCAACAGTTCTTTTTCCAATTCCGCCTGCAGCTCTCCCAATTCCGGAGAGTTCTCTCCGTTCGCCCAGACCATCTTAGGCGACTTCTCTTTGGGTCCATACGAGACATCCTTGAGGTCTATCTTAAAGCTCTGATGCTTTTTAACTATCTTCTCCACCGTCTTGATTATTCCGGGAAGGTCTTCTATCTCCACGTACCCGATGAAAAACAAAGTGACATGGAGATTATGCCTCCTCGTCCATTTGACTGGGCAGAAATCGTTGAAATTGGTGAAAGAATCTGAAATCTCCCTGCTTAAAGATTCCAGCTTGTTCTTGACGCTTTCCGGCAGCCCTATGCTGATGAATATTCTTTTCTTCATACTTCAAGGATAGCAAATTAAACAAAGAGGGGCAAATAAAACTTAAGACACCCGTAGGTGTCAAAATTATGAAACTGGAATTTTCATTCCGGGGAAAAGCCCCAGAAGGATGGAATCCAGTAGTTCCTTGTTCGTCTCGCCGATCGGCTTGAGGAAAACCTTAAGCGTAGGCCCCCTGCCTTCAACCTTTATGCTCGCTACCGAGTAGATGTCCGGCCGTTTTTGCCGAAGGATTTTGAACTGGGTCCGATTAATCTCAATTTTTTTCTCAGGCTTTTTCAATCAGAACACCTCTTTGTTGTAAAGGAATGTTTGAAAATTATACAAAGACATACTAAATCAATTCCTTCTCTTTGTCAAAAACACAGCCTCGTGTATAATAAAACTATGAAAATAGACCTGCACTGCCATACCAAGTACTCATACGATGCTTCTTCAAGCATAGAAAGTATAATCTCCCAGGCGAAAAAGATGGGCCTTGGCGGAATCGCCATCACCGACCACGAAAACACGAACGGCTGGCAAGAAGCTGTCGAATTGGGAAAAAAGCATGATTTCCTCATCGTTTTGGGTGAAGAAATGAAAACAACCAAAGGAGACGTCCTCGGCCTCTTCCTCAAGCAAAAGATAGACGGATACAAAAAAGACCCGAGATGGGTCATGGAAGAGATTAAAAAACAGAACGGACTGGTTGTAATCCCCCATCCCTTCCACGGAAGCGAAGGATTCAAGGACGACATAACCAAATACCTTGACCTGGTTGATGCTATTGAAGTCTTCAATGCAAGGAAACCCGGAACCAATCCCGACAAGAAAGCCAAGGAATTCGCGGAAAAGCATAATCTGGGCATGACTGCCGGAAGCGATTCCCACTACTACAAAGGTATAGGATACACATATGTTGAATTTGAAGGAAATTCGGAAGAAGAATTGAGGCGGGCTATTTTGAATAAAAAAACGAAGATAAAAGAGAGAAAATCTCCATTGATATACATCATCACTCCGATTTTAGGAAAGATTGGACTGATTAAATAAAAACATCCACTAAAAAGCGTGGATGTCGATAATAAAGGTGCTATGCTGTCACTCTGACGGGGTTTATAATGGTAGTTCTACCATTGAAAATGTTTTCCCCCATGCCTTTCTGGGTAAAGACCGCCAGAATTTTTTTGTCGGTGTTTTTATCAGCCATCACTTTAGCGATTCTCGGGCTTGTGTCAACCGATGTAAAGACAAAGGATGAACTGAGCTTGATGAATTTTTCCGCTCCACGGATGCCGAGAGCGATTCCACCAATATCGCCGAAAGAGACGACTTCCTTAAGCTCCTGGTCGTTCGTACAGACGACAACTTCCTTTCCCGATCTTTCTGCATAATCCCTGACACCCTTGATGCGAAGGTCGAGAGAAGAATTTTCCTGATGCTTGAAGACAATCACCTTCAAGACGGACGAGTGGGCGAGAAGTTCTTCGCACAGCATCTGCCCAAGTCGGAAATTATCGACTCCGATGTATCCCCGAATATTGGGAATTCCCTCAAGATAGTCTTCATCGGACTCAGAATTGATTGCCCAGACATTTATCTCGGGATGACTGGCAAGCGCCTTGATAATTCTTTCTTTGTGCTTTCTTTCTCCCGCACTGAGGGGAAGGTAGATGTTCTTCTCGTAACCGTCAGGAAATTCCGACAGATACGACACTCCTTCTTCCACCCGATCTACAGTCTGATCGTTATCATAGCGATCAGTGGTTAAAATCTCGCAGTGCCTCTTGAGTTCTCTCGCTTTATCCTGTGCCGCTGCGAGTTCTTCTTGCCAGTACTCTGACCAGACGTCGCCGGACTGGGCATTATCTTTGGTAAGATTATGCCCGATTATGACGTTTCTCGAAGAATCGGCGATGAACCTCTCGAGCTCTTCTCTCGCCTCGCCTTCCTCCATTTGGACAGGAGGATGCTTCATCAGGTGCGCACAGGCGGGAATGATGGGGCCGCAGAGGCCCCTATCCATCGCCACCTTGCACAACCGAATCGCATCAATGATGATACCGGCCGAATTGGGAGAATCTTCAACGGACAAATCCATATGAAGAGTCGTCGGCACATCTCCAAACTGGGTTGCATTGAACTCGATTACGGCCCTTTTATTGTCGTTCAAGTACGGAACGTACTGGGCGTCAATGACAAGATTTTCTTCCTTCAATTCGTCTTTCTTGAAGAAGCAGAGGATGGACGACTTCTTTGAAATGATTTTGAAGATTTTCCTGACTACCATGGCCAGGTTTAAGAAATCGGTATTGCCGCCGTAGTTAAGCTGGCAAGAATCGATGATCTTAAGTCCGCGCAGATTAAACAGCCAGGCAACCACCCTCTGAAGAACGGTTGATCCCAGGAGAGACTTGACATCGTCTCCGATTACCGGCAAACCGGCTTTCCTGAATTTTTCCGCCATCTTTTCGTCCGAAGCGACAAAAACAGGAATACCGTTCACGAACCCGCAGCCGGCAGCGATAATATCGGGAACGTACTTTTCTTTCACCGCTTTCTGGCTTCCTGTCGGGAGGAAACATACGACGACATCAATTTTCTCTTTTATCAGTTCTTCCTTGAAGTTTACTGGTTCTTCATTGGCGATGACGAATGTCTTGTCTTTATTCGGATACTCCAGCATGTGAGGAGCGACTCCGTCCGAGACATATCCCATCTTGACCACGACATCGCTGTCAGGAATGTCTTCTTTCCTGCAGAATATCTTGGTGCAATTAGGCTTTGCGAACATCGCCTCCTTGATCTTTTTCCCGACCTTCCTCACATCAATATCGATGACGAGCCGTACATTGATGCTACTTATCAGGTAGCCGCATATGACGTTATGCATAATTCCGCTGACTCGCATCCCATCGTCTTTGAGGTTTTTGTAGTAATAGATGCCCTGCATCACCGAACACCAGCAATTGCCAGCTCCGATGAAGCATACTCTTATCTCTTTGCCGAGGACTTTCTTTTGGACAGTCCAAAACATCGTGTGGAATAAAAGTTTGATAATGTTTAACACAATAAACACCTCTATGTTAGGTACTTTGAAAGTTCTATGGTTTTACCCATAGAACAATTCTATTATACAATATAATATTACATTGTCAATATTGACGTATCCCCCTCTTTATACATACTGTAATTAGCAGCTTCAAATAAGAATTTGAGCTGAGGTGACGCCATGTTTAGACTTGTGTTCGTGTCGCAATCGCGACTCCCCGACCCGCATAGACTGGACCTAAAAGGTTCTCCTGTGTGGAAAGACATTCACGACGGAGCTAAGTCGGAGGTTGATAAAAACCGCGACCTAATCGGTGAATATGTTGTGCTGTATGACAAAGAAGTATATCACGACATCGATCGTGTCATAGACTGCTACCAGGTAGGCGTAGAAATGGGAGCCGATGCAATAATCGGTCCTCTGGCTCCGCAAAGCGGACCGGCCGAAGAGCGCCTCATTAACGTCCTAAGACCCTTTAAGGGAAAAGTGATCGCTGTCAATTCAGGTCCGAGCGAAAAGATAAAAAACGCTCTTGGTCCTACGCTGGTCGGCTGCGCCGAACCGGACGAAGAGAAAATGGGCATGGTTCTTGCCGAAGAAGTTTTCTCTTTCCTGAAATCCAAGGGTATTGCTGTCGAGGTTGTGATAGTCCCCGACGATAAGCCCGATCACAGAGGATACAGGAAGAGGGAGATGAGCATAATCGAAACCGCCCTGCGATACGGAGTGAAGTCGATAAAAATCGTATCGATAAATATCGATGACGAAAGCACTTTCCTTGTCGAGCCGGAAGACAAAGCCGTCATCTTCGGACTCGGACCTATGGGCACCATCTTCGCCCTAAAGGCGAAACAAAGATATCCTGACCGGATACTCGCCATAGGAACGATGGATATGAGCGACGAAACAAGGGAGGCCATTCTATCTAATGGCATACACTGTTCCGTCCTTCAGAATCCGAGAGAACAAGGCATCAAGGCCGTACAGATGGCTATGAAAGCACTCGCTGGCGACACTTCGGCATACAAAACCCTGCACTGCAAGGTGCGGGTGGCCGACATCAACACCATCGGCTCAATAAAATAACTTTTTCAAAAAAACACATTGCAAACGCAATGTGTCCGTTCGTTTATGAAAGTTATTTCTTCAATTCCCGGTATTTCTTTTCTATAAACTCGGCAATATACGGAGCAATCTGTTCCTGACTCACTCCTTCAGCTCCGGAAAAAAAAGGCCAATCGTTCACATCGGTGAAATATATCTTTCCGCCTTCAATAATAAAATCGCCTCCGACGATATACGCACCGGTCAAACTCTCTACCACGCCTATTTGTCTCTTTATCTCAAAAACCAATTCCTGCGGAAATTCCTTTTCAATCTCCGTCGGCAGAAAAATCTTATCTCCCGCCGCGTAGAACTTGAAAAACTTCCCGTCTATGAACTTCTGGACTATGATTTCATCAATCCCCTCTTCTTTGTACTTATTGATCGCCGAATTAAAAACGCTTCCGTCATTGACATCAACTGTAAAATAAATGCTATGCCTGTTCCCCGCCTTCAAAACGCTTTTCTGTTTGATGTCTCCGATGGATATTTCGCTGACTTTATACGTTTTGGTTTCCGGTATACCCACACCGGCACTATCGAGCATCGGGAAAAGATCTTTCTTGTCCGAAACCAATAAGACCGATTTGGGCGGATTGACTACATACACACCCTGCTTCTCGCTCTCAAAGAGGATTTCATTGACTTCCCTTCCCCTGGCCATATTTAAAATGACGTCGGCTCTTGTGGTAGCTCCCACCTCGCAAAGCTCTTCCTTTTTAGACATAACCAAAATGGTCAATCTTCCTTCCGATTCTTTTTCAAACAGAAGATCGTTGATTTCCCGGCTTCTGGCCATATTTAGAATAATATCGGCCGTGTCTTCTTTCTTTAATTCCTTCAAGGTTTTGATTTCAACCTCAAAACCATTTTTCCTAAACTCTTCCCCAACCAAACTCAAAATCCTCTGGTCGTGACCAGGGGTCCTAGCTATATTCTGCTCTCTGTTTATTCCTAAAATCTTCACCATGAACCAATAAAAGATTGTCTTTAATAAGATAATACCAAATATGGCTTAAAATGCAACACTCTTGAATAAAAGGTCCGCATTGTTTAAGATATAGATGGTAACCATTTTCATTTTCTAATAAACAGTATTGTTTGTCAATAAAATTCCATGAAAATAGACCTCCACTGTCACACCTATTACTCCCACGACGCCCTCTGCCCTCCCAGGCGCCTGGTTCGCTTCGCCAAAAAGAAAGGGCTGGATGCGATCGCCATAACCGACCACAATACGACTAAAGCATGGAAAGAAGCCGAAAACGAGGCGGATAAGATAGGGCTCAAACTGATCAAAGGAGAAGAGATAAAGATAAAGGAAGACGGTAAAACAATCGGAGAAATCCTGGCTTATTTCATAAATAAAGAAATCGACCCTAAAGGAAAAACGGCTGGAGAAATAATAGAAGAAATAAAAAACCAGGGAGGAATCGCCATAATCGCCCATCCTTACCACTGGAAAAAACCTTTCAAAAAACTAGAAGAGTATAAGAATATGGTCGACGGAATTGAGGCTTTCAATGCCCGAAGCCAATCAAAGGAAGGGAATGAAAAATCAACCAGATTCGTCAAAGACAACGATCTTCCCATGACGGCGGGGAGCGATTCCCATACTCCTTTCGAAATCGGCAGAGCATATGTCGAAGCGGACATACAGACAATCGACGAATTGAAAGAAGCCATCAGGAATAAAAAAATCGTTGTCCGCGGAAAACAAACAAGCCCGACGATTCAAATATTCGCCGGACTCGCCAAACTGATTCACCTTTTCTTTAAGCCTTAAAGGCTTGCCAAATCGTTGACGGATAGCTCGTCAAAAGAATCTATGATCCTGTCCGCCCGACCCAACTCAGATCTCTGGTGCGTTGTCGTTATGGCGATGCATTTTATATTGCCGTTCTTGGCGGCCGCTATCCCGTTGGGAGCGTCTTCTATGACGAAACATTCTTCCGGCTTAAAACCCAATTCCTGAGCCACCTTAAGGTATGTTTCCGAATCCGGCTTGCCCTTCTTCACCTCTTCGGCCGAAACTATAATATAAAAAAATTCTTTGAGGCCGAGCTCATCAAGAACGGCATTGGCCTTGAACTTCATGGCCGCCGTTCCTATCCCCATCTTAATATCATTGGCTTTGAGATCGTTCAGCAATCTCACCACTCCGGGCGTCGGCTCTATCTTGCTCTTCTTTATCTCCTCGATGAAATAATTCTCTTTCCTACGGGTGAGATCGGTAGCTTCAGCATCATCGGCTCCCGGCCTGATATATTTTTTAACAATCTCTTCGCCTTTCATTCCGGTAAAAACCTTGTACCCGTCGAAGCTTAAATCTATCCCGAAGTCAGCAAAAACCCTTTTCCAGGCGGTAAAGTCCTGAACCTTGTTATCGGTAATGACCCCGTCCATGTCGAATATCGCACCCTTAATCATACTATTAAAAAATAATAGCAGTTATAGCGGTAATAATTCCTAAAACTACTCCAGGAATATTACAAACGATAAGGGGCCAGTCCTTTTTGGACTTCAATGATCCGTACAGCACCCAAAAGGTGCAATTCACCGTAGTGATAACAGGCAATATGACCGAGCCCGTCTGTCCGGAAATATTCAATCTAATCTGGTCTATGTATGAAAAATACATAAGAATTGCCAGAAAAGACGCTATCCACCCGATTTTATCAACGTTTTTTTCATTCATAAATTTATCCCTCCTTCTTCAGTCCCTTCAAAATATTATAGTTCTTGTAGAATCTCTGGAAACAAGTGATTATCGAAAGTATCGCTATGATCCACAATATCGAAAGCATCCAATCCATACGCAACAATCCGATAAGGATCAAAACCAATCTTTCCTTTCTCTCCATTATTCCCCCTCCGCTCTTTCCTCCTACCGCTTTGGAGTGCTTGGAAATATAGCTGGCAAGCATGAAGAATGCTATGGATAGAGAAACCGGCAGCCATAATCCGGGACTAAGCAATCCCAAGGCCAGATACCATGAAATTTCTGTCACTTTGTCGGTCACCGAGTCGAACAGTGCTCCGAACTTTGTTTCTTTCTGATTGGCTTTCGCCACCGCTCCGTCCAAGCCATCGAATATCCCCGAAACCAAAACCAAAATAAAGGCAATCAGGAACTCCTCCATGTAGATATAGTAAGCGGCGATAAGGCCGGTAACCAAAACCATGAACGTGATTGCATCGGCGCTCACACCCATCTTTCCCAATGATTTTCCGATACTGGTCGTCAGACCGGAAGTTCTTTTTCTCAATTCGTCTGTAAGCATATTTTTATTAATTATTTTTATTAATCTTTATTGCCGACCATATTCTCTGAAGCGCGGTAAAATTACTCATGACCGCCAAGAAAATCAAAACATATAATGTTATAGCCGTGTCTTTCTGGGCAAACAGCAATCCTACAGATAACAATATTATCCTTTCCGGCCTGGTCACCAATCCCCTCCTCATCTCAAATTCAATAAGTTCCTTCTCTTTGGCCGCCGCTTTGGCAAAAGCCGTGACAAGAGACCCGAAGAGAGCTATAAACACCCAAACGTATCCCGGAAAGATTATCGTCGGGAAAGGAATGAACAGCATTCCGAACAATACCATCCCATCGACATACCTGTCAGCCATCGTGTCCAGATAACGGAACGGCTTGGTGTAAATATTCCTTTTTCTCGCGATTATCCCGTTGAGCCAGTCGCAGAGAGCGGAAATAAGGAATAGAAGCACCGCCCAATTAAAATTCGCTACGATTATCAAAAACATTGAAGATAATCCGAACAAAACAGACAATAATGTCCATTGGTTCGGAGTAATCGGAAAAGGAGAGATAATGTCTCCCATTTTTTCCTCTATCCTTTTGAATAATTCTCTTTTTTCGTAAAGCATGAAAGCTATTTACCGACGAAAGAGTTGTAATCCCTCTCTATGAAATCGGCTATCTGGACGCTGGCCATCTCCTGGGTCAGGTCCTGGTTGACGCTGAAGCTGGGCCAATCGTTGGTATCGACGCAATACGCCTTGTCTCCCGAAATGATGAAGTCTCCTCCGTACACTTTAAGCCCTATGGCTTTTCCGCTCAGCTTGACTTGCTCCTTTATCTGTTCAATAACCTCGGCGGGATATGAATCGACTATTTCTTTGAGCAACAGAACTTCGCCTCCGGCAACATAATACTTGGCCGTCTTTCCTTCGACGAAATCCTGGACGACTATCTCTTCGACTCCCGCCTTCTTGTATTCTCCGACTGCTTTATTAAAATCCTCTTCCTTCTCCACGACGAACCAAAGCTCGTGCCTATTGGCCGGCTTTAACAAAACCTTCCTGCCCAATTTTCCAAAAGATAGATCTGTGAGCTTCACGAATTCCGTCTTGGGGATATTGGCTCCGACCTCCATCAACTTCTTATACACTTCCTTGCGGTTGAAAGAGAAGACGATGGCTTTGGGAGAATTGACGATATAGACACCTTCTTTCTCTTTTTCCATCAAGACCTTGTTTATATCCTTCCTGGCAGCGGTAAAAATTATATCTGCTTCGGCATTCCTGTCGAAATCTTCTGGCGCCGTCATTTCAACCTCGAAACCCTTCTTCCTCAATTCTTCGCCGGTCAGATCCATAATCCTCCTGTCCAGCTCGTTTTTTCCCAACGGATTGAACTCTCTGTATATTCCTATTGCTTTTGTCATATATGTTTCAATTATCAAATTAAAACAGCCGAAACGACTGTTATAATTTCTGTATCAGATTGGCGGAGTAGCTTTTCATAGCTTCGAGCTCTTTCAGTCCCTTTTCAGTGGTCTTGAAGGCCTTCTGGCTCTTGAATCTTTCCCTGCTCAAGTATCCGTCATTCTTCAATCTGAACAAAACCGTCTTTATCATCAGGTCGTTCGGAAGGAATCCGAACTTCTCAAAGATCAATTTAGTAACTTCGGCATCAATGACTTCTCTCTCCTTTCCCAGAGAAAGGACGTACAACCAGAGATTGCTGCTGGTCACCGATTCGATGTATCTCTTTATTGGTTCCATACTATTATCAATTATTATATTGATTATATGATACTATCTTTCCCTTTTTCCTTCAATGTATTCCTGCAGCATCTCGTGCGCCTTCTCATCAACGAACTGTTCGGGAGGGTGCTTCATCAACCAAGCGGAAGCTGAAAGTAACGCTCCACTGACTTTCCTGTCCATGCCGATTCTGGCAAATCTGATGGCATCTATGACGCAACCGGCCGAGTTCGGAGAATCTTCAACCGACAATCTTATCTCGACATGCGTAGGAACGTTTCCGAACTTCCTCCCCTCGATCCTGATGAATCCTATCTTGTTGTCTTTCAAGAAAGGAACATAGTCGGAAGGTCCGATGTGCAGATTGTCGTAACTCAGCCTCTTAGCCAACTGCGACTCTACTGCTTCCGTCTTGGAAATCTTCTTTGACTTTAATCTGGCCCTCTCTCCGTACATGTTCAAGAAGTCGGTGTTTCCTCCGACGTTCAGCTGGTAAGACCTCTCTATCTTAACTCCTCTGTTTCCATAAAGGTGGGCCAAAGTCCTGTGGACGATAGTTGAACCGACCTGGGCCTTGATGTCATCTCCGACACAAGGTAATCCGGCTTTCTTGAATTTCTCTTCCCACTTCTTCTCTGAAGCGATAAAAATAGGCATGCAGTTTACAAACGCACATCCGGCGTCCAAAGCGGCCTGGGCGTATTGCTCGGTGGCCTTCTGGGAACCGACAGGCATGTAGTTGACCAAAATCTGGGCTCCCGTCCTTTTCAATTCCGCAGCGACGTCAACCGGCTTTTCTTTGGAAACAACGAAACTCTGATCTTCGGGATAATCTTTCATGTGAGGAGCGACTCCGTCCAATACCGGTCCCATCTTGACCTTGACTCCGGTATTCTTGGGAACATCGTGGCAAAAAGTGATTGTGCAGTTCGGCTTCTCAAAGATGGCCACTCCCAAATCCTTTCCTACTTTCCTTTTATCGACGTCAAATGCCGCAACAACTTTGATATCGGAAATCTTGTAGTTTCCGATGACGTTGTGCATCAATCCGGGAACCAATTCGTCGTCGCTCTTGACGTCCTTGTAGTAATAAAGACCTTGGATCAGCGAACTGCAACAATTGCCTATCCCGGCAATGGCAATCCTGATTTCATTGTTTGATGCCTTTTTAGCCGGCTTCTTGGCTGCTTTCTTTGCCATAATAAAAGAATTATATTTTAATATATTATTATATCTGTATTTTACACTGGTAAAATAGTTTGTCAATATTTTAAAACAAAAAAGAGGCTTAATCTTCAAAGATATCAATCCCTAGTAAGAAGATCTCCAGCCGCCGTACATATAGCTTTCAGCGGATTGGTCAGCCTCGTCTTTCCTCCGTAAAACGGATTCAATGTTAAGTAATAACTTTTCCGGTATATTTTCCGGAAATTCTTGTCAATGAACGCCACGAACTTTTCGTCCCCCCTGTACATGACCTTCATCGTGTCCTTGTTTCCGAACATGCCCGACTTGAACTCAATCGAACACTCCTTGTTTTCGGAATCAATGCTTAGGCCGTCCCAGATTCTCACATTCGGCCCGAATTCCTTGATCAGGCTTTCTGAATTCTGCCATATCCCCCGGCCAGGAATGTAGAGACAAAGGACAGGCAACGGAAATCCTTTCTTTTCCAAAAAATCCTGAACCTTTTTGACTCCAGCCAGGGTAGGCGGATAAAAAAAGATGCCGAAATTCTTTTCTTTTTCCTGAATCATCCTGCTCCCTTCCTTTGTACAAAGATCTGCTTTTCCGCAGACAACAATACGATAGAATAATAATCGATACATGTCAATTCTTTACTTCCCTCTCCCTTTCCTCTAAAATAACCGTATATGACACCCTTTGAACGCCTGGTAAAATCTAACACCAAGGAGAACCTCTGGATATACATCCTCTCGATGCTACGGAAAGAAACCCACTACGCCTGGGATTTGCATTCTCTGATTGAAAAGGAATACGGCTTTAAGCCCGGAAACATCACTCCCTACCGGGTTCTCTACCGCCTCGAAGAACAGGGTTTCGTCAAAGGCGAACCTAAAGACAGAAGGGTGGTATACAAGATAACGGAAATGGGAAAAAAGGAACTGGAAAAGGTCAAGGAATACTACCTAGGAATCACAAAGAAGATATGACGGAAAAGAAAAAGACAAAAGAAGAGAAAGAGAGCGAAATCCAGCAGGTCGTCAACCATTTCTTCTATTCTAAGGGCCTGACCCTTGACGAAATCAAAGAATCAGCTAAAAAGAAGAAGATAATCTATTCTCGATTTACCAGACCGGCGAAACAGCTGATCGATTTGGCCGGTTCGGTAAAGGAGGCCAATGAAGCGATCACCACTGTCGCCAACTGGGCCAGATCGAGGAACCTGGATTATTCGATTGAAACGGTCTTCAAGAAATGGCTCGAACTGGGAAAACTGAAACCCAAAGAAGTCATCAAGAAACCGTACTACAATAACCAGCCCATGGTCTGGTCCCAGACCAAGAGGAAATGGTACGTCATCGATGACGGCGGAGAGTGGCTCGAATTCGCCGACAAGGAAGACAAGATAGAGTGGAAGATACAAAAATAACATTAAAACGAACATGCTGTCATATTCAGAACTCGTCAGAGGCAAAATTATCGTTGTCAACGACCAGCCGTACGAAATAACCGAAGCCCTGTCCACCTTCAAAGGAAGGGGCCATTCATACCTCCAGATGAAACTGAGGAACCTCATCAACGGCAACGTCATCTCAAGGAGCGCCCAGCCCAGGGACTCGTTTGAAGAAGCGGAAGTCGAAGAGCAAGAAGCCAAGTACGTCTACGGCAATAAAGGAAAATACGTTTTCGCCGACAAAAACAATAAGAGATTTGAACTCGACGGAGAAATAGTCGGAGACAACATCAAATTCCTCAAAGCCAACCAGGAAGTGACGACAATCGTCTTCAACGATAAAATCATCAATGTCATTATTCCGATCAAAGTCCAGCTCAAGGTAACCGAAGTCCCGCCCGGGGTCAAAGGAGACCGAGCCCAGTCGGGAAACAAGCTGGTCACCCTGGAAACAGGAGCCAAGATAGACGCTCCCCTCTTCGTGGACGAAGGAGATGTAATCGAAATTAATACGGAAAGCGGACTGTACGTGAGAAGAATCAATGAATAATAAAACAGCCCCGAAAGGGCTGTTTTAATTATAAACAATCTCTACCGATTAACAGTTGTTTAACCAATAACAACAGTACCATTGAGAATCGGTGCTAGAGTTATAATAAGAATAAGGACAAACCCAATGACAGCCAGATCCGAAGGCGCTACCTGATATCATGCAGTAACATACTCCATACATTTCCATCCCTGCCTGTGAACACCAGACCCCAGTGTGATGAGCACTGCAATTAACGACACTGCTACCGAGCGTACATGTCCAATTTGCCGTGCTGGCTGGACCAGGAAAACTAATTGTCGATGGACTTTGAGCCCCAAGAGAACAAAACTCTGAACTGATCCAATTTGTAGATTCATAAGGATGAGTACTGGCTGCGCTTCCACAAGTGGCAGAAGTTACATTAGCTATGCACCCTGTTTCTGTCGTCCCCTCGTTTAATCCAGCGCAATTCCAATACCAGGGACCCGAACCGGTAACAGCAGTGGAATTTCCTTCGTTGCAGCTTCCGCTTGAAGGAGTGGAGAGATATATTAATCCGGTCGTACACACCCCGTCCACCTTGAGGTTGGCCGAACAGGAATCGGGAATGCCTCCGTGTTGCCCGTTGCAGGCCCAGGTGAAGTATCCAGCAGGGTTCGTTCCCGAACTGACGGAAGTGGCGTCCCCTGTTGTGCAGAGATCTGTTGCTGGAGCGGTATATGTGTTAGAGCCGTCTGTTGTGGCATCGCATTGTCCGTCAACGCTCTTGTATCCGGTGCAATGGGTCGGAGAGCCGAGGTACGAATCCGGGCAGTCCCATTCCCAGGGACCGGCCCCGGAGACGGTCGGGATGTATCCGTCGGAGCAGAAATTGGTTGTGGGGATGGTATATGAACCTGCTCCTCCGGAAGAACCACAGATGCCGTTCACAGGTTCTGACTGGGTCATGGCATCGTCAGAACAGTCATACTGGTATGTTTGTCCGTCGGAGAGGACGGAAGAGATGGTGCAGTCGGTGCCGTCGGACTCGTATATGTATGCCTTGTTTGAATCAGGGTCCGAAGGGAGAGGGCCGATCTGGTCGAGAAGGGCTTGGTTGACGGTTGAAGGGCAATCCACGTTGATTCTGCAGCCGGAGGACTCAATGAGATCGCTCCCGATCGAGTATACGTGGATTCCTGAAGCTAAAAGAGCCACGTCTGACTTCCTCTTGGAGTCCTTTCCTGAATTGACGGCATTGTTCGTCTGGATGAAGATGAAGGAAGACAAAATGCCGATGATGGCGATTATCACAAGGAGTTCGACTAGGGTGAAGGCACTCCTATTATTCATATGTTTTTATATATTATTTAACAAATAAATTGCAAAAACAATGCCCGTCCCTTTCTATCTCATCCAAATGATAGATACAGGGGCAGATTATCTTCTTGTCTTCTTCTTTGTTCCCGGACATCCTCCGGCAGGGACAGTATATCTCCCCGAAATTCTCTTTCCTCGACAAAAGTCCTTTTGTTATCCCCTCGACTATCGCCCTGTTGGGATTCAGCCTGAAACCCTTGCTCTTCGCATACTCCTCGGATATTTTTATAAGCTTTTCCATTTCCCCGTCCATGCTAGATATTTGAATCAATCCAGCTTCTTATCTCCTCTTCGGACTTTAATCCGATGAACTTGTCTTTCACCTGCCCTCCTATAAACAATACAACCGTGGGAATCCTGTCCACCTGGAACAGGTCCCCCGTTTTGGGGTTCTTGTCCAGATCCATCTTGTAGAATTCGACTTTGCCTTTGTATTCTTCGGAAAGCTTCTCGACGATCGGACCCAATAGCTTGCAGGGCGGGCACCATTCGGCGAAGATATCAACCAATACGGGAATATCCGAACTCTTTATCGAACTGTCAAACAGCTCGTCTGTTAGAATGTTCATTT
>JBAZLP010000012.1:0-22870 GCA_041650235.1 Minisyncoccota bacterium
GCTATTTCGTCTTTGCTCAAATTTCTTTTGCTCATATGTTTTTTATTTATTTTCCTAATCTTACCCTAAATACAAAAAATGGACACTATTTCGTGTCCACTTTTTGGGGTACAGATCAGAAGGGGCGGTTTTTAGATAACAAAAAACAAAGAAGGAAGGTTATTATGCTGACCCAGGGTCTCCATCGGAGAGAGAGTCATTTATCCCTTAGGAATTTCCCCTCTGGAAATTCACCTTCTTTGTATATTACAGATCGAACCCTTCCCGTACCAGAATCTTGGTAAACTCAACCATTTCATCGGTCGAGATACCGATATCCTTTGCGGTCGATCCAACCCTGCGCCGAAGATCGGCTTTCAGACGGATTCCGTCTCTGCGCATAATCCACTGAAGGTATGCGTAGGCGACTTCCCCCATCTTGCCCTCGTCCATCTCGGGAACAGGGTCATTCTTCTCGAACGCTTCATTGAGAAGCTTTTTAAAGATGATCTCTGCCAACAGACGGGCATCTTTTTCATCAACGTTCATCTCTCTGGCCATTTGAGCCAGCCTCTCATCGAGAGCCCACTCAAACCTCAATCCCTCCCTTTGAAGTTTATAGATCAAAACGAGGAGGGCTATCGCATGCTTGCGAATCTCTTCCATGTTTTTCCTCCACTGCCATAATCCTTATGGCAAAGGGTCCCATTCGGGACCCTCATATAATAAAACAAAAGATTTAATCAGTCAATAGTGCCGAGGGAGGGATTTGAACCCTCACACCACAAGGGCATATGCTCCTAAGGCATACGCGTCTGCCAGTTCCGCCACCTCGGCAATAAAACACCCACTTTGTATATCAAAAACAAGTGGGTGTCAACATTGGGACATATTAAGCTCCGATGATCATCTTGACTGCCGGAGGAACCGCTCTTGAGAACAGGGCTACAGCGATACCGACCGCAGCGAAAATGATGAGGTTTCTCGCCTTCCCCACTTTCTCGGGATCTCCCGAAGAAGTAGTGAATAGCACCGCTCCCCAGATTATCATCAGAGAGGAAACAGCCATCAAAACTACGAATACCCAGTCGGTAATATTGTATATACCGTTAAGAAGACAGCACATTCCGCAATCGCCATTCTGATACAGGCAAAGGACCGTTCCGTCTCCCTGGGAAGTGGTCTCGCAATCCAAAGTGGTCGGCAGCCTGCTCATTCTGTTGATTTTGCAGCCATCCAGATTGTCCGCAGCGGCAGCGAATCCTACTCCGACAAACGACAATACTATCGTGCAGGCAATCAGGGCTAATATTTGTTTCTTCATAATCATGGTTTATTACTTATTATCCGACCTTTAATTTAATCGACTACTACCAATGTCTTCACTATCGAAACCAGACTCCTCGCGATAAGGATGATGGCCAGTCCGATAGTCGCTGAAAGTATCATATTCTTGGCCATCTTCACGCTTTCCAGATTCCCATTGTCAATCACCCAGAAATAACCGGCCAGGACATACATCAGTATGGCTACGACCAAACTGATCCTCACTATCCATTCGGTTATGTTGTCTATCGTCTTCGTAACGGCATTGTCTTCAACGTCTATATCTGCGGCCATAGCAACAAAAGGTGCAACCAGGACAGCCACTAAAAGACATGAAACTAAAAGGGATTGTTTTTTCATATTTTTTCTGTTTTTAATTTATTGCTATTTTACCACTAATTACGTAAAAATGCCAACTATGAGGCTATCAATTTGGTAAACATGAGGACGAGCGACTTGGCCAGGAGGGCGACGACAAACCCGATAACGGCATAAAGAATGACCTGTTTTCCCTGACTGACCTTATTCGTATCCCCCGCCGCGGTCATATATATGAACCCTCCGAAGACGATAACCAAGGGGGCCAAGACCAGGGCAATATTGATAATCCAGTCAACTATCCCCTGGATCAAAGCGGAAAAACTTGCCGCCTTTATTGGATTGGTCAATGCTCCCGTACTGGTCACAGTGGGCATAGTTATATTCGTGCTTCCTCCCGAATTTCCGGAAGTATAGCTGCTTGTAGACCATGAGCCACCCGAGCTTACACCGCTAGATCCGCCGGATCCTCCGCCTGACCAATTTGACCCGCCAGACCAAGCACTGCCGGAGCCGGTACACAAGTCTTCCATTGATGGAACAGCCGCAACGCAAACGTTATTTATTTCAGTGCACCCGCCAGGACAATCACAACGATTACCTTGCCAATCCCCTCCCGAAGCGGCACAATCGGATTTCGTCTGCTGATAGGCGTTTTCTGCGTTCATATTTTCCGTTATCGGTCTATCGGAAGTTGAAAGAACGCAAACACCGTTTTTCTTAACATATCCGAAATCACAAATACAATCTCCGGCACTATATGTTTCGTGAGATCCGAGGCATTGATTTTGTCCAGACTCTTGGTCGTAATAAACTCCTCCGCAAGTCGGACTTCCATTAACATACTCTACCGAAAAGTTAGGATTAACGCACTGATAGCTATGAGTGCTGTAATCGTAATAAACCTGATAACTTACAGCGAAAGAGAATAATGGTAACAAAAACAAAATTGTGGCTGCAAGGAATATCTTTTTCATATTTTTATTAATAATACTCCCCAATGGAAACTCCCGCAAGGTATTTCCTTGCCTTTCTTAAATCCGGACGCTTCCCCCAAAAAAACAACTTCTTCTAGAGACAACCTCCCCTCCCCCGAACCTATAGGGGCATCTTTGTTCCAATCGACGATCAAAAGCATCCCGTTTGATTTCAAAACCCTTCCCGCTTCTTTCATTACAAATTCCCTGTTTTGAACCTGGAACAGGAGATTAGTCATCAAAACCAAATCAAAATACGAGTCCTTAATATTAACCCTTTTTTCCACGTCAGCCTGGATTGTTTTGATGTTGAATATCTTCTCTCCGGAAACCCTCCCGTTCAAAGCGGAAACCGCCGACTCGAGGACGTCCACGGCATAGACCATGCCGGCTTTCAATTCCTTGGACAAGGGCAGAACCCATCCTCCCGAACCGGAACCGAAATCACAGGCAACCATGTCTTCTTTCAAAGGAATATTCTTAAGAATCTGTTGAGGATTTAAGAACCCTTCGTTCATATAAGGATATTGTATAGGATATTGGAGGAAATGTAAATTATTCCGCTTCTTCTTTCTCGGTCAGGCAGGCGGCGGAAGCCACTCTGTCTCCGGGTTTCATCTTCATGATTTTTACTCCCTGGGTATCCCTTCCCAGTTTGGGTATGCTTGAAATCTTGGTCCTGATGACCTGGCCCTTCTGAGAGATGACGATCAAGTCCTCTTCGTCCGTGATGACCTCTATCTTGGCCAGCTGTCCCGTCTTCGAGGTAATATGGGCTATTCTAACTCCGCTTCCTCCCCTCCCCTGAGTCTTATATTCTGAAGCCAGAGTCCTCTTGCCGAATCCGTTCTCGGTCAAAACCAGAAGATGATCTTTTTCTTTCAGTCTGTCCTTCTTGACCACTTCCATTCCGATGACCTCATCGCCCTTCTTCAGTTTGATGCCGCGGATTCCTGATGCCGGCCTTCCCATCGGCCTGACCTCCTTCTCGACGAATCTTATCGACTGGCCGTTCTTGGTCGCCAAGATGACCTCATCCCCGTCGGCAATCTTCTTGACGCTCCTCAAAGCGTCATCCGGCTTTAATTTTATAGCAATCAATCCTCCCCTCCTCACGTTTTCAAAATCCTTCAAGGGGGTCTTCTTGACCACCCCGTTCTTAGTCACCATTATAAGGGACTTTATCTTGTCCTCCTTATCTTTCTTATCCAGGTTCAAGACAGATAAAACCTTGTCCTGGGTCGAAATCTCCAAGAAGTTCATCAATCCCCTGCCCCTGTTCGCCCTCTGGCTTTCAGGAACCTCATAAACCTTGGTCTGGAAAACCTTTCCCGAATCGGTAAAGAAGAATAATGAATCGTGGGTCTTGGCCGAGAAGAAATGGCAGACGGAATCGTCTTCCATGGTCTTCATGCCGAGCATGCCCTGCCCTCCCCTGTTCTGCTTCTTGTATTCCGAAGGATTGATCCTCTTGATGTATCCTCCCGAAGTCAGGGTAACGATAGTGTCCTCCAAAGGAACCAGATCTTCTTCGGAAATCGATTCGGGACTGTGGGCCATGATGACGGTCCTCCTTTCATCTCCGAACAATTCCATCTCCTTTTCTATCTCAGATTTCATCACCTTCTTCTGTTCGGCCTTGCTGTCCAAAATCTTCTCTAAGACCTTGATCTGCTTCAATATCTCCGCCAATTCATCTTCTATCTTCTGCTTCTCAAGCTTGGCCAACTGATGCAAACGGATTTCCACGACTGCTTCGGCCTGGATCATGGTCAGCTTGAACTCCTTGACCAAATTAACTTTCGCATCTTCCTTGTCTTTCGATTTCCTTATCGTCTTGATGACCGCATCGACGTGATCCAAGGCCTTTGAAATTCCTTCCAGAATGTGGGCTCTCTCTTTGGCCTTTTTCAAATCAAAGTTAGTCCTCCTGACCACGACTTCCTGTTTGTGCTTCAAATATAATTCCAAAACATCCTTCAATGACAAAACTCTCGGCTCGATCCCGTTGACCAAAGCGAGCATGTTCAAGTGGTACACTTTCTGGATATCGGTATATTTGTACAGGGCATTCAAAACCTTCTTGGGGGCGACCCCTCTCTGCAGGTCGATCGCTATCCTCATTCCCTCTTTGTCCGACTCGTCCCTGATATCTTTGACCCCTTCCATCTTCTTGTTCTGGACCAGATTGGCCATCTGGATGATCAAAGCCGACTTGTCCACCTGGTAAGGGATTTCCGTGATGACGAGCTGGTATCCTTTCTCCTTTTCGATCACATCAACCTTTCCCCGGGTCAGGAAAGATCCCTTCCCCTGAGAATAGGCGGACAAAATATCTTTCTTGTTGTATATGTATCCGGCGGTCGGAAAATCAGGACCCTTGATGAACTGAAACAAGTCCTCCGTTTCCGCCTTGGGCTCGTCGATAAGATAAATTAAGGCCTGGCAAACCTCCTTCAGGTTGTGGGGAGGGATATTGGTCGCCATACCGACGGCGATTCCCGTCGATCCGTTCAATAAAAGGTTGGGCAAAGGAGACGGCAAAACCGTCGGCTCCTTCCTGGTCGCATCGTAGTTGTCGGCCCACTCGACCGTATCGCTGTCTATATCCTTCAACAATTCTTCTCCCGTCTTGGACAATTTGCACTCGGTATATCTCTGGGCGGCAGGAGGGTCTCCTTCTATCGAACCGAAGTTTCCCTGACCTTTGACCAGGGTGTATCTCAAAGAAAAATCCTGGGCCATCCTCACCAAAGCGCCGTAGACCGAACTGTCTCCGTGAGGGTGATATTTTCCCAAAACTTCACCGGTGACCGCAGCTGATTTCCTGAACTTGGCATCGGACCTCACTCCCATATCGTACATAGCGTACAATATCCTCCTCTGGACTGGCTTCAAACCGTCCCTAACATCGGGCAGGGCCCTCGAAACTATGACCGACATGGCATAGTCGATATAGCTATCCTTCATCTCAGTCGAGATTTCTCTTTCCTCGACGCTCCCGATGGCTTGGATTTCCTCTTTTTCTTCTTTTTTTGCCATTTTACTTTGGTTCTAATATTACTATTTGAGCCTTCTCCTGATCGTCCGAGATATTCTTCTTCTGGATGCTCAACTTGTCCTGAGGGACGATATCCTTCTCCCCCAAGGCCTTAAGGAAAGGAGCAAGCCCCTTCTCTCTCTTCTTGGGATCATAGCACATCGGTATGACGATTGCAGGCTCGATCAAAGAAACAATCTTCGCCGCTTCGGCGTAGCTTATCGTCTTGTCCCCGTCGACAGGAACGATCAATATGTCCACGTTTCCCATCTCTTTAAGCTGTTCCTCGGAAATATCCCCTTCCCCCAAATAACCCATGTGGGCTATTCTCACGTCTTCCGCCTCGATCGTATAGATGATGTTCTTCGATTTCTTATCCACTTGTACCGACCCTATTCCCTGGATAAAGACTCCCTTCCTTTCGTACTCCCCGCATGCCGAAACGACGAACTGTTCGTCCGCCTCAAATCCGCTCTTTTCAGGATGAGTTTCAAGTATGATATCGGCCTTGGTCGTCTTCTTGCCTTCCGGGTCGATTATGGTTAAAACATTGTCCTTGTCCTTGGAAACGCTAGCTATTTCGAAACAAGAATCTCCGCACCATGTTATCTTCATACTTTGTATAAATTAATGATTGGAGCGGGTGAGCGGAATCGAACCGCCGTATTATGCTTGGCAAGCATACGTACTAACCATTGTACTACACCCGCGCTTTGTTATTTAATTCCTCACTCAATAAACTGATCCAAACCAATATTTTCTCCTTCAACCAAGCACTCTTCTTGACCCTGATTGAACATATTCCATTTTCTAACCTTTTCGTTGGATGCTTTCCGTAAATTACCTGCGTCTTGTCGAAATGCCATATCTTTGTCTTCTTTTTCCAAAATTTCTTGCATTCATCCTCTTTAAGGTCGGGGTATATGAATAATGAAAGATATATATCATCAACCTCTACCTTGCAGACATCCAATAAAAAACTCCTGAACAAAGCTATCATCCTGTAATCGACATTGGTTAAGCGGACCGGGTATTTGGGATTCTGATCCCCTTCGCCCCAATACAGCATGACTCCGGCGACAAACAAATTACCCTCTCTTATCCTCGGAAATTCCTTTTTGGCATCTTCCCTGAATCCTTCCCTCAATTTTTCCCATCTTTCCCTGTTTGAATCGATAACCTTCCTTATCCTTTTCTCCGATGTCCGGACAGCTTTTTCTGTGAGACGATTCTTAATCTTTTCCGACCAAACCGAATCCTTAAACCAGGCATTAAGAGTGCTTTTCGGTACACCCAACTCATCGCTTATCTCCTTGTAGCTTTTGCCTCGCTTCCTTAAGCTGGTGGCTAAATGCCTGTCATTGCGCATAATATTGAACCGATATGATTACAAATATATTATACCATACTGGTTCTGATATAAAAAGGGCTAACTGTGCCGAGGTCCGGAATCGAACCGGAATCTAATGTTTTTCAGACATTCGCCGTGACCGACTTGGCTACCTCGGCGTCTGGTGGGCGGTAAGGGACTTGAACCCCTAACCCCTTCGGTGTAAACGAAGTGCTCTGCCAATTGAGCTAACCGCCCCGACAATCCATGTGGGCGGGGCGGGACTTGAACCCGCACGGGAATAATCCCCTATGCACCTCAAGCATAGATGTCTGCCAATTCCATCACTCGCCCCTCAACTACTCTGCTGCCTTTTCTTTTGTTTTCAACTTCGCCTTCCTTCCTTTGGCTGTTCTCAAGTAATAAAGCTTGCTCCTCCTTGTCTTTCCGCTCCTTTCCACTTCTATCTTGTCGATTGAGGGAGAGTGGATGGGAAATATCTTCTCGACTCCGACTCCGTCGACAACCTTCCTTACCGTTATCGTAGCGGAAATTCCCTTTCCGTGCTTCCTCGACAAAACCTGACCCTCGAAGATCTGGATCCTTTCCTTGTTCTTCTCCTTGATCTTCTGGTGGACTTTGATTATGTCTCCCGGCTTGATCTCGGGCAAATCCTTCTTCAAGTCGATAATCCCCTTCTCTTCGACGGGTTCTTCTTTCTTTTCTGCTACTTCCGTTTCAACAGTTTCAGTCTCAACTTCCGCGACAGCTTCTTCTTTTTTTGCTTCTTCTGCCATATGTTTACTTTTATTATTCAAACTGTGGGCGTACCCTGACTCGAACAGGGGGCCTTTACGATGTCAACGTAACGCTCTAACCAACTGAGCTATACGCCCTTTTGCGGTAAAGAGCTCTTCTTTAGAATAGACGATTTAAGCCTTTTAGTCAACCCAAATGTTTGACTATTTAACAACTTTATTTCTTCTTCAGTCTGTTAATTTCCTCCTTTATTTCTTCAATAACTTCTGTGTTATAAATTTTCTTTTTGGCACCATCTTTAATAGAAATAACATAAAAAACTCTTCCTCCATATTTTTGTGTAAATTTTTTGTGAGTCTTCTCTTGCAATTGTCTTTCTTTGAAAATTTGTGGAATATGGGAAACTCCTCCAGCTGGCTTAATTTGAAGCCCTAAATATTTTCCCTTGATCTCAATAAAAAAATCTACATTAAATAATCTATCCCACCTATCAGGGGCTGGACTTATTTTAACCCCTAATAAATCCTGTAGTTGACCATAAATAGTTTCCTTCTCTGTCGTATATCCATCAAATGTTCTATCTATAACTAAATTGAAAATATAATCTATGCAATCATTTTCTTTTATTTGCTCAACTTCAGAAGAAATAACTTCCGTTATCTTAACATAAAGTTTCTTGCCCAATTCAACTAAATGACTTTTCGACTTAACATTTTTAAAATAATAATCTTCCCAGTCTTTCACTGTCTTGGGAGAACATTTTCTAATCTCTTCTGAGACGGCCCCAACATTTCTTTTAAAGTTAAGCTGGAATCTATTTGTAGCCGAATTTAATATCCATTCTTTTGCCATACATTTATTGTATTAAATTTAAAAATTTTAACTTATGTTTATAGTCGATTTCTTTATCAACATCAACAAGCCCGCTTTTTATTAAATGGGCGTTTATAAAAGTTTTATTTTTTAAATATAAATAGCACTGTAGATTATTTTGATTGTCATATTTAATGCTATCAAAGGAAATAAAAACCGGTTGATTTTTTAATTTTTCCTGCAAAAAAACCTTTGCCTGATTAGAGGTTTCCCCTTTTTCTTTAACACCGATTAGTCTAATGACTATGTCATTATTTAGTAATAACTTTTCCGGCGTTATAATTCTTTTGACCGAAAAATAGCTTATTTTGTTGTCCTGAGAATCAATTTTTGAACCGAAGTTTAATTTTCTTGGATCTATTTTTCTACTAAATCTCACTACATCTTTAAAAATATAGGGAAGTTCTGCTATTTTTTGACGAAAGTCGCCCCCCTTATTGTCTTGCTCAATAAATTCAAATTTATAATTTCCGAATAAACCATTAGTTTTTGCTCCAACTTTTTCTTTTATTATTTCCAGATATTCTTTATTTATTTCATATCCTATTGAATTCCGATTTAAATTTTTAGAAGCTAATGTGGTGGTGCCACTACCTAAAAATGGATCTAAAATTGCATCTCCAGCGAAGCTAAACATTTTTATTAATCGTTTTGGTAATTCTTCCGGATACATAGCTAAGTGCTTATCTTGTTTGGCTCCATTAAAATTCCAATGGCCAACGAAATATTGATTCCATTCTTCTTTTGAAAGCTTTGATATCTTTTTTGACTCGAGAGATGGTTTCGGTGCTTCTCCGGGTTTTTTAAAAATTAAAATAAACTCATAATCCAATTTAATGATTCCGTTTCTTGGATAAGGAAAACTGCCCATTATTGTGGCCCCACCAGTAGTATTCATGGTGGTTGTTTTTTGCCAAATAATAGCTCCCATATAATCAAACCCTATGCTCTCGCAAAACTTTATTATTTCGGTTCTTATTGGAATAATTTTGTATCTTCCATAATAAACCGATCGTGCGAACTGATCTCCTATATTTATACAAAGCCGACAGCCATCATTTAAAACTCTAAAACATTCTTTCCATACTAAATTAAGATTATTAATATAATCCTCATAACTATCGTTAAATCCTATCTGATTCAGAACACCGTAATCTTTAAGTTGCCAATACGGAGGGGAGGTAATAATAAGATGGACAGATTTATCCTCTACTTCTGCCATATTGCGGCTATCCCCGATTATGATTTTATGCCTCGTTTCCATTAAATTCATTATACCAAAAACCTCCAACTATCACAAAAAAAGAAATGTGCGCGTGGATGGACTCGAACCATCGACCCCGGCTTTATAAGAGCCGTGCTACTACCAACTGAGCTACACGCGCAGGGATCACTTCCCTATCAATTCTTCAAACTCCTCCTTCTCTATCGTCTCCTTCTTTATCAATGTCTCAGCTATCTTCTTCAAAAGGGCCTTTTCGTCCTTCAATACCTTTTCCGCCTCTTTCTCTCCGTTCAATATCAATTTCTCAACCTCCTTGTCTATTTCCTGGGCTACGCCTTCCGAATAATTCCTGCTTTCCGTTTCATAATCAAGGAATGAGTCCCTGTTCCTGTCGCCGAAGACGATCGGACCCAAAGAGGACATACCGTATTTCTTGACGATGCTCCTGGCCAATTGAGACGCCTTATTCAGGTCGTCCGAAGCTCCGGTGGTCATATCCCCGAAAGTCAGCTTCTCGGAAACGTATCCTCCGAGAAGGACGGCCAATTCGGCCTCAAACTCCTTCTTTGTCCTCAAAAACCTTTCCTCCTTGGGAACCTTGAGGGTGTATCCGGCAGCCATCCCCCTCGATATGATCGATATCTTCCTCACCGGCTCGGCATGGGGCATCTTGGCTGCAACCAAAGCGTGACCGGCCTCGTGATATGCCGTTATCTCCTTTTCCTTGCCTGTCATGACATGACTCCTCCTCTCCGGTCCCAGAAGGACCTTTTCGATCGAATCGAGCAAATCCTGCTGGACGATTCCCTTAGCGCCCTTCTTGGCTGCAAGTATGGCCGCTTCATTGAAAACGTTTTCGAGGTCGGCTCCGGAGAATCCGGGAGTCCTCTCGGCCACTTCCCTCAATTTGATATTATCCGACAAAACCTTCCCTCTCGAGTGTATCTGCATTATCTCTTCCCTCTCCTTGATATCGGGGAGGTTGATGACCACTTTCCTGTCGAATCTGCCCGGACGCAACAAGGCCGGGTCTAATACGTCGGGCCTGTTGGTCGCTGCCAAAACGATAATCTTGTCATTCTTCTCGAATCCGTCCATCTCGGTCAAAAGCTGATTCAATGTCTGTTCCCTCTCTTCATGGCCTCCGGTTATAGCCGGGCCTCTCGTTTTACCGATGCTGTCCAATTCATCTATGAAGACCAGGCAGGGCTGCTGTTTTTTGGCAGCTGTAAACAAGCTCCTCACTCTGCCCGAACCCACTCCCACGAACATTTCGACGAAAGAAGATCCGGCAACGGAAAAGAAAGGAACATTGCTCTCCCCCGCCACGGCTCTCGCCAACAGCGTCTTACCGCATCCGGCCGGACCTACAAGCAGCACTCCCTTGGGAATCCTCGCTCCCATCTTCAGATATTTCTGAGGATTCTTCAAAAAATCCACGATCTCTTCCAATTCCTGCTTTTCCTCTTTAAGTCCGGCGACATCCTTGAAGGTAATCTTCTGTTTAGGATGCCCTTCGGCCCCGAACAAGGTCACTTTAGCTTTGGTGAAGTCAAAACTCTGAGCCGCTCCGGTCTTTGCGTTCCTGAAAAGAGAAAAAAAGAATACGGCAAATAGAATCAGGGGCAAAATGACGAAAATCAGGAAAGTCCCGACCCAGTCCCAGGAAGTGTCCGGCTCTTCAAAGATGAAAGAAACGTTTTTGATGCTTTCGGTGGTTGCGCCGTAGTCGAGCAAGGCCTGTCCCAAGGTGTCTCCAGATTCTTTCTTGCTCTCGGCCTTGGCTCCGTCATTATATGTGACGGTGATATCGTTATTCAGTATCTTTATCTCTTTCACCTTCCCGTCATTGACATCCTGCGCCAACTGGGTGATCGATATCGTGTTGATCGTCTCTTTGGGCACATTGAACATGCCGAAAGCCAGTCCGAGGACCAGAAAAACGGCAATAACCAAAAAGATATTCTTAAGGAGACCTTTAATAGGGCTCTTCATGCTGTTTTTATTTTATTCTTAAAGACATCCAGTGTCTTTGAGGTTGGAAGCTCAGTATCTGGAATTCGTATTCCTTGTTGAGTTCAAGCTTCTCTTTCATTTTGACTTCCGAACCGAATTCGGAAACGTGTATCAGTCCCTGTATCTTAGTGTCGGCATCGGCAGCTCCGTCAATGACCTGAACGAAAGCTCCGAAAGGATTGAATCTTACCACCAAACCCTTGATGACATCACCTGTCTTGTAGTTCAAGTTCTGCCAAGGATCCTTCTTTAGGCTCTTCAATGACAATGAAACCCTTCCCTGGGATATGTCGATGACTTGGGCCTTCACATCCTGGCCAACCTCGACCACCTGGGCCGGGTCTTCAATCAGCTGCCAATCCAATTCTGAAATGTGAACCAATCCCTCCAAGGCCGGGTCTTCCGGCTTACTGTCGGGCAGATTGAATTTGATGAAAGCTCCGAAATTGACTATTCCCGAAACCTTTCCTTCGACGATGTCCCCTACCTTGATGCTCTTTATGGCTTTCTGCAGGGTTTCGCTCTCTTTCGACTCCTCGGTCAATATGACCTGTCCGTTCTTTTCGTCAAAGTCCAATATCTTAACCTTGATATCCTGTCCGATGAAAGTTTGCAGTTTCCTCAATATCTTCGTCTTGTCCCCTTCCGGCACCCGAGGATAATTCTCGGGAGACAATTGCGATGTGGGCAAGAAAGCGGGAATACCGGCGACTTCCGTTATCAATCCTCCCTTGTTCACCTTGGAGATCCTTACCGGGAATTCGACGTTCTGATCCTTCTTTTCTTTTATAGTAGCCCAGGCCAGTTCTTTCTCGGCTTCCCTCAAGGACAATTCGACGAATCCCTCTTCGTTCTCGGCCGTGACGACCTTGACGGAGATGGTGTCCCCTACCTTAATGCTCTTCAGGACGTTTTTGGCGTTCTGGTATTCGGAGCCGTAAATAATCCCTGTCTTTCGGGGCCCAATATCTAGATACATAGCAGAATTCTCGATGGCGAGAATCTTTCCGTCCACGATTTCACCGCTTCGGGGAATCTGGACATTGTCGGTCAGTTTTTGTAGTGTTTCGTTTTGCATATCATCCTTATATCACAAACATTTAAGATAATCAAGTAAAAAATACGGAGTGCTTATTCAGCACTC
Organism: Minisyncoccota bacterium; assembly: GCA_041650235.1. Taxonomy (GTDB): domain Bacteria; phylum Patescibacteriota; class Minisyncoccia; order Minisyncoccales; family Minisyncoccaceae; genus UBA2211. The sequence goes on from JBAZLP010000012.1 coordinate 12,988, forward strand.
CTTAACGAAAGATTTGCCTATTTGGGCACTAAAACTTTCGTTTTTTCATCCAGACATAAAGTTATTCCGGTATCCGCATGAAGGACTTCTATTTTAAAAACAGAGTCCTTTCCTGGTTTTTCTTTTAAACCGCCTTTTGTCAGGCAGTAAAAAGTGGAATAGCATTGATACTCCGGCGGTAGCTCATTAAAATAATCATCTACGCCTTTAGTATGAACGAACAATACGTCTGGCAACTCACCTCCATCCCCAAACACCCTATGCAAGGGAATTTTTTTAAAGTTGGCTACTTTTTTCATGACAAACAGCGCCTTCTGTATTTTTTATACTGAAAAATGCCACAAAAGTCAAATTTCCATAAAAAGGACCCTGTGGACAAGCCCTTTGACAAAATAGGTAATATGGGGTAAGATATCATCAATCCCTGATGAGGGGATTTTAATTATGCTTAACAAGCAAAACTTGTCAATTATACTGATTGCGGCCATTGTTTTCTCTTTCTCGGCCCTGGTCCTGACTATTGACGCCAAAGCGGATAATACTAACTTGGCTCAAAGTCAGGGATCAGAAAAGAGTTATTCCTCGGAAAATAACGCCCTGGCGCTATTTTCAGAAAAGGAAGACAGAGACGGGGACAATAGCCAAAAGACGTATAGAAAGATTAAGGTTATCGCTACAGCATATTCTTCTACAGAATGGCAGACCGACGATACCCCCTTCGTAACCGCCAACGGTTCTGAGGTAAGGGACGGAATCATCGCCAACAACATGTTACCGTTCGGAACAGAAATCAAACTGCCCGAATTGTACGGAAACAAGGTTTTCACGGTAGAAGACAGGATGCACTCAAGAAAAAGCAAATATCAGATAGACATATGGTTCCCTACCCTGGAAGAGGCTAAAGCCTTCGGGGTAAAGGAAACGTATATAGAAGTTTTGGAGATTTAAAGACACGCCGAGAAATCGGCGTGCTTTATTATTCCAAGCCAATTATCGTCTTTTGGAAGCCTTGCCGTAATCTTCGGAAAAATAAAAACACTCCCGAAGATAAGGAGACAAAATCTGTCCTACCATCTTCTTGCGAAGCCGGTAAGTATCATAATGTTTCAAAATGCCGAGATACGAATTCTCACTAGATAAAAACCCTCCCATATCATCCTCCGAAAAAGAACTATTCAAAGCAATCCTATTCCAATGATTTGTTTTTTTATAAAAACTGCTTTTAATCCGCTTGCCGACATAGATACGGTGAGGCCTGATAAAGACCCCGAGGAATCCCGCTCCATTTGAAAAATGCTGCAGGTAGGTTTTTTGGGGATGGACATCCAAAAGGAGCTCTTTCTTCAGATATTCCCTGATAGCGGGAATCATAGACTTGAGATATTCTTTGCTCCGATGCACGATTACGACATCGTCGACATATCGCCCATAATAACTGTAGCCGAGCTTGTGTTTCACGAAATGGTCGAAATCGTTCAGGTAAACGTTCCCGAACAACTGGGAAGTGAGGTTACCTATGGGAAGCCCCCTGCCCTTTCCTGTGAAAAACAGGCTTTTGCTCCTGGGCATCCCTCGCCAGTCTTCTTTCTTCCCTTTCAGAATGCACCCTTTGATTGAATCATGGAATATAATATGGCGAATAAGGCTCAAAACCAAAGACATGTCGAACCTTACCTTTCCTCGGAAACGGCTTAACGCCTTTTCGACCTTCTGATAAAGGATATGCTTATTGATGGACATGAAATATCCCCTGATATCCAGCTTGAGTATATAGCAATCCTTCTTGTAATTCCCGGAGCAGGAACGGATGAAATGATCGAGCCGCCTGATGCCGTATGATGTTCCCTTCCCTCTCCGGCAGCTATAGGCATCGTTTATGAACAACCGTTCAAAAACGGGATTGATATAGTTGTAAATAAAGTGATGGACTATCCTGTCTCTGAAATTGGCGGCGAAAATCTCTCTTTTCAAGGGCTTTGAGCAGACGAAACAGATGCTCGGGCTGATGGCATACCTCCCGCCAATAATGTCATCGAGAAGATCGAAAAGCTTTGTTTCGTAATCCATTCCGAAAGAAAGGGCGCTGAAAGAACGCCCCTTGTTCTTTCGGGCATCGTAGTATGCCCGGAACAAATCGCATGCCATTTCCATTCTGCGGCTATTTTCCATGTCGGAATAAAATCTTCGGCCGTTAAATGCCCGAAGAATAAAACAGTCCTTGAGGCAGCGAACGGAAAACCCGTTAGCCGCCGAATTCGTATTGCGGTTAACCGTGGCGTTGGAATAATTCAGATTGCGGTTCCAGCCAGACGCCCCCGAAGCCCAGAAGTTCGTGTTCGTGGAACGATTATTGAAAGAACCCGTGGTCCCCCGGTTGCCGGGCAGCACGCTCTCCGCCTAGCGCAAAAATAATCGCTGGATTCTTCCCGAATCCCTTGAACGGAAAACGGGAATTGTATTCCTCGCTTGAAGCGAGAGGATTATTGGACTGATTTGGGCTCGCTTGCCTTAGCCTTGACCAAGGTCAACTCCGGCCCGCACTGTTAAAAGACCTCTGCCAAGCGACGAGCTGCTTCGACACTGTCTCGACTCTGGCATTGAGAAAGACGAATTTCCTGAGATTCAGCTGCTTCAGGTCCTGGAGGACCCTCAAGTCAAGGCGGATCATTTCTATATTCTCCCTCGCCGCCTGTATCAACCCTGGCTTATCCTCGCTGCTATTAGCCCGGTATATATTCTTCATCATTTCCATCGCTTCCTTTTTCACATTTTCTCCGATGGTATATTTATACTCCCTGTCAAAATTTTTAGTCAGATTTATCAGCAATATCAAGAAATCATAGCTCGCTTTGTACACTGCGAGAGAAGTATACGTACTCATACGTTGTTGAGTTTCAATTACCTTTATTTTTTCGCGGCGGAATAGTCAAATAGTCGGATGGGAGAATCAGTCCTTGAGGCAGCGAACGGAAAACCCGTTAGCCGCCGAACCCGTACTGCGGTAAACCGTGGCGTAGGAATAATCCAGAGCGCGGATCCAGCCAGACGCCCCCGAAGCCCAGAAGTACGTGAGCGTGGAACGATTATTGAAAGAACCCGTGGGCCCCCGGCGGCCGGAACCAGCGGCGGTGAAAAGGGAGGCGTTGGTGCCTCTGTTCGCATGATCGGTCCAAGTCGTTCCCGCTTCCTTGAGCTTCCTTCCTTCGCTCGTTCCCCTGGTCCACCCGGTGAGGTTTGCGTCTGTCTCGCTCATGCCGAGGAACATCTCCAAGGTCTTCCACTCCGCATCTGAGGGTACATGCCATCCCGAGGGACAGAGTCCATGGGAGCTGTTGACTGCGGATAACTGGTAGACGAAGCCCAGTTTGTTCGACTGGATATTGGCCGGAGTCTCTTCTGCCGTGTTCCCGATGTTGGGAGGATAGCCGTAGTATCCGCCGTCGGCGCTCCAGGTCGAGGCATACGTGATAGGTGTCCCGTCCCTGTACCTGGTGGTCATGAGGTTCTCAGCCATCCAGGTCTGGTTCCCTATCGTGACCGTACCGTATTTGTTGCCGTCGATGTCTGTTAAAGCAGAATCGGCCATGATGCCGTATGTCGTTCCGTCAGAGGCGTATTTGTAGTATTGGCCTGATGGGTCGAGAGGAAGGGTAGGAAGATTGTCTGCGATTGCTGAAGCGAGAGTGGAACAAGGAGAAGATCCCGAGGGGGCTCCGATGTTGCAGGGAGTGGATTCGATCGGGTACGCCAACCCGTTCAGGGTGCTGTATATGGTGAGAGCTTTTTTCAAAGCGGAAATATCGTTCTTCCTCCTTGCGTCGTTGGCGGAAGTAGTCGCTCCCGACATGGTGACGATAATCAAGCCCGAGATGATGCCGATTATCGCTATTACGACAAGAAGCTCGATCAGAGTGAATGATCTTTCAACAAGATATTTCTCCTTAAAATCCAGTTTCATTAAGGATATTTTAACCTTTGCTGTTAAGGATGTCAACCGATTTCAGTGCCTCGGGTGGGACTCGAACCCACAAGGGTGTTACCCGCAGCATTTTAAGTGCTGTATGTTTACCAGTTTCATCACCGAGGCATATGGAGGCGTGGGCGGGAATTGCACCCGCGTATGAGAGTTTTGCAGACTCTTGCCTTACTGCTTGGCCACCACGCCCTGATACAAGGAAACAATAGCAATTTTAATCCCTTTTTTCAATATCTCGCCTATTGACTCGATAAGAATAATCCCGTATAATGACAATGTCTTTCGGTTTTCCATAGAACTGAAAGGGTATTACATCTAAGGGCAACCTTCCTTGCGGAGGGTTGCTTTTTTGATTTCTTCACGGTGCCTCAGTTCCCTTCCCCAAATATCCCCATCAATCTGTAGAACATCGAAATACCCGTCTCCGCCAGTCCTCAATTCTTCGGAAATATTGTTTTTGGACGAAAAGACATAAACGGACTTTCCACCCTTTCTTAAATATTTCAATAAGGCCAGAAAATCGGAATCACCGGAAAACAGAACCGCGATGTCATATTTTTTAATATGGTGTATGGCGTCTATTGTTATCTCGACATCCATATTCCCTTTTTCTTCGAACACCTGGCCGGAATCGGTAGCCGTAAAAATCCTCTTCAGCTCTTTTTTACGCACTATAAATCCAAGGCCCTTTTTAAGAAAAGTGAGGAATTTATGCTTTCCATCCAAGCTGTACTCTCTCGTTCCTTCTGCCGGATAAGCCGTATAATAAAAAATCTGTATAGATGCGCCACTGAGTTCTTTTTTTAAGAAATCTCTCAATTTTTCATAATCGAAGAATCTTCCTTTGGATTTCTGGGCTGCCCAGAGGTTTGAAGCGTCTATAAATGCATATATTGTTTTATCGCTCATCCTCTTTTTGGATCTTCATCAGCAGTTCGTCTATCCTTCCCGCTTCCTTCGTCTTAGTCTCCTTAAAGAACTCTATCTTTGGCACCGGCCTCATCTGGAGCTTCTTGTTCAATATCTGCTGGAGATCGTATATATGCCTGTTCAACAAGGAAAGGACTTCCTCGAACCTGTCTTCGGGAATGACGGAAATATACACCTTGGCTAAAAAGAGGTTTCTTGAACACTCAACCCTGGTTATCGTCAGGAGTATGCCCGGGAATATGTCTATCTCCTTCAAGATCGACTTGCCCAACTCTTCCCTTATTATGCTGTTGACTTTTTCTATTCTGAACATATTACAGCTCTGTTTGGACGTACTCTTCCTTATACACGACAAGCTCGTCTCCTTCCTTTATCCTCTCCGAACCCTGGTAGAGGATGCCGCACTCTTTTCCTTTCTTGACCACGTCGAAATCTTTCTTATTCGACTGCAGTTCGACTATCCTCCCCTGCCCCACCTTTTCTCCATTCCTGAATATTTCCAGAGATACTCCTTTTTGAACTTCGCCGTCAATGACATTCCCTCCCACGATCTGCCTGTTCTTCTCCGTCCTGAAGATGGCCAAGACCTCGATCTTCCCCAAATCAGTTCTTTCTTTCTCTTTGACCAGCTTCCTTTCCATCAATTCCCTCACCTTCTGGGCCAATTCGTAGATAATGCTGAAATCATATACCTTGACTTTATTGTTCTCGGCTGAAATTTCGGCAACCTTGTCCTTCTTGACCCTGAAAGCGATGATGACCGCTTCGCTAGTCTTTCCCATCTTCACATCGGCCTCGGTTATGTCCCCCACTTCCGACTTGATCACCCTCAGACAGACATTTTCCTGGGGCAAAGTCTTCAAGACCTCGACAATCCCTTCGAGCGATCCCTGAGCATCTCCCTTGATTATGAGGTTCAAGCATTTCTTGTCCGGATCGACTTCGGCGATGTCGCTCTTCAATTCTTTCGGTTTCAACTTGCTCTCGGCTTCGGAATAAGAGTCGTAGACATGAAATTTTTCTCCGACCGAAGGAACCGATTCAAATCCGACGATGACGGCCGGATCGGAAGGGTTGGCTTCTCCCATATCTTTTCCCAAAAAGTCGCCCAGATTCTTGACCTTGCCTATGGCCGAATCCGTTCCGATGATGTCTCCCTGTTTCAATGTCCCGTTCTCTATGAGGACGGTTGAGGTGGGGCCTCTTTTGGGATCGAGATAAGATTCTATGATGGTTCCTTCCGACTTGATCCCTTTTTCCGCCTTCAATTCCTCGACTTCGGCCACCAGCTGGATCATATCCAGAAGATCGGTGATTCCCTGCCCCGTCTTGGCCGATATTTCGACTGACGGAACCTTGCCTCCGTACGACTCGACTAAGATGTCTTCTTTGCTCAACTGCAGCTTGACCATCTCCGGATTGGCTCCGGGCTTGTCTATTTTATTCAAAACGACAATCAAAGAAAGATTGGCGCTCTTTATGTGGTTTATCGCTTCTTTGGTTTGCTTCTTTATTCCCTCGGCCGCATCGATGACCAAAAGAGCGATGTCCGCCAGTTTCGATCCCCTGCTCCTTATCGCCGAAAACGATTCGTGTCCGGGAGTATCGATGAAAGTTATCTTGTTATTATTGTGTTCTATCTGGTACGCTCCGACATGCTGGGTGATACCTCCCGACTCCTTTTCCAAAACCTTGAAATCACGGATAGCCATCAGAAGCGATGTCTTGCCGTGATCGATATGGCCCAAAACAACCACCACCGGCGGCCTCATGACGAAATTGGATTGTTTATTGTCTTCTGCCATACCTTTTTGATGTATTAAGCGGAGAGAGTGAGATTCGAACTCACGGTAGGATTTCTCCCACAACGGTTTTCGAAACCGTCCCCTTAAACCGCTCAGGCATCTCTCCTAAATATGCCTAAACACTATCACTTTTCCCTCTTGAAAGCAACCGAAAACGATGGAAAATCGTTGTCATATTTCATTTCCTTAGGCAATAATTGAGGAAGCCTCTTCCCTATCGTCTGAACCAGGTAATTGGATATCTGGCCTTTCAATATCTTGAACCTGAAGAACCTTACCGTCTCCTTCCTGTATTTCCTGAAATCGGGAAACGTCTTGACCAATATGTCGGCAGCATGGAGCCCCCAGATTATCCCTCCCCCGCTCCAGGGCTTGGTCAATCCCATCGCATCCCCACAAAGGGTGATATTCTTCTCTTTGGGAAAGATCAGGCCGGCATTAAAAAGAGGAAAGCGGGGGCAAGGGATGACCGCAGCCGAAACAGTGTCTTTCTCAACTCCCTCTATATCTAATATCTTGTTGACTTTTTTCTCTACCTCTTCCCTGGTTCCCATCGCTCCGTATTCTATCTTCTCCCCCTTGGGAATCTTCCAGCAGAATCCCGAAAGGTCGTCAAAGGCATACGTCTGGGTTATGTGCGAATTGCTCTTCATTAAAGAATAGACCTGTATCCCGTTCCTTATCCCCGGATCGGGCAGACCCAAGCTCCTCCTCACAATCGAAAAGGCGCCGTCGCATCCGATAACCCTGTCGAATCCTTGAGGCGCCCTCTTGATTTCCTGTCCCAGGACGATCCTTGTCCCGGCTTTCTGATTCAGCTCGAGCAATCTGGCTATGACCGACTCCCTTTTCAAAGCCAGATGCTTGGGGCTGAAATTCAGCTTGACCTTGCCTTTGGGAAAATTGATGACGCAGGATGTTATCTCGTTCTCCATGCAGTCATCGTCTATGGGAACAAATTGTTTTATCCTCTCCGAAACCAGAGCCGAACAGCATTTCTTGCCCAAGACATCCTCTTTCTTCCTATCGAAAAGAGAGGCCTCGTGTCCCGCTTCCGCCAATTTCCAGGAGATATACAGCCCCATCACCCCACCGCCGACGACAGCGACTTTTAGCTTTTGTTTTTCCATTTAATTGGAGCGAGTGAAGGGAATCGAACCCTCATGTATAGCTTGGAAGGCTATCGCTCTGCCATTGAGCTACACTCGCGCTACTATCCTTTCGGGGCACTGAGATTCGAACTCAGAATAAATCCTCCCAAAGGACTCGTGATAGCCGTTTCACTATGCCCCGGCTACTCCCTTTTTATATCATCTTTCTCATCATCAGTCAAAAAACATTCCTTGCCTTTTAACCTTATTTTTGGTATGAAAGATGTATCGAGTCCCCGTAGCTCAATTGGACAGAGCGACAGACTTCTAATCTGTAGGTTGTGCGTTCGATTCGCACCGGGGACACAGATCCCGTGGTGGCTATGGTGTAATGGCAGCACAACATCCTGTGGAGATGTTTGTACGGGTTCAAATCCCGTTAGTCACCAAGTATTGCAAAAACACCCCCTCAGGGGTGTTTTTGTTTTTTATGACTACAGTTCTATGTCGCCCCTGTCTATTGATTTCTTTATAGCTATTTCCATCGGCGTTTCATTGACTTTAAACTTATCACACAACGAATATGCAAGATAGTTAATTTTGTTTTCTACTTTTTTAAAAATCTTATATTCTTCGTTGCCATTTATAATATTCTTTATTTCTTCACATAAAATATCAGCGGGTATTAATAAATAATTAGCAAAACGATTCGCCTGACTCTCAAATAAGCTATAATTTTCTTGAGTCATATCGTTAAAAAATTTATTATAATCATCTATGTTTTTAATACCAAAAGCTTCATAAACTTCTTTATGCAAAACATAATGACCCAACTCATGAGCTAGGGAAAATCTAAAACGATTTTCCCTTTCGGAATAATAAAAATCATCGGTAAAGACAATGTCCCATTTTGACGTAATTAAAGCATCAACAGACGCCAACCTTATTAAATTAGGAATTGGTATTATTTTAATACCTAATTCCTTTTCAGCAACCATTTCTATATCGATAGGAATATCCTTTCCCCAATATTTCAATCTAAAATCATCCGCTTTTGATTTTATATCTATGTCTGAATAATAAGGAACTGTCATTTGTTCTTTAGGACGCTTATAAGAAGATCTATGTCTTCTTTTGTTGGTTTTTTATTTCTCACCGTTCTAAAAAATGCCGGCAAATAATCAATAATATTTTCGTCAGCTAAGATGTCTTCAGGGATAGACCCCTGAGCGACCTTAGCTTCGTCCATAAATTGACTATATTCTTTAGATTCTTTGGCCAGCTTTAAAGCTTCGGCCCAATTTTCTAAAAGTTTGGCATCCTTAGGCGGGGCCATTACTCCCCTTTCTATCTTACTCCAGTTGCTTGGATCATAGCTAACAATTTTACAAATATCTCTTAACGTTAAATTTGCATCTAGTCTCAGCTTCTTAAGACTTTCTCCAAAATTTAACAATACTTTTTTCATATTTTGAAGTATTTATTATAATTATTGGACTGTTAAAGAACTTAGACCCTGTGGTAAAAATATTACCACAAGATTAAAAATTTGTCAATTATACTTATTAACAATCAATGTTAACACACTACTTATCATTAAGAAGCGAAAAACGCCTTTTGCGGCGTTTTGCTTAGTTCCCTCCGACGATGACTGTCTGGATGTTGATCATGTTCCTGTATATCTCGTTTTCCTTCAGGAGCTCGTCATGGGTCCCCTGCCCCACTATCCTTCCCTTTTCCATGACGATGATCTTGTCGGCATCCTTGATGGTTGATAGCCTGTGGGCGATGATGATCGTCGTCCTTCCTTCGGAGGCCTTCTCTATCGACTCCCTTATAATCGCCTCGTTCTCCACGTCCAAACTGGAAGTGGCTTCGTCGAAGATCAATATGGAAGGGTCTTTGACCAGAGCTCTCGCAATCCCGACCCTCTGACGCTCTCCTCCGGAAAGCTTCACTCCCCTTTCCCCAATGACCGTATCGAGCCCGTTTTCCATACTCCCCAGGAATTCATCGACTCGGGCCATCTTCAAAGCCTTTTCCAATTCTTTATCGCTGACTTCTTTATTCGTCCCGAAAAG
>JBAZLP010000013.1:0-22270 GCA_041650235.1 Minisyncoccota bacterium
TGCTCAAAAAACTCAATGACACGTATCGTTGCAAGTGCGGCGACTTCTTCGTCTACGGAGACGACACCTGCACAACCCTCGTCTGTTTGAGCTGCGGATTCAGCAAACCGGCTCCGCCCAGGGAGGTGAAAAGATGATTGCTGGCGCAACGGCTACTGTTGCTGTTGTTACAGTAGCCCACCCAGCTCCGGGATTCGGAGCGTTAGTCGCCCTAATCGGGATTATCGTTGTAGTGTGGATAGTTCTGCGCCGAAGACATTGAAGCTATGATTGATGAAGCTATGATTGATTTCATAGCCTCTTTTTTTATAACAAAAAACTCGGCGCTGAGCCGAGCTTTTGCTTTATTAAAACTATCTAACCGAGTATGTTATCGTTACGGTCGAAGTGACCTTGTTCTGTCCCGTCTGGATGGTCGGGGCAACGGAAGAACTGAGCTCTATTCCTCCCATTCCCGAAGCTGACTTGTAGTAGCTGTCGTAAACAGGGTAACTGGTTCTTTCGGAGAAATTGACTATCTTGACCAGGTGGACTCCCAGAGCCTTTTCCAAAGACTTGGCTTTCTCCTTGGCATTCTTTATAGCCTCTTCCTTGGCCTGCTCCTTTACCTTCTCGTCGTCATCTACGGTGAAAGAAAGGCTGCTGACGTTGTTGGCTCCCAGTTCGGTCGATTTGGAGATGATGTCTCCGACCTTGGACAGATCCCTGATCTTAACTTCCAGAACCTGGTTGACTTCGTACGTATCTAGACTCCTCTTTCCGGTCTTGTCTTCCCATGAATAGACGGGATAGATGCTGAAAGAAGTCGTCTTTATATCTTTCTCCTCGACTCCGCTGCTCTTGAGGTAGGTGATGATTGCATTCATCTTCTCGTTGTTGTCCGTGCTCGCCACCGAAACATTCTTATTCTGTGTCTGGACAGATACGTTGATCAGCCCTATGTCCGGAGTGACGTATATTTCTCCTGTGCCCGTTACGCTGATGACATCTGTCTCGCTGGCTTTTGTCTTCTCGTTTATCGAAGCCAGGAAGTAGAAGATGACGACTACCATGAGGATATATATCAACCCCTGAAAAAATTTGTTTTCCATTATTTTCATATGTTTATATATTATTATCTTATATTAACCACTTCTGAATGAACTAAGACGTTCCTCTCGTTGAAGTAGAAGACCGTCTTTGAATCATTATCGACCATTTGCAAAGCGTTGCCGCCCCCGGCGCTTTCTGTAGCGGGGCTAACGTTTTTGTTGTTTGACATCACCGAATAGAAAGAGGGGACTGGCGAATTCTTAACTTCTCCTCCGGTGAAGGAAAGGTTGAAGGAGAACGCCACTAATACGAGGGAAAGGGCGAGGGAAGGGGCGAAAACCTTCCAATCCCAAACCTCCTTCTCTTCCGAGAAAAAATCGTTTTCAAGGAGGGCGGATCTGAGCTTGTCCTTATGCCCGTCCATCCTTATCTCCATCTCCGCTTTTTTGAACAGTTCTTCAAAAGTCATAGTTTTCCAAGAATTTAAATGCGTCCTGCCTCAATATCTTCTCCAGGTCTTCTCTGGCTCTCTGGCAGTATACCCTTACAGTCGATTCGTTCTTCTTCATTATCTCCGATATCTCGGTATACGAAAGCTCTTCGAAATACCTCAGATTGATGATCTCCTGGTAGACGGGCTTCAATTGCCTGATCGCCTTGTTCAAGACGAGGAGGTGCTTGTCTTTGTCCATCTTCATCTCAATCTCTTCGACCGCCTTATTGTCGTCTCCGGGGTCGAAGGACAGTTCGGAATAATACCTGCTCTGCCTGAAATACTGGTTGACCTCATTCGAAGCTATCCTGAATATCCAGGCGGTGAAGGAAAAAGGGCCGCCCCTCCATTCGAAACTATCCAGACTCTTTAAAACCTTCAAGAAAACATTGCTCAATATGTCTTTAGATGAATCGGGATCAAGGGTTCTCCTCCAGACATAGTTCAATATGCGGTCGTAATACAAATCAAACAGTTCGGAAAACGCCTCCTTGTCCTTTTCTTGGGCCCTTAAGACCAGCTCTTTTATCTTGTCCTCATCCATACACTTATTATAATACATTTGTCCCTTTTTTGTTACACCTTCCTGTTGATAAAAAGAGAGAAATGGACTAATATTGCTTTGTAGGCGGGATTAGTATAGTGGCAGTACGTCTGCTTCCCAAGCAGAGGGCGCCAGTCCGATTCTGGTATCCCGCTCATGAAGTTCTGCCTCAAAACATACGGCTGCAAGATGAACCGAGCCGATTCCGAGCTGATGAGGGGAATATTGTCGTCCGATTTCAAGGAGGCTTCCGAAAAGGAAGCTGATTTGTTCATCCTCAATTCCTGCGGGGTGGTCGAGAAGACGGAAAGGAAGATATTGAAAGAAGCTGCCGCTCTCAAGGAAAAAGGAAAGAAGGTCATCATCTCCGGATGCCTTCCTCTTATTTCTTTCGAAGCGTGCCGGGAAATAGCCGACGGGCTCATCGGACCGACCAATATTTCTTCGATCGGGGAGTTGGCGGAAAAGGTATTGAAAGGGAAGAAGGAGGTGATCATAGGTAACGAGGTTGCTGACAAGGCGGAACTGTGTTCGGGAAAGAAGAGGACGGATAAGGATACCTGCTCGGCCATCGTCTCCATAGCCGAAGGGTGCCTCGGCTCCTGTTCCTATTGCATAACCAGGTTCGCAAGGAAGAGATTGAATTCTTTCGAAAGGAAAAACATAGTTAAAGAAATCGAAGGGGCTCTTTCTTCCGAGTTCAAGGAAATCCAGCTTACATCCCAAGACCTGGCTGTATACGGTATGGACAAAGGTAAACAGGATCTCCCCGGATTGTTGGAGGACATTTCTCGAATAGAAGGTGATTTCAGGGTGAAACTGGGAATGATGAACCCGGGACATGCAAAAAAAATATTGAAAGGGCTGTTGTCAGCGTATAAGTCGGATAAGCTGTATAAGTTCATCCACCTGCCTTTGCAGTCCGGAGACGACGAACTGTTGAAAAAGATGAATAGGGGATATTCCATTTCTGATTTCCTTGAGATTGTTTCCGCTTTCAGGAGAGAATTCAAGGAAAGCATCATCGCCACGGATATAATCGTGGGGCATCCATTGGAAACGGAAGAGTCGTTCAAGAGAACGGTCGCATTGATAAAGAAGGTGAAGCCGGAAGTATTGCATATCTTCAAGTTTTCCAAAAGGAAGGGGACTCCCGATTCCAATCTGAAAGACCTGCCGGACAGGATAAAGAAGGACAGGTCGAGGATCGTTTCCGAACTGTTCGAGAAATACAATCTGGAGAAGAACAAGAAATACAAAGGAAAGAAATTAAAAGTTTTGATTATCGAGAAGAGGAAAGGGAAATGCCTGGCCAGAACCGATTCGGGTCGGGCCGTGGTTCTGGATAAAGGGAAGATAGAGGAGAGGGTTGAAGTTAAGATTGTCGACTATAGGTGGAACTACCTGATCGGAATCCCGTCAAGGATTAAATAAACTTGACAGCTGTCAACCAACTGCTACAATATAGTCAATATGCATCTCGTACAAGAAAAAATCATAAATCTGGCCGGGAGTCGCGACCTGTCGGCATTGACACTGAGAAAGATCGGCGAACTCATCGGCGAACCGGGAAGCCCCCAGAAGATAAAGCACCATATAGGCCAATTGGTGGGAAAGGGTCTTTTGAGCGTAAGCCCGGACGGGAAGATAAAGAAGGCCGGAACGGGCGCCGGGAAATCGGGCCTGATTTCTTTGCCGATACTGGGCTCGGCCAATTGCGGCCAGGCTCTCATATTCGCAGACGAAAGGATTGAGGGATATCTGAAACTGTCCCGGGGACTGCTAAAAAAAGATTTGATCGGCAGGATCGATGAAGTCTTTGTCCTGAAAGCCGTAGGCGATTCGATGAACAGAGCTTCGATTAACGGAAAAAATATCGAAAACGGCGACTATGTGATCATCGACAAGAAAGAAACTGTCAGGAACGGCGATTGCGTCGTTTCAATTATAGACGGAGCGGCCAACATCAAAAAGATTTTATTCGACAAAAAGAACGCCCGGATAATCCTTCTGTCCGAATCAAGCCGCGATTTCCCACCGATATATATAAGCGAGAATGATGGCGACAGCTATCTCGTTTGCGGAAAGGTCGTCGATGTTATGAAGAAACCGGACGAAATGACTGCTATGAAAAACGCTTCGTATTCCGATATCCTCAAAGACCTGGGAGATATATCCAAAGAAGAAGTCGATTATTACGAAAACCTATGAATATAGGGTACGGACAATATTTCCTCGTCAATTTCAATCCCGGCTCGGGACATGAATACCAGGGAAAAAGGCCAGCGATAGTAATCGAATCGGATAAGCAGCTGAGGAAGAGCAATCTCGTCACCGTCCTACCCTTGACCTCCAATCTGGACAACAAGGTCGAAGACGACATCGTCGTTAGGGCCGATGCGTCAAACCGGCTCAAGTTCGATTCGGTAATCAAGGTTTTCGATATAGCTTCTTTCGACCGCTCCCGCTTCATCAACAAGATCGGCGAGGCGGAAAAAGGAACCCTGAGAGAGATAAAGGGGTATCTGTCGAAACACTTCGATCTGCTTTGAAAACGGTCCGGGTCGTTTTTTTTATTCAAGGGAGATATTGAACTCGCCCACAGATTTTTTGACAAATAAATAAAAATGTATTATAACATAAGCAGAGGTGATAAAAACGCCTACCATTAAACCGACAATTGGGTTATTCGCTTATCTGTTTGACCCATGCAGCGGAAAGCTGCTTGTAAAGAGAAGAGGAAAAGACGAGTCTCTGCCCGGAGACTGGGATCTGCCAGGCGGAGGAGCCGAGGAAGAAGCCGTAAACGCTGCCAAGGACGAAAGGGTTATCTTTCAGGAACTCCTGCGGGAAATCCGCGAAGAGCTTGGAGACATAACCATCGACACCACGCAACTCGGCTACATGCCAGCAATGCATCCGGCTGTAATTTCCGGAGGCAAAGACTGGGCATTCGGAATCGCCGTGGGATTCATTCTTAATCCGCCCGGAGAAGGTGAATCCTGGATCCTCGTCTCCCCGGAAGAACTCAAAGAGCTTGCCAACAGACCTATTGGCGACAGGCTCGTGAGCGGACCGGGAAAAAGGATGCACCGGCTATGCCTCTGCGGCCTGGCTGAGTACAGCCCGAGCGAAGAGTATCGCAGAGACGCCTGGAGAAGACTCAGAAACATCCAGGATGACTGGGATTAAGCCAGCAATGTGAGAGTGAAAACTACTCACTTTTTTTATCCTAAAATCAACATTGTTGCAATTAATAAAATATGGTAATCTGTATGTATTGGATAACAACTTAAACTCATGCAAAACCAAACCAAGAACATCGTCTGCGCGATAGCGATAGGAGTATCATTCTTCTGCGGATTCTATTTCCACGAGATCGTCTTCCAGCAGTACTACAAGATGGCATACAGCATCGACGGAGTGGATTTCTCGCTCCTGAAGAAAGCCTGGGACCAGGTCACGGTCAACTACGTCGATCCGGACAAAATAGACAAAACCAAGATGACGTACGGAGCCGTTTCGGGCATGGTTGAAGCCATAGGGGATCCGTACACAGAATTTTTCGATCCCGAAGAAGCCAAGAAGCTCAACGATGACCTTTCCGGAAGCTTCGAAGGCATCGGCCTCCAATTGGGAGTCAAGAACGACAGGATAACGGCTGTTTCTCCGATCAAAGGCACTCCGGCCGAAAGAGCCGGACTGAAGCCCGGAGACCTTATATTAGCTGTGGACAAGACGCCCACCGCCGACCTTTCCATTGACGAGGTGGTAGATATGATCAGAGGACCCAAAGGGACCAAGGTAACTTTGACAATAACAAGGAAGGGAGATGACGGAACAAAGGATGTGGAGATGGTGAGAGACCTGATCAAGGTTCCTCCGATGGAGATGGAGATAAAGACGACAGCGGACGGAAAGAAGATCGCCCACATCACCCTTTTCGAGTTCTCCGACAGCGCCTATCAGGAATTCAAAAGCGCCGCTTTCCAAATACTGAACGAGAACGTCTCGGGAATAATCCTTGACATGAGGAACAATCCCGGAGGGCTGGTCAATCAGGCGACCGATATCGCCGGCTGGTTCCTGAAAGTGGGAGATGTGGTTTTGTCAGAACAGGACAGGGACGGAACCAAAATGGAGATAAAATCAAACGGGCCTTCCAACTTCGCTTCGATTCCTTTGGTCGTTTTGATCAACGAAGGAAGCGCTTCGGCTTCGGAGATTCTGGCCGGAGCATTGAAAGACGACAGGGGAGCGCTGTTGATCGGCCAGACATCTTTCGGAAAAGGAACGGTCCAGAAGATACTCGACTTTGAAGACGGCTCAAGCTTGAAGGTGACCGTGGCCAAATGGTACACCCCTTCGGGAGTGAGGATCCAGGACACCGGAATAACCCCGGATATAGAGGTTGAATTGACCGCCGAGGACTATGATAACGGAAAAGACCCCCAGTTTGAACGGGCCTTGCAAGAAATAGAAAAGATACTAAAATAGAGTGTATGAAAGTCATACTTTTAAGGGATGTTCCCAATACGGGAAGGAAAAACGACGTCAAGGAGGTTTCGAGCGGATTCGCCAGGAACTTTCTCATCCCCAAAGGGCTCGCTGTAGCGGCGGACGAGGATTCTTTGAAGAACCTTGAAGCCAAGAAGAAGCTGGATTTAGAAAGGGCTGAAACAGAGCTTAAGGAAACTGAAAAGACGGCTTCCAAGCTCGACGGGACGGAGGTGGAGATCTTAGTCAAGGCCGGGAAAGAAGGCCAGCTGTTCGAATCGGTGAACAAGCAGAAGATTTCGGACCATCTTAAGGAAATGGGATTCAGCGTATCGAAGGAACAGGTTGACTTGAAGTCCCCCTTGAAGGAAACCGGGGAATTCCCGGTCAAGCTCAAGTTCGACCACAATCTGGAAGCGGAAATAAAGATAATAATAACGGGAAAAGAAGAGTAGCTTTCTCTTCTTTTTTAATTACTGATAAAAATGGCAAATTACATTTTCGTAGCGGGAGGAGTGATGTCGAGCGTAGGGAAGGGTGCAGCCACCTCGTCTATAGGGAAGATACTCCAGGGCAAGGGATTCAAGGTCTCGGCGATAAAGATCGACCCGTATATCAATGTCGACGCCGGAACCATGAACCCCATTGAGCACGGAGAGACTTTCGTGACCGATGACGGGACGGAATGCGACCAGGACGTAGGGAACTACGAAAGGTTTTTGGATATAAGCCTTTCGACCGACAACTACATGACCACGGGCAGAGTTTACCAGGCCGTGATCCAGAAGGAGAGGAACCTCGAATTCAAAGGCAGGTGTGTGGAAGTGGTTCCGGATATACCCAACGAAGTCATTTCAAGGATTGAAAAAGTGGCCAGGAAGGACAAGGCCGATTTTGTGATGATCGAAATAGGAGGAACGGTGGGGGAATACCAGAACCTTCTCTTTCTGGAAGCAGCCAGGATGATGAAGCTCAAATACCCCAAGAAAGTTCTTTTCGCCTTGGTCACCTATCTTCCGACTTTGAAGATAATCGGGGAGATGAAAACGAAGCCGTCCCAGACCTCGGCCAGATTATTGAACGAAGCGGGTATACAGCCGGACTTCATCTTAGGAAGGGCTTCGGTTCCTTTGGACGAACCCAGGAAGAGGAAGATTTCCATATTCTGCAATCTGGATCCCAAGGATGTCATTTCCGCTCCCGATGTTGATTCGATATACGAGATACCTCTGAATTTCGAGAAAGAAGGGCTGGGAGACAGGATATTGAAGAAGCTTAATATGAGGGCGAAGAAGAAGGATATGAAAGAGTGGACTTCTCTCGTCAATACGATCAAGAAGGAGAAGCCTGTGGTGAAGATAGGGATAGTGGGGAAGTATTTCGAATCGGGCGAGTTCTCTTTGACCGATTCATACATTTCAGTATTGGAAGCGGTCAAACACGCCGCCTGGGCGAACAACAGGACTCCGGAGATACACTGGCTGTCGGCCCAGAAGTTCGAGACGGGAGACAAGAAAGAACTTAAGAAGCTTAAGGAGTTCGACGGAGTGATCGTTCCCGGAGGCTTCGGAACGAGAGGCACGGAAGGGAAGATAAGGGCGATAGAATACTTGAGGAAGAACAAGATTCCTTTCCTTGGATTGTGCTTGGGACTGCAATTGGCCGTGATAGAGTTCGCAAGGCACGTCTGCGGGATAAAGGATGCGACTTCCCGTGAATTCGATTCAAAGGCTTCAAATCCCGTGATTGACCTGATGGAAGAACAGAAGGAATTGATGAAGAAGCACAATTACGGAGGGACGATGCGTCTGGGCGCCTGGGACTGCAAAGTCAAAAAAGGAACCTTTGCCTACAAGGCATACAAGGCGGAAGACATTTCGGAAAGACACAGGCACAGATACGAGGTGAACAATGATTACAGGGATCTCTTGGTCAAGAAAGGCCTTGTCGTTTCAGGAATCAACACCAAGAAAAATCTGGTGGAGATAATAGAGCTCAAGGATCATCCTTTCTTCGTGGCGGTTCAGTTCCACCCGGAACTGAAATCAAGCCCGCTGATACCGCATCCGTTATTCAAGGAGTTTATTAAGGTGGCGGGGAAGTAAAATATATTTCTCACATAAGCTCCCTATTCCTATAATGATCAGTAAAAAATATTTATTCTGGGTCAAAACAGGAGATCATGGTGAGGATTGGTTTATTATTGCAAAAAATAAAAAAGTAGCGGTTTCATTCCATGCCCATTTCGAAGGTTATAATTCTGAAGACGCTAAGGCGACTTTAGTTTGTCCAGTTGAAAAAAAATACGAGAAAAAACCAGCATATCATGCACAAATAGATATGCTTAAAGACTTGGGATTCGAAATTATTAGCGAATACCCTGCAAGAGTCGTTAGAAAAGACGGAAAAATATACAGAGAAGGCATTGTGCCTCATTCTGTGATGTTTTTCGTAGCTAAAGAAAAAGGATATGGTGTTTATATAATTAAAATATGTGGAACTGATAAATACAAAATAGGTGTCACTAATGACTTCTATCATCGTTTTAAAAATTTACAAACTGGAAGTGCAGAGGAGCTAGAGCCATATTATTTTTACGCTACAGATAAAGCCATCCTACTAGAAAATTACTTGCATAAAAAATATAAGACTAATTCTATAGGCCGTGAATGGTTCAGATTCAGTTTATTTGAGTTAGATTGTCTTCATGCGAATATATTAAAATTTTTAAATAAACGAAATTAAGCAGATAACCGAAGTGG
This sequence comes from Minisyncoccota bacterium, assembly GCA_041650235.1. GTDB lineage: Bacteria > Patescibacteriota > Minisyncoccia > Minisyncoccales > Minisyncoccaceae > UBA2211. The sequence continues at coordinate 9,329 of JBAZLP010000013.1, forward strand.
AAAAACATAAAAAAAGAAGGTTAAATTAGCGTTCTTTTTGTAAGGCGACCCTCCCTTGCCCTTCGGCGGGCTATCAAACTTTGAAAACGCCTTACCTCCGGGACGGGTTTGCCTGTAAGAATAAACGGGATTTCTTTACGAAATCCCGTTTTAAATGTACGCACTGCGTTTATACACGCACTACGTAATAATTGTCGGCGTTGTTAACGCCCGATCCTGAACGATAAAGGGTGTGTGTTCCGAACAGGTGTAGGGTAGACCCATCTAAAGTCCAGTTCTGATCCCAGACTTGAACTCCAGTTATGGTGCTACCGCTATAGGTGTATCCTTTAAAGATTGCTGCGTGTCCGCTATATGATCCTCCTGGAAATGTAGCTATCGCAGTCCCCTGAGACACTCCACCGCTCGTTACCTGACTTCCCTGTATCCAGCTTGCTGTTCCAACCGTACTGCCGCTTAAGGCCTTAACGGCGCTTACGCACTCGCCCCAGTAATAACCGTAATTATCGGCGAACTGGATATCGTCCCCACATGCACGCATATTGGTGGCTGTGAGGCTCTGGCCAAAAGACCATAAGAGGTACCCGCCGTTATGATAGGCGTATCCGGGATAACTATTGAGTTCCCATAGATTCGCCGTCGTTATCGTTAGCGGAGTAGATGCGCTAACGGGAATTGCTATGCATGCTATGAGCACCACAGCAATTATGCCAACCTTGCTTAATTTCATTCCCAACATCCTTTCAGAGCTTGTGTTCTTCTTTCGGTACACTGACTTTACAAATTCGGAAACTTACTACATAAAACACCTCCCAAAAATTATAAAAGAACAAAAAAGAACTAAAAAATATAATAATTTATTCAGCTCCAGAATCTCTCAAGAATTTAATAATTTCGGGATATCCTGCTCTATCCCCGCCGCCAGAAGCATAATTTAGCGCCGTACTTCCAAAATCATTCTTGGTATTAACATCGGCGCCTCCGTCAATCAGCGCTTTCACGACATCAATATTTCCTTCTTCGCATGCCCACATTAATGCCGTATGCCCTGAATAATCCATCGATTCAAGATTTGATCCGTTTTTAATCAACTCTCTAACAACATCAAGCTGACCGAAAATAGATGCCGATATCAACGCCGTCTGACCATGGTCAGAATCTTTTTCGTCGATATCCGCCCCGTTATTAATTAATTCTCTAACAATGTTTAAGCGTCCAAAAAGAGATGCGGCTATTAAGGGAGTTATCCCTCCGCTATTCGCATTAACATCGGCGCCTCCGTCAATCAGCGCTTTAGTAATGTCTGGACTCAGAGAATAAACCAATATTGATTGATTATGATAATCTTTAATATTGACATCTGCTCCTTTTTTGATTAATTCTTGCGTCATCGCTAAGTCGCTATTCTTTACAGCTTCAAATAGTTCAATTTTCTGCCGTTCTATTGTTAATTTTTTTCTAACAAAATAAAATCCAGCAATGCTGGCCGCAACCAAAACCACTATAATTAATATCGAGATATATTTTTTCTTGTCGCTATATTCCATATTTCTTTAATTTTATATCACTCTTTAATGTTTTACAATGCTTATTTTATTATCCTAAAAGTTTAAACAAAAAACAGGGCCTTAAGCCCTGATTTTTCTTTGTTTGTTTTAATCCACATTGACCACCTTGGCCAATCTCTGGGAACCGTCGAACTTCTTCTTTTTCAGTGTCTTGAAGGAGACCGTTCCAGATTTGACTGCGTATAGGGTGTTGTCCTTGCCCATCCTTACATTTGTTCCGGCGATGAACTTGGAGCCCCTCTGTCGGATGATGATCGAGCCAACTTTGGCCTTCTCTCCGGCGTACAGCTTTACTCCCAGGTATTTAGGTTGTGAATCTCTGCCGAGACGACTTGTACCGGCGGCTTTGGTTGTTGCCATTTTGACTCTTTGCCGATTTTAATCTAATATATACGTATTAAACCGGCGGTTATTATTAACATTGAAATGTTAACAAAAATAACGAATTTTGTCAAAGAAAACCAGGACAAAATAGTCCTCGTTGTGTGCATGATCCTAGTAGTCACCCTGGCTTTCTCGCTGGGCTATATATACGCTAAAACGCAGGAAAAACAGCCTTTAAGGATAGAACAGAGATGAACATACCAACACATGTAGCGGTAATCCCGGACGGAAACAGGAGATGGGCCAAAAAGAAGGGTTTGGCCGTTTTTTCCGGCCATGAAAAGGGGGGTTCCGCCATGGAAGACATGATTAAAGGATCCCTGGAAATGAAGATCCCATACTTAACCATCTGGGGGAGCTCTTTGGATAACATTTTGAAGAGATCAAAGACAGAAGTAAGCTATCTCTTCAAGGTCTTCAAAAATGAATTCGAGAAGATAGCCGAAGAGGAAAAGATACACAAAAACAAGGTAAGGATACGGGTAATAGGGGAGTGGGAGAAGCATTTTCCCGAAGACCTCAAAAAAGCGATAAAGAATGCAATCGAAAAAACCAAAAACTACGATAAGTATTTTTTGACTTTCTTAATGGCATACAACGGCACGGACGAGATGATCGACTGTATTAAAAAGATAAAGGAAAAGAGGGGAGAGGTCAATGAAAAAACTATAATTGAAAACCTCTGGACCAAGGATCTCCCTCCGGTAGACCTGATCATCAGGACGGGGACTGAAAACGACCCCCACAACTCGGCCGGCTTCATGATGTGGCACACAGCCTATTCCCAGTACTATTTTACCAAAAAATACTTTCCCGAATTCAGGGGAAAAGAACTCGAAGAAGCTGTAAGAGACTATTCGGAGAGACAAAGAAGGAAGGGGAAATAGTATTTGACTTTTGGACAATTTTCTCTATGATATAGTCAACCCATTGAACAATGGGGGAGACGATTCACATGTTCTTTTTCCGTATTCCATTAATTCCTTTACAAGGCAAGGATTACGTCATCATCAAAGGATATGACGTGGTATTGACCATAATAGAACTACAGAAGAACTTCCCGGAAGTGGTAATCGACAAAAGGACTCCCATAGTCCACCTTCCTTTCTGCGGTCTCGCAAAAAGGGAAAACGGCTGCTTCCAGTGCGGATCATTCGGAGAGTGCGTCCTTGAAGGAGGGAAAAACTATCCCATTGCCGAATGTCCGATGGAAAGGATGATGCCGATAGGATCGCCTTTGTTCGCAAGGAATCTTCCGAAAGAATATGTTTTCGTTCCGATATATGTGGGCGAGGACCGATATATCTGCGCGGAAGAGCAGGGCTACAAGAACCTTATAAACAGGGGATTGTGCAATCATTGCCACAAGACCGTCTATGAGCACCAATTCCCGTCGAATACGACCGAAGGATGGCTGTGCCCACACTGCCACAAACCAGTGACGCTGGAAATCTTCGGACAAAAAAAGGTCCAAGGGACCAAAGCAATTTTCGTACAAACCCATTAAAATTTTTTATAGGGTTTTTCTCTTTTTTACGGTAGATTCTAACTTGAAGTGCAATAGTCTTTAGGATTCATTTCTTTAATGAAAACTTGATAGGGGGTGAGGTAATTTAATCTCTTCCTGGGGCGATTATTTATCTCTCTCACCGCTCTGTCAATTTCCTTTTGTGATACTGTATCAAAATCAGTTCTCTTTGGAAAGTATTGCCTTAGCAATCCATTCCAGTTTTCATTGCTTCCTCTTTCCCAAGAATGATACGGATTAGCAAAGAAAACTGTCATCCCTGTTTCTTTTTCAATCATCTCGTATTCGGCAAACTCAGATCCGTTGTCATATGTGACGGATTTTCTTTTCTTTTTAGGAATCAAGGAAAAAGACCTTATCGTTTTCTCTTTTAACTCTTCCGCCTTCATTCTCTCAAGCTTTATCCCCCTTGCGTATCCGGAAACCCTCTCGACATATGTGGCCACCCCGTTCTGCTTATCCTTTCCGACAACCGTATCTCCTTCCCAGTGGCCCATTACCGTCCTTTCATTGATTTCCTCGGGCCTCTCATTAATACGGCGCTTTTTCATCAATTCACGGGCAATGGCGCGATTCTTGGTTCCATGCCTTCTCCTGTATTTTCCCTTTTTCTGCCTCAAGAAAAGAATCAGATGTTTTTCTTCCGAATAGATGAAGGAATACACTGTTTCAATTGAAACAAAGCTTTTTCCGATTACTCTTCTTTCTCCCATGATCTGATCAGGAGATTTTTTCTTTTTCAGTCCCTTAATCAGAGCTTCTTTCAATTCATTATCACAGAGAAGCTTTTTTGATTTCTGCTTGCCTTCCTTTCTTCGTTTCCGGACAAGGGAAGCGGCATGGAGAGCCTTGTATATTCCGTTCTCATATGAATTGTTCTTGATTTCTCTGAATACGGCAGAATAGTCTTTATCTAGTCTCCTCGCCATTTCCGCCTTACTGAGGCTAAGCTCTATCCAGGCCTGTATTTTGAATCTCTCTTCTATGCTAAAATGATGATACGCCATTGTGTTTTAGGTTATGTTTTCTTATCAACTGCATTATATCCTAAAAACAATGGCTTTTTGGTTTCTCCAAGTATTGCGCTTCAAACTAGAATTCACCTACGCATACTTGACATAAATAACCCCTTATTCTATAATGTAGCCAATGACAGGAAAAGAGCAGTTCTTTAAGGGGGGACGACAGCCCTCAAATGCACAGCGTGTTGAACCAGTCCCTTGCAGGGAAATCATGACTGATCCGGCCCGATTCAGGGATGAGGTCGTATATCTGGGGGCAGAATAAATGCACCCTAAAGATGAGATTGACGATCTCGTAAGGGCAGGAAACATCCCTAAGGCCATATCATTGGCCACCGGGGCGGGAATGTCCAACATTGGACAGATCATCACGGATGGAGTCATGAACTGGGATCCGGTTCCGGATTTCCCGAACGTGCAGGTAGAGAGGAGAGCAACATCTTAAATGTTTTTCTCCTCTCTCTAAAAATCTCCCATTGAGCGCAGGGAATAGTGCTTGACAGGGCTAACACCCTGATATATTATTAAATCATAAACGTCGGACAATGTAGGTTAAGCGACGTTATAGGGGGTTTGAAATAGCGTGTTACATATATCTGCCTGTTTTACACCTTTTTGGCTTAAAAACGGACCCTTTAAAATGCGTTTATAGAAATCATTCGATAAAGATATCGTCTCTTAATTCCCTAAAAATATTTTTGTGAAAATTTTTTTCTAAAATATAAAAATAAATGTTTAACAATGAATCAATGTTTTACACCGAAGCCCTAATTTACGTTTCTACAATAATAATGATAAATACCCTATGCAGAAATCAAACAAACCGATCATAAAACAGGTCCCGGACTTCCTCGACTACTGCGAGATCGAAAAAGGACTGTCCGACAATACCCAGAAGAACTATAGCCGGTATCTGAAGAAGTTCACCGACTGGCTCAAAGCGACGGGAAAAGAAAATATGCTGCCGCACGACCTGACTCCGGAAGACGTCTGGAACTACAGGTTGTTTCTAGCCAGGTTCAAGGATCCGAGCAGAGGCACTCCTTTGAGCAAGCTGACCCAGAACTATTACCTCATCGCCTTAAGGGCCCTTTTGAGCTTCTTCACCGATAAGGATATCATCTCTCTGCCGGCGAACAAGATCCAGCTGCCCAAGGATGCTAAAAAAGAAAAGACGGTAAAGTTCCTGACCTTGGACCAGATAGAAAAACTCCTCCTCGCCCCCAACGTCCTCAAGACCGACGGGCTCCGCGACCGGGCCATCCTCGAGAGCTTCTTTTCGACCGGGTTAAGGATAGCCGAGCTGGTGGCTTTGAACCGGGAGCAGTTCAAGGCCTTGAGTGATAAGAAAGACCTCGAACTGGGCATCATCGGCAAAGGCAAGCACCCCAGGACCGTATACTTCTCCGAACGGGCCCTTGATTGGGTCAAAAAGTACCTCAAGACGCGCGATGATGATGATAAAGCCCTCTTCATCCATTACAGGGCCAAGGACTCTTCCGACGCCCGTTTAACGGCCCGCTCTATAGAAAGGATAGTCAAGAAGTATACTACCCTGGCCAATATCCCTTTCTTCACCACCCCGCACACATTGAGGCACAGCTATGCCACGGATCTCCTCGGCCAAGGAGTCGATTTAAGGACGATTCAGGAATTCCTTGGCCACAAAAACATAGCCACGACCCAGATATACACCCATGTGACCAATAAGCGTCTGAGGGACGTCCACCGACAGTTCCACTCGGGCAAAGACCTGAAAAACTGACTCGCCTCTTCCCCTTCCGGACATCCCTTATTAAATGTCGCACAATATTAAACCATTGCGATTTCACAGAACAGATGATAATATTGGAATCGGTACGTTCGTACCAGGAGGTAAAGGCAAAAATGTGTTGCTGTTCCTGCCCGGTATCCGCTTGACTGTACAAGGACCCGATGCCAGACCATCGCCTCAATTTGTCGGCTAAAGGAAAAATGAACCAATTTGCGGATGGTTCGTAAATGCATGACTGGGAGGTAAAATGATCTTTACCTCCCATGAACAACTTGCCAAAACAAAAATATTATGCAAGAATTCGCCTCGGAGGTGATTTTTATTTCTTTATTCGAATTAGTCCTCGCTTTGCGGGACAATGAAAAAACCAGACCTCTATAGGCCTGGCAAAAAACACTTCTTTATGGGAGGTATGAATATATTTCCCGAACCTTATGACAACAACCCGCTTTCAGGCGGTTTTTGATTATTTAATAATTTGAAGCAAAAATGATTAAGCTCGGATCATTATTGCTGTATCAAAAACCCGGAATAATTTTTCCTGCTTACCGTTTCGAACTCGGAATTTTTATATGCCTCCAAAAAAGTCGCGGGTTTCTTCTCTTTCTCTCCGGCCAGCTTGAATTCGTAAGCGAAAAGCTTCCCGTCCCTCTCCTCTATGTAATCTATCTCCTTCTGGCTGTACGTCCTCCAAAAATACATATTGCTGTATACGCCCCTATAATGGTTATGCTTCAATCTTTCCGCAATGCAGAAGTTCTCCCAAATTTGGCCTGCGTCGCTCCTACTCTCCAAAGGGTTGAAGTTGTTTATCAGGGCGTTCCTTATCCCCAAATCGAAAAAATAAACCTTAACCGATTTGGAAAGTTCGTTCCTCAGATTCCTGCTGAAAGAATTCAATCTGAAAACTATGAAGCACTGCTCTAAGATGTCTATGTATTTTTCTACGGTAATTCTGTTTATGCCAAGCTTGCCCGCCAGTTCGGAATACGAAACCTCATGCCCTATCTGCAGAGCCAAAGATTGGAGCAATTTTACGATAACGCCCGATTTCTTGACCCCCTCGAAAATCAAAACATCCTTAAACAGATAATTGGAAACCATCTGTTCGAGCCTTTCCCTGGCTCTTTCCTCTCCGGAAATAAAAATTTCCGGATAGGAGCCGAACCTCAATATCCTGTCCAGGGACTCTTCGACCCTTATCAATCCGCTTCCCCCCTTTATCTCCTCAAGAGAAAAAGGGAAAAGCTTGAATATGGTTGCCCTGCCCGTAAGCGGTTCGTTTATCTTATTGGCCAGATCGAAGCTGGAAGATCCTGTGGCGATAATCTGCAGTCCGGGATATTCATCTATCAGAACCTTCAATATCAGCCCTATGTTCGCTATCCTCTGGGCCTCGTCCAGGACTATCAGCTTGGAATCGCCAAGAAAATCCTTTATCCTTTTCGGTTCGGGACCGGACAGAGCTTCTTGAACCGAAAGAACTTCGCAGTTGAAATATGCGCCGTCTTTACCGTATTTTTCCAGGATTTGCTTGACCAGGGTCGTTTTACCGACCTGCCTGGCTCCGTATATTATGACTATTTTTCCCTTAAAAATCTCTTCTTCTATCTTTTTTTGTAAAATTCTGATAATCATTTATCTAAATTTATAATAATTTCGTTATTTGATTATCATTATTTCATAAAATAGCCCTAATTGTCAAGGGCAGTATCGGATTAAAAAACCTTGGCCAGAATATCTTTTTTTCCGACCAGACCGAAATGAGTGCTGTCCAGGGAGCCATTCAATCCGTCTCCCAGGAGCAGATATGTTTCTTCGGGAATTACCGGATAATCTTTAATGTAAATTTCCAATATTCCAACAGAGCTTTCGGCAATGAGATATGGCTTTCCTTCTGAATTCAGGACTGGACTTCCGTTAACGATTATATTCCGCCCTTCGTCCGTCTTCTCCAGCCACCATCTGTCTCCGGGAACTCCTTTGACGAACTTTATCAAAAGGTTTTCATTTCCTGAATATCTAAAAAGCACTACATCGTTCCTTTGGACGGGGTTGCAGTCATAGTAGCCGAACATGGCATTAACAACATCTCCCGAATCAAAGAAAGGGCTCATGGAGTTTCCCCTGACTGTCATTTCCTTGCTCGAAAAACAGTCGGATCGGACCGCTTGGCCATTGTGAGCCGAAGGATTTTCTTTACAAACGATTCCTTTGGCGAATATAATCAACGATAGTAAAGCAATTATCGCCGCAATCGAGATAAAAACTCTTCTTTTCATTGTTTAATTTTAACAAATCCTTTTCCTTAAGGCAAACAACCCATGCGGACTCCCCTTTTGAAGGAGAATATCTTAAAAGCCGTCAAGAAGACCAGGAACACCAGTCAGAAGAAATCCTGCTTTCTGGAACTGCCAACGATTGCGGAAGAATTATCTTCGGCTCTTCAAAGCAATGGCTATAATCCCCTACCCCTGTCGTGCTTCGTGGTCAAGGACCCGAAAATAAGGGAGATATTCGCGCCCGACTATAAAGACCGCGTCATCCACCATCTCGTGGTGGACCGGGTCGAAAAATTCATCGACAAAAAGTTCATCTCCGACTGCTATTCGAACAGGAAGAACAAGGGAACCCACGGAGCGATAAAGAAATTGAGGAAATTCCTGGGCGGAGAAAACCGATACTGCCTCAAAGGAGACATTAAGTCGTTTTTCCCTTCGATAGACAAAAACATCCTCTGGAAGATCTTTTCGAGCCATGTCCAAGCGATAGAAGAAATGGAAACGGACGAAAAAATATCCGTCTTGAATGTCTCGAAAAAGATAATCTTCCAGAATCCGATCAGCCCCCTTCCCCGCTTCACGGGAGACAAGAAGCTCCTTCTTTCCGTTCCCAGGGAAAAGTCCCTGTTTTATACTCCGAAAAATAAAGGTCTTCCCATCGGAAGCCTGACCTCGCAGTTCTTCGCCAACGTATACCTGAACGAACTGGACCGATTTATAAAACACGGATTGAGGATAAAACAATATATCCGCTATGTCGATGATTTCGTCATCTTGGGAAAAGACAGGGAAACCCTGTCGAAACGGCAAAAAGAAATCCAAAAATTCCTGGAAGACAAATTAAAGCTTTCGCTTCATCATAAGAAAACATTCATCCGCGAAACGTCGAAAGGAATCGATTTCCTGGGATACATAGTCAGAAAAAAATATATCCTGGTTAGGAAAAGAACGATCAGATCTTTCAAAAGAAAATTGTATTTTTTCAATCATCTAATCAGGCCGGACATCTTTCCAGTATCCGACCCTCCTCCGAATCTTAAAATATCGAAACGATACCTGAAAAAAGATCTGATTGTGCCGGTGAAACCGGATTTAGCGTTCCTTCAAAAAATCCTTTCAATCATCAATTCCTATTACGGAATGTTCTCTTTCGCCAATTCGTATAACCTGAGAAGAACCCTCTACGAGCGGAGATTCCTTCATCTTAAGAAATACTTCATTCCGGGTAATAACTATAAGAAGATAAAGATAAATCCCGCCTTTTTAGAAGACGGGAATCCCAAAATATGAACGGGCCGTATCGTGTCCCTAGCGAACGCAGCGGAACCAGTTGTTGTTGTTATTGTTCACATTGTTCTCCGTCGTCCCGGAACAGGACGCTCCTCCCGCCAAGACGGCGTTGTTGTTCGTGGCGGTGCTCGGATGCAAAACAACATGCGCCCCCATTCTATAAAATCAACCGGGTCTCCCCGAAAGATTCCTAATCTTTCAAAGAAAGATGCTATACTTGAAAATAATCAAGCAGAGGGCGCCGCACACGATATAATCCCTTTTTTTCAGGAAGCCTTGGGTTGGCCGCCCGAGTCCTTTGGGCAAATCAACGATCTCTCGAACCAATCATGCCATTTAGCCGCTTCTTTGCTCACTTCTTCCAATCTTTCATTGATATCGGCGAAGAATTGATGGGATATGAATTTCATATCCCAGGCGATCAGAAAATAGCTTTTCAGAATCTCTATCCGTGCCCTTAGGCCTTTCAGCAATTTGCAGCTCTTTTTGTAGTCATCCTTGCTTCTTTTCAGATTGGCCATGACCACCGTCTTCATGCACAGGGCCAGCTCGGACATTATATATTCCCCTATCGTCACCCTGAATATCTTTGGTAAATTCTTGTGGGCCGAATAATATTTCTTGTATATCACGAGCAGGTCTGAAAAAATCCTGGGGTGCGAAAAAATGTATGCCATTTTTAAAAAATTCAAAAACAAATTCAAAATCCAAAGATTGCACGTGTGCCTAGCGAACGCAGCGGAACCAGTAGGAGTTGCCGCTATCGGTCACATAGAGCTCCGTCGTCCCGGAACAGGACGCTCCTCCCGCCAAGACGGCGTTGTAGCTCGCGGCGGTGGCCGGAGTCGCAGTCCATTCATATCTTGAGGAATGGTTCGCTCCTCCGAAGGTGGTCATGCCGTTCCCGTTTGGACCGCCTAAGGCAGAACAAGCCGCCTGCCACTCGGTCAGAGTCGGCAGTCTCGCCCCTATCGCTCCGCACATCTGCCAGGCAAGAGCTTGGCCCGTCGGGGAACCGGATGTAACCCACGCAGCCGCTCTCGGAAATGCGTCTATATACATCGTCTTGCCATTATATGCGAAAGAGAGCCCTCCGCCATTCATGCACAGATTACCGTAATTAGAAGGACAGGAAGCGCCCGAAGCCGCATCGACGTATGCCTTGTTCGTGGCATCTGTAGAATTAACGGGAGCAGCGAGATTGGTGATTGTTCTTCCGGAGACCTGGATACTGTCAGGACCTGATTCCATCTGCGACCAGGAGTGGCCGGGATTGGGTATGGTTTGAGTGGCAGCGGTTATTTCTGTCTTGAATGTCTCAACATATTGATATATGCAAGAGCCGATCGTCAAAAAGATAAGGAACAATATCGAGAACAGATAGCTTTTTTTCATATTTTTATTATTATTTTCTATTCTTATAGCAAAAAAAGAGGCCTAAACCTCTTCATCAAACTTAAAACCAACTAAAGATGCTATATCAGAGAGAGAGAGAGAGAGAGAGAGAGAGGATTTTTCCATAATCATGTTCATATTACTAATTTTACCCCACCATATTTTTTCTGTCAATAAAATCAGGCGGTTTTTATCAACCTCAAAAACTCGTTGGCCTTGAGGGAAACCCCTCCGACCAAAACTCCGTTCATCTTGGCTTCCGAAACGAACGAGTGGACATTGTCCGCATCGACGCTCCCTCCGTATAAGATCCTCATCCTCTCGCAGCTGTCCTTGCCGAACTTTTCGGAAAGGAACTGCCTGATGAAAACCCTCACTTCCCCGATGTCAGAAACCTGGGCCGACTGCCCCGTCCCGATCGCCCAGACCGGCTCGTATGCCAGGATTATCCTCTCGACTTTTTCTTTTGAAACCCCAAGGAAGCATTTCTGCAGCTGATCCCCTAAAACCTCAAAGGTCCTTCCCTGCTCCCTCTCTTCCCTGTTCTCCCCGACGCACAGAATCGGATTGATTTGGGAGTCCAAAACCTTCAACAGTTTCAGGTTGATCTCTTCATCGGTTTCCTTGAAGATCTTCCTCCTTTCCGAATGCCCCAAGATGACGTACTTCGCTCCTACGTCCTCGAGCATGCGAACCGATACCTCTCCGGTAAAAGCTCCCTTCTCTTCGGAATAGCAGTTCTGGGCTCCGAAAGGGATGTCTGACCCTTTGATTAAGGAAGGAAGGAAAACAGAAGGAGGACAGATGACCACTTCTGCCGAATCGAAACCTTTTATCCCTTCTCCTATCGTCGAGACCAATTCCTCTCCTTCTTTCAAGGTCAGAGGATTGCACTTCCAGTTGGCGACTATTAATGGAATCATATTTGTTTGATTATCTTATTTCCTTAATGATACCAAATGGAAAGGTTTTTTGAAAGATGTATAAAAAAAGAGCCGTGATTCAAAGCTTGATAAGCGATGAAGAGCACGGACTTTAAGAAGCTATTCTGTCGCGCTGTTGGCGGGCGGAACCCTCGTAAGTGCTCCTGTTGGGATCCCGGAAAACTTTTCCGGATGGTGCAACCTGAATGGTTGTGTTCGATAGACGTCTCACTCTTTGCTGTTCTTGTTCTGTCGACATTGGTTTCACCTTTGTAATGATGTGACTAGTCCCGCCCCCAAGTTTTGAAGTAGCTACTCTTGAGGAACGGATAAAACGCAGAAAGCGTTTCCGCGCTTTATTCGTTCCTCGTAAAAATCTATTTCTAAATATATATCAAGGAAAGAAAAAAATCAAACCGTGAACGTAAAAAGAGGGTGTACTTTGGAGGATACTCTTACCAACCCCTCTTTATTGGTAAGAGTGAGATCCCGCTTAATCGTTGAAAGCGGGATTGAATAAGGGGCCGGCAGCCGAGCGCTGACCAGACCTTATTCTTTTCGCCGGGCCCATCAGGGCCTCGACGTAATCAACCTTCTTTGCTGCTGCAACTGGGTCAATGACCCCAGTATTCTGGAAAGGAACTTCTGCGGCAAGTTCTATTCTGAATCCGAACGCTTTAGTGTAGGATAAAAACATGAAAAATAAAAAGAAGAAAAAGAATCGGTCCCATTTCACCCGCGATGACAGGGTAAGGCTGGAGCTTCTCCTGTCCGAA
>JBAZLP010000014.1:0-19883 GCA_041650235.1 Minisyncoccota bacterium
TCATCGCCAAGCTTTTCAACAATCTTGGCTATAACGTATACATATACGAGGATTACCAGTCCCTAATCAAAGGCGGACACAATTTTTCGTCGATCAGGGTTTCTTCGGAAAAGAATCCTTCCGTGCGTAAGGACATAGATTTTCTTTTGGCTCTGGACCAGAAGACGATAGACGAGCATTTTAAGGATTTGAACAAGAAAGGGCTTATCATGTTCGATAGCGACAAGGTCAAAAAAGAAGGAGGAGTAGGAATCCCTGCGGCAACGATCGTCAAAGAATCGGGCGGTCTTCCCATTATGGGGAACACGGCTTTGATTGCCGGATTTGCCAAAGCTCTGGGGATAGGGTGGAGTGTTTTGGAAGACGCTTTGAAAAAAGAATTAACCAGAGAAACCGAAAAGAATCTGGAGATAGCCAAGAAAACATACGAGACCGCTAAAGAAGCACTGAAGATCGAAAAGCTGCAAGGGAATCCCGATCCTTTACTGACCGGGAACGAAGCCATAGCTCTAGGAGCGGTTAAAGCCGGACTCAATATCTATTACGCCTATCCCATGACTCCGGCCACGAGCATACTTCACTATCTGGCCGAGCATGAGAAGCATTTCAATGTAGTCGTCACGCAGCTGGAGAACGAGATAGCGGTGATCAATTCGGCTATAGGTTCGGCGTATGCCGGAAAGCGTTCCATGGTCGGAACATCGGGAGGGGGGTTTGCCTTGATGACGGAGGGTATTAGTTTAGCCGCCCAGTCGGAAACACCCGTTTTAATAGTCAACAGCCAGCGTTCCGGTCCGGCCACAGGCGTACCCACATACGGCGGACAGTCGGATTTGCTTTTCACCCTTGCTTCCGGACACGGGGATTTCACAAGGTTCGTCGCTGCTCCGGGAGACGCTGACGAGGCCTGTTTCTGGACGGGAAGATTGATGAACCTGGCCTGGAAATACCAGACCCCGGCGATACTATTGGCCGACAAGGATCTGTCGGAGAGTACTTTCGAATTCGACGCTAAAGTTTTGGAAAAGATGAAGAAGGAAGAGCCGGTCTTGTGGAATGGCAAAGGAGAATACCTTAGATACGCCGATTCGAAGAGCGGGATATCTCCTTTGGCTTTCCCAGGAGACAAGGCCGTAGTCAAAGGGACGAGTTACGAGCATGATGAGAAAGGGTTGTCAGCCGAGGAGGCAGAAAAGATTGTCATGATGCAGGAGAAAAGATTGAGGAAATTCAAAGAAATGGAAAAAGAAGCCGATAGGACGGGAGCGGTCAATGTATGCGGGAACAAGAATTCTAAAATTGCGGTCGTGGCTTGGGGTTCAACCAAAGGCCCGGCCATGGAAGCCGTCCTCAAGACGGGATTGAAGTTGATCCAGCCGATAATGATCCAGCCGTTCCCTAAAAAGGAATTCGCAAAGGCGATGAAGGGGGTAAAGAAGCTTGTTTCCGTAGAATGCAATGCCACGGGGCAGATGGCCCGGGTTCTTGAGTGTCAAGGGTTCAAAGTCGACAAAGAGATATTGAAATACGACATGAGGCCGTTTTCCGCAACGGAAATAGAAAAGAAATTAAGGAATATCTGATATGGAAAACTTGGAAACAAATTATCCAAATACCTGGTGCCCCGGATGCGGGAATTTCGGAATATTGTCAGCAGTCAAACTGGCGGTCAATGAACTGATTGCCAAAGGGACACCCAAGGAGAAGATAGTCATCGTCTCTGATATCGGCTGCAATTCCAAGATAGTGGATTATCTCAATTTGAACAGTTTTTATTCCCTCCACGGGCGCTCGATCGCCACAGCCATGGGGATAAAGATGGCCAATCCTGATTTGAAAGTGATCGTCTTTTTGGGAGACGGGGCGGCTCTTGACGAAGGCATCTCCCATCTTATCCATGCGGGCAAGAGGAATTCGGACATAAATGTGATAATGCACAACAACAGGCTATTCGCCTTAACCACTGGCCAGTTCACCGCCGTTTCCCCGAAAGGACTCAAAGGGAAATCGACTCCGGCGGGAGCGATCGAAGAGCCGATCAATCCGCTGGAACTGGTTTTATCTTCGAACGCTTCTTTCATCGCCCGGGGCTATTCGGCGAAGGTGGAGCATTTGAAGAATATTATCGTCGGGGCCGTGGAGCATAAAGGATTTTCGTTCATCGAGGTCATGCAGCCCTGCGTTTCTTTCTTCAACAACGCCCAGTTCTATAATGAGAAGGTATACGAGACGGTCAATCCCGAACCGGAATCGAGGCAGAAAGCCCTTGATTTAATCAGGGAATGGAACTATAACGGGGATGGAAAGATTCCTTTGGGCGTCTTATACAAGAAGGATAGGATTCTTTTCGAGGAAGAATCGAGGAAGCATATAATCATGGACAAGAAGGTGGACTTGCAAAAATGCTTAGAATCCCATTTATAAAAAAGAAAAAGATCGTCTGCATCGGAGGGGGGAATGCCATGACCAAGACGACCCTTCCGGGACTGAAGGACAAGAACGTCGAACTGACGGTTGTTTCGGCCGTCCTCGATTCGGGCGGTTCTTCAGGACGGCTGAGGAAGGACTACGACATCATTTCTCCGGGAGACGTGAGGAGGGCTTTTTTGGCCCTGGCTTCGTTGCCCGAAGAAGTTAAGAAGATAATCGACTACCGTTTTCCGTACGGCAGTTTGGAAAAGCACAATCTGGGAAATCTCTTTTTCGTAGCCATGTACCTGAGGAAGGGAGGATACAAGTCGCTCTTTGCCGACATGAATATGTTTTTAGGCGACCACAGGATACTGCCTTCGACCGTGCACAAGGCGGATCTGGTGGCTATTTTGGAAAACGGTGACGAGATCGTAGGGGAGCACAACATCGATGTGCCCAAGCACGACACGAGCTTGATGATAAAGAAACTGTTCTTGAGGCCGCGCGTGACCGCTTGTCCCCAGACGATCAAAAGGATAGGGAAGGCGGATATGGTCATTATCGGGCCGGGAGACATCTATTCATCGTTGATGCAGGTTTTGCTGGTTGACGGTACTCCCGAAGCGATAAGGGCGAGCAAGGCCAAAAAGGTATACGTCTGCAACTTGATGACCAAGGACGGAGAGTCGAACGGTTTCACCGTGGCCGATTTTACCCGGGAAGTGGAGAACTGTTTGAAATGTCCTCTGGATTATGTCATCTTCAATACGAACTTTCCGGGGCAAGAGAGGATAGACGAGTATAGGAAAAATCATCCCCAGTTTTTGGAGATGGTCAAATACGAAGGATTGGTTAAGGAAAAGAAATACGTCGGGGTCGATCTTCTGCCCGAAGACGGGGAGATAGTCCATGACCCGGAGAAATTAGCTAAGATATTGTTAAAACTGTAATATGCAAGCGGTAATACTAGCAGCGGGAAAAGGTACAAGATTCGCTCCTCTTTCGGAGACCAAGCCGAAGCCGCTTTTCAGCTTGTTCGGAAAGAGCATTCTGGAACACAACTTGGACGAACTCCAAGGCCTGGTCGATGAGGCCATAATCGTCGTCGGTTATAAGAAGGAGATGATTATGGAAAAGATTGGAGAGAAGTACGGTTCGATAAAGATCATTTACGTTGAAGACACGAAGATAGAAGGAACGGCATCGGCAGCCCGGCTGGCCATTCCTTTTTTGAAAGAAAAATTCTTGCTCTTGAACGGAGACGATTTTTATTGCAAGGAAGACATTAAGAAATCAATTGCTAAATTTCCTTCGATCTTGGTCAAAGAGCATGAGAGCCCGTCGTCATTCGGAGTGGTCGAAGCTGAAAAAGGATTTGTTAAAAGCATGGTTGAGAAGCCGATTAATCCTTCTTCCAACCTGGTCAACACGGCCCTGTTCTGCTGGCCTAAGGAAATCTTGGATTATCAGATAGAAAAATCAGAAAGGGGCGAATATGAGACGACGGAACTGATAAGGCAGTTCATCAAAGAGAAGAAGATGAATGTTTGTATTTCTTCTTTCTGGGTGCCGGCTTCATCTCCCTGGGATATTTTTGAAGCAGTTCCCTATCTTTTCAATAAACAGAAGAAGGAGAGGAAGGGAAAGATAGAGAAAGGAGCAGTGTTGAAAGGGGATGTTATCGTCAAAGAGGGGACGGTTATAAAGAGCGGGTCATACATAGAAGGTCCGGTATATATAGGAAAGGATTGCGTCATCGGACCGAACTGCTTCTTGAGAGCAGGGACGGTCTTGGAAGACGGATGCAGGATAGGGCAATCGGTCGAAGTCAAGAATTCGTTTATGGGAAAAGGAACTTTTGCGAGCCACTTGGCATATATAGGGGATTCGATTGTCGGAGAGAATTGCAATTTTGGAGCGGGTACAATCACCGCCAATTTAAGGCATGACGGAGCGACGATAAGGACTGCGGTCAAAGGAGAATTGGTTGACACGAAGAGAGTGAAATTCGGAACGATCATGGGAGACAATGTCAAGACGGGAATCCATACAATCATCTATCCGGGCAGGAAGATTTGGCCGAACAAATCAACCTTGCCTGGCGAAAAAGTTGAAAAAGATATTAATTGATAAAAAAATGAACAAAACCCAACGTTTGAACGTTCTCGCCAAGGAGTCCAATATGGTCCAGGGGATAATAAAAAGGAAGGCCAACGAATCATTCATAATCAAAGGATGGAGCGTGACATTGATTGTCGCCACCCTTATTTTCCAGGGAGAAAGGTTCCAG
This sequence comes from Minisyncoccota bacterium, assembly GCA_041650235.1. GTDB lineage: Bacteria > Patescibacteriota > Minisyncoccia > Minisyncoccales > Minisyncoccaceae > UBA2211. The sequence continues at coordinate 4,703 of JBAZLP010000014.1, forward strand.
ACGCTCGTCGCCCTGATACCCCTTATGTCTTTCTGGTTCCTGGACGCGCATTGCCAGAGGAAAATCAAGCTTTATAAGAAGCTCTACATCTGGAACGTCGAGAACCGTTTGAATACCGACGATTACGCTTTCAATATAGATATCGACAAGAGGTTTAGGGCCCCTTCAAGGACGGCCATGATGCTCTCGGACAGGCTCCTCTGGTTCTATTCGGCCATGGTCATATTGACGGCCGCTTACGTCGTCTGTACTTTCTACAAATAGGATGTGCCGAAGGTGGGACTTGAACCCACACGGAATTACTTCCATAGCGTCCTGAACGCTACGCGTCTGCCAGTTCCGCCACTTCGGCGTCAATTCTAAAAGGCACATCGTGTGCCGAAGGAGAGACTTGAACTCTCACGGGGTTACCCCCATAGCATTTTGAGTGCTACGCGTCTGCCAGTTCCGCCACTTCGGCAATACATATTATTTAGCATATTATTTATTGTTTGTAAATTTGAAACGCCTGTGGTAAAATTATCTTAATGACGCGGGTAATTGCCATAGCCAATCAGAAGGGCGGAGTGGGCAAAACGGCGATCGCCGTGAATTTGCCCGTCTTTTTAACCGCTTTTGGAAAGAGGGTTCTTCTGGTAGACATCGATCCGCAGGCCAACGCGACATTTTCTATGGGTATCAAGCCGAGGGAATTGTCGGTTTCTCTGTATGAGGCCCTTTTGGAACAGGTCAGTCCTAGGGACATTATCAAGAAGACTCCTTTTTTGGCTTTCGATATCATGCCCACGTCCCATAATCTGGCTGGAGCGAATATCGAGCTGGTCAACATGGAGAACAGGGAATTCAAATTGAAGGAAGTTCTGGATAAGGTCAAGGATCAGTACGATATAGTATTGATCGATTGTCCTCCCAGTCTGGGGCTTCTGACTCTGAACGCCTTGATCGCCGCCGATGAAGTCCTGATTCCGGTCCAGTGCGAATACCTGGCCTTGGAAGGCCTGGGACAGCTGTTGCATAATGTGAAATTGATCAACGAGAATCTGGGAAGGAACATAAAGGTTCTGGGTTCGGTCTTGACCATGTATAATAGGAAGAACAAGGTCTGTTCGGGGATAGCCAAGGATTTGAGAAGGACTTTTCCGGGATACGTCTTCGATACGATCATCCCCAGGGTGGTCGCTTTATCCGAATCCCCGGCGACCGGAAAAACGATATTGAGGCATTCTCCCAATTCTAAGGCGGTCCACGCTTTCAGGGAATTAGCAAGAGAAATAATATCCAAGAATCAGATATGATCGGAAAAGGAATAGAATCATTGATACCCAAGAAGGACTCTTTCGTTCCCGAAGACAAGACCCGCAAGGATTTCATCTTCTGGATCGAAATAGAGAAGATAAAGCCAAACCCTTATCAGCCGAGGAAGGATTTTGATGATGCTGCTCTCGAATCTCTCGGAGAATCGATCAAGAAATACGGGATGCTCCAGCCCATCATCGTCAACAAGATCGAAAAGAGGAGCGATAAGGGCATTTCATACGAATACCAGATAGTGGCCGGAGAGAGGAGGTGGAGGGCTTCGCAAAGAATAGGGCTGAAACAGGTACCCGTCATCATCCGTGAACAGTCGAACAGGGAGAAATTGGAGATAGCGTTGATCGAGAACGTCCAAAGAAGGAATCTTAATCCGGTGGACAGGGCCGAGGCTTTCGACCGATTGAGGGCCGAATTTGGATTATTGGAAAAAGAGATTGCCAAGATTGCCGGAACGAGCAGGGAAGCCATCGCCAACAGTTTGAGGATATTGTCATTGCCTTTCGAGGTCAAGAAGGCTTTGAAGGAGGGAAGCGTTTCCGAAGGGCATGCGAGGGCGCTTCTCGGATGCAGGGATCCCAAGCTTATGAAAGAACTTTTGGAAGAGGTGATTGCCCATGGCTATTCGGTCAGGGAGACGGAAAGGAGGGTCAAAGAGAGGAATGCCGGAGCGGGAGCGAAGAAGGAATTCGTCAAAAAGATTCCCCAGATGGTCTCGGATTTCCTGGAAAGGAAGGTGAGGCAGATATTGAATTCCGACAACATCAGGGTTGAGAAGAAGAAGGACAGTATCCAGGTTGTAATGAACTTCAAGTCGGAAGAGGAGGTTAACGAGTGGCTGAAGAAATTGAGGAATTAAAAAAACGGGGGGTGCCCCGCTTTTTTATTTACAGTTTTTGTTCGAGCATTTCACCTTTTTTCCTTTTTCAACCATAAGGGATCCGCACTTGGGGCATTTTTCTCCGGTCGGTTTGTCCCAGAGCGCGAAGTCGCAGTCGGGCCAGTTGGGGCAGCCGTAGAAAATCTTGCCTCTTTTCGATTTCTTTTGGACCAGTTCTCCCTGGTCGCATTTGGGGCAGGTGATGCCGGTTTTTTTAGTTTCGTCTTTGAGGTTTTTGGTGCTCTTGCACTCCGGGAATCCGGTGCAGGCCAGGAATTTGCCGAACCTTCCCGTCTTTATCACCATCGGCTTTCCGCATTTGGGGCAGATTTCGTCGGTCGGGATAGGTTCTTCTTTTTTCTTTTCCACTTCGGCATATTTTTTTTCCAGATGTTCACTGAAAGGGGAGTAGAAATCTTTGATTACCTTTTTCCAGTTCTCCTTGCCTTCGGCTATGTCGTCAAGTTCATGCTCCATATTGGCTGTGAACTTTATATCCACTATCTCGGGGAAGTGCTCGACGAGCATATCGTTGACCTTGGTTCCAATTTCCGTGGGGACGAATCTCCTTTCCTTGTTTTTTTCGACATAGTTCCTCATCTGGATGGTCGAGATGATGGGAGCGTATGTGGAAGGCCTTCCTATCTCGTTTTCTTCCAGTTCTTTGATGAGGGATGCTTCGGTGTATCGGGCGGGCGGTTCGGTAAAGTGCTGTTCAGGTTTTATCTCAATCAAATCAAGCTCTTCTTCTTTTTCCAATTCGGGAAGGGTTTTCTCCTCGAACTTCATGGGATAGACCTTGAGGAATCCGTCGAATTTGAGGGTTGATCCGTTGCTTTGGAGCGTATAGCCGTTGCCCGTTTCTACTTCTACTTTAATTGAATCGAAGACGGATGGCTTCATCTGGGAAGCGACGAACCTTTCCCAGATCAGCTTGTACAGCTTTTTGTATTTGTCTTCCATCTTTATATCCCCCGGTTCGTTTTCGACGGTTGTCGGCCTGATTGCTTCGTGGGCTTCCTGGGCCCTTCCTTTGGTTTTGAAATTTCTGGTTTCTAAATAATCGTTTCCATATTTTTTAGATACGAAAGAGGCGGCCGAGGACAATGCCTGGGTCGAGAGGTTTAATGAGTCGGTTCTGTGGTAGGTGATGAGACCTTTTTCGTACAGGGCCTGGGCGATAGACATAGTCATTTTGGCCGGGTATCTTAGTTTTTTGCTTGCCTCCTGTTGCAATGAAGAAGTTGTGAAAGGGGGCAAGGGGCTCCTTCTGGTCTCCTTCTTTTCTATCGAAGAAACTTTGTATTCGGTTTCTTTAAGTTCCTTCTCTATGCCTTTTCCTTCTTTTTCCGTCTTGATTCCCATCTTTCCTATCGCTTTCCCGTCCTTCTTGGTCAGCACGGATTCGAATCTTTCTTTGGAATCTTTTTCCAGCAGGGCGGAGATGCTCCAGTATTCTTCGGGTTTGAAATTATTGATTTCGTTTTCCCTGTCGACGATCAACCTGACCGCAACCGACTGGACCCTTCCTGCGGAAAGGCCTCTCATTATCTTTTTCCAGAGGAAAGGGGAGAGCTTGTATCCGACCAGCCTGTCCAAAACCCTCCTTGCCTGCTGGGCATCGACGAGGTCGACATTCAGTTCGGTCGGGTTTTTCAGCGCTTCCTCGATAGCCGGCTTGGTTATCTCGTGGAAAGATATCCTTTTGTATCTGTCTTTGTCGAGTTTCAAAACTTCGATCAGGTGCCAGGCGATGGCTTCCCCTTCGCGGTCAGGGTCGGTGGCGACATATACCGTGTCCGCCTTTTCCACTTCTTTTTTGAGGGCGGTCACATTCTTTTTGGCCTTTACGGGAATGACGTATTTGACCTCGAATCCTTTTTCCGTATCTATTCCGAGAGTGCTCTTGGGCAGGTCCCTGATATGCCCGTACGAAGAAAGGACGCTCGTATCGGCGCCTAGGAATTTCTTAATCGTATTCGCTTTTGTCGGGCTTTCGACTATTACAAGTGATTTCATGTCTCTTTCATATCATTTTTGGATATCAAAGGCAAATATCTCCCGGTTCGAGTACGGGTATCGCTCCGTTCAAGATGAGATAGTCGGTTCCCTCGGAGCCGGGGATTGCATATATCGTTTTCCCTTGTTCTTCGGCGAACCTGACCGTGTGCATGGTTCCCGATTTCATTTGCGCTTCGGCGACCAAGATTGCGGAAGAAAGCCCGGCGGTTATCCTGTTTCTCTGGATGAAGGAGAATTTGGTCGGCTTGGTTTTGTCGGGGTATTCGGAAACAATCAGTCCGTCATTTTCGATTATTTTCCGAGCCAGAGTTTCGTTCTCTTTCGGATATATCTTTCCTATCCCGCAAGGGAGGACGGCAATCGTCCCTTTGCCGTTTTTGACCGCGCTTGAGTGGGCGTACGAGTCAACGCCCCTGGCCAGTCCGGAGACGACAACGACCTGTTCTTCCAGGCCTTTTATGATCTTATCGATTGTTTTTCTTATTTCAGGAGAACAGTTCCTCGAGCCGATGACGGCGAGGCATTGCCTGTTCCAGATATGACTTCCTTTATAATAGATGTTCTTGGGGGGATTTTTTATCCCTCTCAGTTTTTCCGGATATTTCCTGTCTTCTATGGAAATCATTCCTTCCATAACGGTTCAATTGTTTTTTCTATTATTTCAAATATTTTTTGATGTCCTCTTGAGCTCGGATGTAATCCGTCCGATAAATCTCCATCATTTATCAATACCCCCAGCATGTTAATGAATGGAATATTATTTTTTTCGCAAAAACTTCTTATCGTTCCGTCATATTCTCCTATGCTTTGGTTATCGCTGGAAATATTTTTGTCCCACGAGTATGGGTTTGTTTTTGTTTCATCAATATCGGTCAATCCTATGAATACTATTTTATCAGTGAATAGCTTTGCTTTATCAAAAATCAGTTCAATATTTTTTCTGAACTTATTCAAGTCAGTCACGTTTTCATTTTTTATTTTCGAACAATCGTTTATTCCTACGGCAAAAATGATGATATCCGGATTTCTTTTTTCGGCTTCGGATTCAATTCTTTTTAATACTCCTTCGGTTGTATCACTAGAAATTCCTAGATTGTATACGTTAATGCCCTTGGGCATTAATTTGGTTTTTAGTTTTTCCACCCAACCCCCTTTTTCGTAATCAGCCTCTCCCCACGCTATACTATCGCCGAATATGCAAATATTCATATGTTTATCATTTTTACAGTTTTTTTGACCGTTTCTTCAACGATTGGTTCTTCGTCTTTGCTGAAGTTTTTTAAGACAACGTCTTCAAGATCTTTGTCCTTAAACGAAGGGTCTTCGGAGGAGATACCCACCCTTAATCTTTTGAATCCGTTCGTCTTGAGTTCGTCGATAACCGATTGGACTCCGTTATGTCCGGCCGAGCCCCTGGCTTCAGCTTCCTTTATTTCTCCCAGAGGGACGTCAGCGTCGTCGTGGATGACGAGGATATCCTCCGTCCTTATCTTATAATACGAAGCTATGCTCTTTACCGCCTTGCCCGAGTTATTCATGTATGTCTGGGGCTTGGCAAGGATGATATCTCCTTTATTTGAGACCAGGGCATCGTGCCTTTTGTCCAAATTGAAATTCGGGAAATCGTATTTCCTGGCGTATTCGTCTACAATCATGAATCCGAGATTGTGCCTTGTTTTTTCGTATTCTGGGCCGTAGTTGCCCAATCCGACTATCAATTTCATATCTGTATTGTATATGTATTTTTTCCTCTTGACAATACGTGCCGATAGGTTAAGGTGGTGCTAGCTCATTGTCATAATGAGCCCAAGGACTAGGATTACAATGACTCAATTGAGAATATTGCTTGTAGAAGATGAGAAGGATTTGGCGGAAGTCATTAAAGAGACTTTTGAGGAAACGGGAGAATTCAAAGTATTCATTCTCTCGGATGCGTCTCGGGTCAAGGAGTGTCTGGAGAAGAATCCGGTTGACGCTATAATATGCGATTACGTCATCCCCGGAACCAACGGGATGGAGCTTTTGCGCGACCTGAAGACAGGCCAGTTCAAAGACATCCCTTTCATCCTTTATACCGGCAAGGGTAGCGAAGAGATTGAAAAGGAGTCATTGAAGAGCGGAGCTTTTTATTATGTCCAGAAGGGGACCAGTTCCGTCGACTACCTCATGTATGTCACCAAGGATGTCGTTGCAAGAAAAAGGAGTGTCGCTAATGCCCCGAAAATAATCAAAAAGATGCAGTTGCACAGCAGTTCTGTCGCACACGACCTCAAGAACATTTTTTTGACTCTCGGCGGCTATACAGATCTCGTAAGGAGGACGGATGATCCTAAATCCCGGGAAGCGATGTGCGACAAGATAGAGAAGATTGTTGAAAAAGCCATCGTCATCAACAAGAATTCGGAGTCCTATTGTCAGATTGCCGGAAGTGATGAGGGGTGGATTGTCTTGAAGGAGGCGATGTCGGGGATAGAAATACGGTATCCCAACTTCAAATTCATCAATCAGGTGCCGGAAGACATCGAGATCTTCGCCAACCCCTCCATCTTTTCAGACATATTCAACTGCCTGCTGGACAACAGCCAGCGCCACGGCGGGGAAAATGTGTCCGAGATAAGGTATTCCTTTTCCAAGGATGAGAAATTCGTCCGCTTCGTCTTCGAAGACAACGGAAAAGGGATTCCGACGGAGAACAAGAGCAGAATCTTCGAAAAAGGATTCGGCGACAACACCGGCTTCGGTCTCTATCTGGCCAGGGAATCAATGGAAATGTGCGATGGCTGGATAATCGAAACAGGCAAGCCCGGCCAAGGCGCGCGGTTCGAAATCTTATCTCCGTTCTGGAGATATAGGAGAGGGCTCATAAACCAATAACCACCTTATTTTTTACGGGTGGTTTTTATCTATTTACCTTTTTGTCAAAAAATGTTAAAGGTTAGTCAGTACCTTGAATGGTACGGAGAATGATTATGAAATTAGACGGAAACAAAGTGGTGGAGCAAAATCGGGAGGCATATGACACCATTGCCGCCCCGTACGGCAAGAGGATCGAAGAATTGGTCGAAGATTCCTGGATAGCTACCTTTACCGAGAGCCTGCAGGATGCTTTCTTGGAGCAAATCTTGAGAGGCGAAAAGGCCAGGATTTTGGAAATCGGCCCCGGGAACGGAAGCGCTGCCCGGTATTTCCTGAGCAAGGGAGCCGGCGTTACCGGCATAGACATCTCCGTGAAGATGATGGAGCAGGCCATGGTCAAGGCTCCCAGAGCATCATTCTTCCAAATGGACATGAGGAGAATCACTCTTCCTTCGGGGACATTCGACGGCGTCTGGGCGGATGGCTGCATCTACCATGTCGTCAAGAAAGATATTCCCAGAGTGTTTAAGGGCGTCCATCGGGTGCTTAAGGAAAATGGGATATTCTTCTTCAATTTCAAATTCGGAGAAGGAGAAGTCCTAGAGGACGACCCCAAGTCGTTCGGCTGGGTGCCCCGTTTCTACGCTTATTATTCTCCGGAGGAGATGGTTGAAATCGTCGAAAAAGCGGGATTTAAGATCATGTTGGTTGATTTCTACCCCGAGGAAGTCCTCGGCGAAAAGATCGTCTGCATGTCGGCAAGAAAAAACTGACAGGAAATCCTGCTCTTTTTTTATCCTTGCCTTAAAAACCGTTTTACTGTATCATATCAATATGGAATTAAAAGAATTCGTCATTTTCCTTTTAGATTCGCTCAAAATACTCCTTATCGCCCTGGCGATAGTGATCCCCGTGAGGATGCTGCTTTTCCAGCCCTTCGTGGTCAAGGGAGATTCCATGGAGCCCAATTACCATTCGGGCGATTATTTGATTATAGACGAGCTTTCATACAGATTGAGGGATCCCCAGAGGGGAGAAGTTATCGTCTTTAAGTACCCTTTGAACACTTCATACAGGTATATAAAGAGGATTATCGCTCTGCCCGGAGAGACCGTTGAATTGAAGAACGGAGAGGTTTCCGTGAGCAGGGCCGGAGGCGAACCCGCGAAAGTGGACGAGGATTTGTACATAAGCCAGGAAACGAGGGATAAATGGAAGAACATGCTCGATTACGGCCCCGTCACCTTGAAGAGCGACGAGTATTTCGTCATGGGGGACAACAGGAATTATTCTTCCGATTCGAGGAAGTGGGGTCTTCTGCCCATGAAAGACATAACGGGAAGGGTCCTTTTGAGAGTATCTCCTTTCGAAGTCCTTCTGAATACGATGAATTCGGTAAATTCAACCAACTAACATATGAGCAAGCCAAAATTCCAAACCGTAACCGGAATGCACGACATATTGCCCCAGGACCAGGTTTATTACGAGCGCGTCCAGGAGGCAATGAAGAAGATATTCTCTTTCTATGATTTCGAGAGGATAGACACGCCCATATTGGAGGATGCGGGTCTTTTCGTCCGAAGCATCGGAGAGAATACGGATATCGTCGAGAAGGAAATGTTCTCTTTGAAGACCAAAGGCAAGGATTCGCTGGTTTTGCGACCGGAAGGGACGGCTTCGGTGATGAGAGCATATATCGAGCACGGATTCGTTTCTTTGCCCCAGCCGGTCAGGCTCTGGTATTACGGGCCTTTCTTCAGGTACGAGAAGCCCCAGGCCGGAAGGTACAGGCAGTTCAACCAGTTCGGAGTGGAGATAATCGGGGAAAACGATCCGATCGTGGACGTGCAGACGGTCCTTTCCATGTACAGCGTTTTATCCGATCTCGGATTGAAGAATTTGATGGTGAGGATAAACTCGATCGGGGACGACAATTGCCGCCCTTTATACAGGAAAGCTCTGGTCAAATATTTAAGAGAGAAGAAAACGGCCTTGTGTTCTGACTGCCAGAGGAGGATGAAGACCAACCCTTTGAGGGTTTTGGACTGCAAGAACGAGAAGTGCCAGGAAACCCTTTCGGCTGCTCCCCAGAGTGTCGATTATCTCTGCGACGAATGCAAGAAGCACCTTAAAGACGTGCTTGAATATTTGGACGAGCTGAAAGTCCCTTATTCTCTTGACAGCCGGCTGGTCCGCGGCCTCGATTATTACACCAGGACCGTATTCGAGATAATTTCAACCCGTGAAGGTGAGAATTCCGGGGATGCCTTGGCAGGAGGCGGAAGATATGATAATCTGTCGAAGATGCTCGGAGGCGGGGAAATACCCGCTTGCGGAGCCGCAGCCGGAGTGGAAAGGATAATCGCGGAGATGAAGGAGGTTAAGGCCAAGGTCAATTATCCTTCCGTTCCCGAGATATTCTTCGCCCAGATCGGCCCCTTGGCCAAGAAGAAGAGCTTGCCCATCCTCGAAGATCTGAGGAAGGCCGGGGTCAGGGTGGGAGAGGCTTTCGGCAAGGACGCCCTTAAGGCCCAGCTCGGCAAAGCCGCCCGATTGGGAGCCAAAGTGGTATTGATACTGGGACAGAGGGAGGCATTGAATAATATGATATTGGTGCGGAACATGCAAACCGCAAAACAGGTCGAGGTAAAACAGGAAAACATTATCAAAGAGGTTAAGAACATATTAAAAGAAAAATGAAAATACAGAAACAGTTAAGGGAAACTTCCCAATCTCTCGTCTATCGCTTCACCAAGGCCGTTCAGAAGAGCGGAGTCCTGATCGAAGCCAGGAAGAGGAGATTCAGCAAAAGAGTCAAGAGCGACAACCTTCAGCAGAGGGCCGCTTTGGTGAAAGTTGAAAAGAAGAAGGAGTACGAAAAAGCCAAGAAGATGGGTGTCAAAATCAAGAAATAACATATGATAACGGAAGAAATCAAAAAAGATCTGATTTCCGCCCTGAAAGAAAAGAAAGAATCGACCGTCTCTACCTTGAGAATGGTCACTTCGTCCATTTTCAACAAGGAGATGGAGAAGAGGCTGAAAGTGTTGGAAAAGGAGCCGGGATTGGCTGAAGAGCAATTGAAAGAGAAAATCAAGCTGACTGACGAAGAAGTTATAGAAGTCCTATCCGGAGAAGTGAAGAAAAGGAGGGACAGCATAGCCCAGTTCGAACAGGGAGGAAGGCCGGAGTTGGCTGCGGGAGAAAAGGCGGAAATCGAAGTCCTGATGAAATACATGCCTGCCGAATTGAGCGAGGAAGAGATAAGGAAGATAGTGAAGGATGCCGTTGCGAAGACCGGAGCGGCGGACATGAAAGCGATCGGACTGGTGATGAAGGAGGTCCAGCCCCAGACCAAAGGAAGGGCGGACGGAAATTTGGTGGCTAAAGTAGTGAGAGAAGAATTGGGAGGCAATTAAGGAGGGGCCGGACGGCCTCTTTTTGTATTTATGAAAGATGTTCTGGTTAAAAAATCAAAAATTAATGGGAAAGGAGTTTTTGCCAATAAAAACTTTAGGAAGGGGGCGGTTATCATTAAATGGAAAATAGGGAAGATTTTTACAAAAAGGGAGATAGATTCTTTTTCTAAGGAAATCCAGAAATATAAAAATCATATTGGAAGAAACAAGTATATAATTGCTGGTTCTCCCGAAGGACGTGTAAATCACTCATGTCTTCCTAATACTTTTGTGAAAAATGGTTGTGATATAGCGTTAAGGGGAATAAAAAAAGGCGAAGAGATTACCAGTGATTATACTAGAGAAGGGGCATCACTCAGCTTTATTTGTAATTGTGGTCAGAAAAATTGCAAAAAGAAAATAATTAAGAAATGATTTTGAAATATTTTATCAAAAACAGGAAAGGATTGAACATGGCTGTCGTCGTCGACGAAGCTGAAAACCAGAAAGGTCTGGTTTTTCTCATGCACGGCTTCATCGGTTTCAAAGAACATCCCTTGCTTGTGGCAACGGAGAAGATATTCAAGGAAAATGATTACACGACGGTTTGTTTCGATGCGACCCATGCTTTCGGGGAAAGCGACGGGAAGATGGAAGACGGAACGATGACAGGATATTATAATGATCTGGAAGATGTTCTTGCCTGGTCAAAGCTTCAAAAGTGGTACGACAAGAGGTTCTTCATGGTCGGACATAGCTTGGGAGGATATTGCGTTTCTCTTCATGCCACCAAAGACAGGAATGTCAGAGGGCTGATACTTTTTTCTCCTCTCGTTTCGGGAAGATTGTTTTTGGAGACAGAAGATATCAAATCGATAATGGAAGAATGGGAGATCAGGGGGATAAGGGAATGGATAAGCGGGAGCAGTCAGGGTGCGGTCAAGCGTTCCGGGTATGTTTTCGTCGGCGATTCACTGCGTCATGATTTGCTGGAAGTCGCGGAGAAGATAAAATGCCCGGTTCTTGTGGTGACCGGAGACGCTGACGAAGTCATACCGATGAAAGACCAGAAGATGCTTTTCGATAAGATAAAGAGCAAAAAGGAAATACATACCGTTAAGGAGGGGGATCATAATTTAGAAAATTATGATTTCAGCGAAGTAAGGGAAATTGTAAAGAGATGGACGAAAGATTGAAATACATTTTGATTTCAGTCCTTGCGATATTAATTATCGTTGTTTTATTTTTTAATCCTAAAGACGGGAAGAATGAAGAATCTGTCGGGGAATCAAAAAATAATTCAGCTTTCACTTACAATAAAGATGTTAACACCTCGGATTGGATTTCTTATTCCAACCAACGGTTGGGTTTTTCCATGAAGATCCCTCCAGAAATAACTTGTGCTAACAGATGTTCCAAGGATGATTTATTGGCTCCGGTAAAAGCAATAGAAGATGGAGATTCCGTTTATATCGTTCCTGAATATTATTACGACCTCGGAGGATCGGGAAAGTGTGAAAAGATAGTATACGATATCGGATTGTTGAAGAAGCAGCAAGAAGGAAGCATAAAACCTTTCTTGGGATGGAAGATCGACGTGGCCCCAGTGAGCGGCGTTGATGGAATCGGCAGATTCATCAAAGATAATTTCGGTAAATCGTGTTCGGTCGGGAATTATAATTTGAAAAATGACGGATTGGAAGAAATCAGCATAGTCGGAACCGATTGGCCCGACGTTAATTCTAGCTGTCCGAGAGAAATGCACTACAAAATAATATATTCTTCGGAAAGCCGGAGGGTCTTATCGGTAAAGAAAGGCATAGATTACGATTTCTATATCCTATTCCCGGGAGGGATGACCGATTATGGTCCCGAAATGCTGGAAAGCATTGATTTTAAATGATAATTTATCTCGATTAAGGGCCTTAAAAAGGCTTTTTTTCGTCAAACTTGCAAGAACTTTCTTAATCCTGTAAAATGGAGAAAAAAGGAAATGGTGGAGGTAAACAATCTTTCAGAAAAATACGGGAAACTGGACAAGAATTTTCTCAAAAAAACCGCTGAAGAAGTTTTGAAAGGAGAAAAATCCGGAAAGGGGGGAGAAATATCTATCGCCATAGTCGGTTCTTCGGAAATCAGGAAGCTGAACAGGAAATACAGGAAGAAAGACAAGCCGACGGACGTCCTTTCCTTCGGGAAAGTAGGAGAAGAGATGCCGGAGATAATAATCTGCCCGGATGAAGTCGAAAAGAACGGAGGAAATTTCAAAAAAGAGATGGCGGAGGTGGTGATCCACGGCGTACTCCATCTTCTCGGATACGATCACGAGAAGAAAAAGGAAGACGCTGAGAAAATGTTTAAGAAGCAGGAAAAATATTTGTCAAAAATTAAGATTTAACTCAAATGTCAAAGACAAAAGTACTAACAGGTCTGGATATCGGAACAGATACGATAAAGATTCTCGGGATAAGGACGGATGCCGAGAGCGGATTGGAAGTTTTGTTTTTTGACTCGATCGATTCTTTCGGAGTTCTGAAGGGAAGGATAAAGGATGCTTCCGAAGTCGGGAAGAGAATCGGAGAGCTTATCGAAAGAGTGGAGAGGAAGCATAATTGCCGGATAGAAAATATTTTTGTTAACATTAACGGCACCAAATTGCAGCTGGTTCCGAGCCACGCCCTTATTTCCGTCGGGAGGGCGGACCAGAAGGTTTCGAAGGAAGACAAGGAAAGGATATTCGACGAGGTGAAGATGATCAATCTCCAGTCGAACAACAAGACCATTCTCGATGTTTTTCCGAGAGAATGGATATTGGACGGAGAGAAGGATATAACGGAACCTTTGGGGATGCAGGGAATGCGCCTTGAGCTGGATGCTCTTCTCCTGTCGGCTTTTTCTTCAGACACGGACGCCATCATCGATGCCGTCGGTTCGGCCGAATTCGAGATAGGAGAGGAGAATATCGTTCCCGGGCCGGTAGCCGACGCCAATGCCGTCCTGACCCCTTCCCAGAAGGAATTGGGAGTGGCCCTGGTCAATATCGGCGCGGGGACCTCAAGCGTACTCGTATATGAAGAAGGCAAGCTTCTGAACCTGGCCGTTTTTCCCGTCGGTTCGGCGAATATCACCAATGATATAGCAATCGGATTCAAAACAGAAATAGAGATAGCGGAGAAGATAAAGAGGCAGTACGGATCGTGCGCCACAAAAGAAGCGAAGAAGACGGTGGAGTTCAATCTTTCTCCGGAAGAAGACGATGATGAGGATTTATTCGCCGACAAGAAGGGGAAGAAAAAGAAAAACAAGAATGTCCTGGCTTTTTCCGAAAAGGATCTCCAGAAGATAATTGAAGCGAGAGTGTCCGAGATATTCGAATTGGCGGACAAGGAGATAAAGAGGGTTTCTAAGCAGGGATTGCTTCCCGGAGGGATAGTCCTTACCGGAGGAGGAGCGAAGCTTCCCGGCATAGTCGAATTCGCCAAGAAGGAATTCAAGCTTCCTTGCAGGATCGGATACTGCAAGGAATTCAAAGGGCTGGACAAGGACAGTTCCCTTTCCACGGTTTGCGGATTGATAATGACCAAAGTCGAAAAAGAAGATCGTCCCGGCAAGGCCTCGGGAGTCGGAAAGGGCATCAAAAAATTCTTTGAGAATTTCATTCCTTAAATATATGAGCTTGACGAAGATAAAAGTCGTAGGGGTCGGGGGCGCGGGTTGCAACACAATCGACAGATTAACCAGAGCGAAGATAAAGAACGTCGAACTGGTGAGTGTGAACACCGACGCCCAGGACCTGAAAAAAAAGAACGCCGATTTGAAATTGAGGATAGGGGAGAAATTGACCAAGGGGCTCGGAGCGGGGATGAAACCGGAAGTGGGAAGGCTCTCGGCCAAGGAAAGCAGCAAAGAGATAGAGGAGACGCTCAAGGATACGGATATAATCTTTCTTACGGCAGGCCTCGGAGGAGGAACCGGATCGGGAGCGATGCCGGTGATAGCCGAAGCGGCGAAGAAGCTGGGAGTCCTGACCGTAGGAATAGTCACTCTGCCTTTCTCCTTTGAAGGCAAGAAGAGGAAGAAGATCGCTCTCGCGAGCATGGAAGACACGAAGAAGAAAGTCGATACCCTGGTGGTCATCCCCAACGACAAATTACAGGGGCTGATTCCCGCGAAAGCGTCTGTCGAAAAGGCCTTCAGCAAGTGCGATGAGCTCTTGAAGGAAGCCGTGGAGAGCATTTCAAACGTAATATTGAATCCCGGGATACTGAATCTGGACTTCTCGGATATAAGGGAGATACTTAAGGACAGCGGATCGGCATTCTTCGGAACAGGAAAGGCCGAAGGCAAGGAAAGAGCGGTCTCTGCGGTCGAAAAAGCGCTCTATTCTCCTTTAGCCAGGTTCTCTCTGGACAAAGCCGACGGAATCTTATTCAACGTCGCATCTGGAAACAAGAATTTCTACCTCTCGGAAGTTAAAAAGATAGCCGAGATGATCAAAAAGAAGGCCTCTCCGGGGGCGAAGATAGTCTTCGGAGCTTCATTCGACGACAATCTGTCGAAAAATGAGATACGGGTCACGGTAATAGCCACAAGTTCGGAAAAGCAGGAATAATCAGAGGCTCTTCACGGGAGGGGCGGTATAAAATCTTCTAAAAATTTGTCAAAATTGACAGCAATTTTTAAGGAGTATAGAATGTTAATAACATGAAACTCA
>JBAZLP010000015.1:0-19758 GCA_041650235.1 Minisyncoccota bacterium
ATATAAAGTATGGATATAAAGAAAATCATTCCAATAGTTTTACTCTTTGCCGTTCTGGCGATAGCTGGTTTTTACTATTTCGGGAAAACGAGCAAAGTGAATGATCAATTGTCTCAAAATAAACTGGTTACAGACGATTTCGAATTGATCCTTCCTCATGGTTGGACAAAATCCGACCCCGCGGCAGGGGTGTCGGCCATGGCTGTTAATGCTGATGAAAAGCTGGATGATCCGGCGGCCCGGCAAATTAACTTCAAGAGCTATTTTGCTGTAAGCCGCGATACGCTTCAGGACGGCGGGCCGATCGAATACATGAAGGTGATCGAGGACAGCCTTCGGCAGATTATCCCGGGAATCTCCTTCAGTGAAGAGCGGGACATGGAAATAAGCGGAAGGAATGCCAGAGCCGTGAAGGCGGAAATGAACCAGAAAGGCGTAGATTTTAATGCTTTAATGGTTTCGATAAAGGGGGAAGGGAACGATGTCTGGACGATATCCTTCAGTACGACTAAGAATAAATGGGAAGAGTACAAAGAATCGTTCTTTAGTGTCGCCAACAGCTTTAAGCTGAAAATAAAAGAATAAACCATGGATATATATCTATCTCTTTTGATCGCAGGGTTCGGGGGAGGAGTAGTCAGGGGACTGATCGGTTTCCTCAAGAATCAGTATTCATACAAGAATACCGGATTCAACGTTCCTTATTTTTTCGTAATGATGTTCTTGTCGGGAGTCATCGGAGTCCTCACCGCCGTGGCGGTCAAATACTCCTTCATTTCTCTTGAAGGGGTGGAATACGTTTCTCCTTCGATAGCTTTCATCGTCGGATACGCGGGAGGGGATTTCCTGGAAGGGATGTACAAGATATTGTTAAAGAAAAGTTGATTATGGAAACGTATGCTTTTATAGACGCTTCTAACCTTTTCTACGGTGGAGAAAAAAGATTGGGATGGAAGATTGACTATAAAAAATTAATCATATATCTGAAAAAGAAGTATCAAGTCAAGAGATTTTTATATTTCGGCGGAGTAGAGATTTACGGTTTTGAATACAATTATCTTAAAAACGAAACAGTTCCTTTAGTCGAATTGAGTAAATACCTTTCAGAATTCATTAAGAAAAATGCTGGAATATTAAATGAGGCAGAATTGATTCTTATAGGGAGACACTTGAAAAGAGTCGGTTTCTATAGAAAATTAGAAGAGTTCGGATATGAGCTTTATCTTAAGCCAGTCAAGCTATACGAACAAGAAGACGGAACTACCAGAAGAAAGGCCAATTGCGATGTCGAAATGTCCTTTTGTTTAATGAGAGATAAAGATAAGTTTGATAGAGCGGTCATCTTGTCTGGTGACGGTGACTTTTTGCCAGTTTTAAAATATTTAAAAGAAGAAAATAAGGACATAGTTGTTTTAGCGAGGGGCGAAAGGGCGGCTAGGGAAATCAGGCTTTTTGCCAAGGGTAATTTCAGAGATTTTGTGAGACTGGAAAACACTCTCAAATACGAAGGGAAATAAAAAGACGGACAAGCGAATTATCCGTCTCAAGTTTAGTGATTCTATAATATCATTTAGTTGTTTTTTGTCAAGCGTTCATCAAGGAGAGGCAATTGCCTGCCCTTAGGTACATTGCTTATAAAAGCAATCGATATTAAAAGGTAGATATTTTTAAGCTATTGAAGAAATAACAAAAGACCGCCCGAGAGGCGGTTTTCTGTTAATAACGTATGTATTGACATTTTAATGATATGGCAATACAATATAAGCATGATAGGAACAAAAGGACAAATACAGATCCGCATAGACAATAAGACTAAGAACGAGGCCAAGAAGATATTGGATGATTTGGGTATGGATATGAGTTCGGCTGTAAAGATATTCTTCCGTCAGATAATTAATACGAAGAATTTTCCCTGCGAGCTGAGGGATGAGAATGGGTTCACCTTGAGGGAAGCGGATGAGCTCCGCAAATCGGTTGTAAGCGCGGAACGCAGCAATAAGTCGTTTCGTAAGGGTTCGGATCTAATCAAGGACGCCCTCAAGGACTGATATGCTTTTGAAATATTCCAGCCGGTTCAAGAAAGACCTTAAATCATATAAGCATGACAAGTCGGTTCTCGACGATCTTGAAGAGGTGCTGGATATTCTCTTACAGGGGAATGAAATTCCCGTCAAAAACAAAAATCACCGTCTTTCCGGAGAATTCAAGGATTGTTTCGAGTGCCATATCAGGCCGGATGTAATTCTTATATACAAGCGTAGCGAAAACACCTTATACCTTTTATTGTTAAGAATTGGGTCGCATTCCCGCATTTTCGGAAATTAGCTGGAATAAAGGATTTCTAAGGAGTATCTTTTGTTGCATTTGTCTCATCGAAATGCAACAATTAAACAAAAATCCGCTTGAAAGCGGTTTTCTGTTGCCTTAACAAACCCGTAAGCCGAATTCTGTTTTAAACAGTCATCTGTCTGGGACGATGATCGCTCATCGCCTCGAGCGAACTACTTTTTCTTCCTTGCGGAAGTTTGTTCTTGCTTCCGGGTAAGGATTTAGCCGTTTCACCTCTAAGGTTTCCCTTAAAGCTCGCCCCGAAGGGCGCTTCTTCCTTTCGGTTGAAGCGTCTCTGTTCGCACCTCTTTCTCGCGAACGGCGGGCGTTACCCGCTACCTTTTTATCTCCGATTTCTCGGAAATGGAAGTTCGGACTTTCCTCCCGTAAAACGGGCGACTGTCCGGCTTGTTAAGGCACTTTATCTTAAAATATAAATATGATTCGGTCAAGTTGACACACTAAGGGAAGGGAATATAATAGAGCCATGAAGAAGAAAGAAATCACAATCGATGACTTGGCAATGATGGTCGGAAAAGGGTTCCAATCAGTCGACAAGCGTTTTGATGAAGTCGACAAGCGTTTTGAAGAGGTAGGTAAACGTTTCGACAAGGTTGATAAGCGTTTCGACAAGATAGAAAAGTTAATCCTTGCCGAACACATGCAGAGAATAGAAAAACTGGAAGAAGAGATGAAAGAGCTGAAGAACCTTCTCGCAATTTGATTTTCAAGACCGCCTCCCGGCGGTTTTTTGTTATTTACCTTTCTTCTCTTTTAAGCTAATATATCCATATATGTCTTTGAAAGGATTGTTGAATTCCAGGCAGAGTACGGTTACCGGAGCGGCCATAGTTTTGACCGCAGCCGTGCTTTTGAGCAGGGTTTTGGGGCTCTTGAGGGACAGGATATTAGCCGGAGCTTTTGGCGCTTCAGTCAGCCTGGATGTGTATTTCGCAGCTTTCAGGATTCCCGATCTGGTATACAGCGTCATCTTTGCAGGAGGGGTGATCGTTTCTCTGCTTCCTTTATTTTCCGATCTGCAGAACAAGGACGAGAAGAAGAGCTGGGATACGATAAACAATATATTGAATATCTTTATCGTCTGCTTTTTCGTTTTTTCGGCACTGTTTTTCTTCTTCACTCCGCAGATAATCTCCTCCATGGTTTCCGGGTTCACCCCCGAAGCCAAAGAGATGACCGTATCTCTGTCCCGGCTGATTTTCATTTCTGTCTTTTTCTTCGGATTGTCCTCTATCTTTTCCACCATCCTCAACTATTTCAATCGGTTCGTCGCTTATTCCGTCGCTCCCATACTGTATAATCTGGGAATCATTCTCGGAACAGTATTCTTTTCTTCGCACTGGGGAGTGTTCGGGGCGGGAATGGGAGTGGTCTTGGGAGGATTCATGCATTTCTTGATCCAGGTGCCGGCGGCAATCCAATGCGGATACAGATACAGGGCTTTTATAGACCTCAAGAGTAAGGAATTGAGGGAATTCATCGGACTGATCATCCCGAGGACGATTGCCTCATCTTCTTCGCAGATCAATTTCATCGTCATCACTTTCATCGCTTCGGGCATAGGGGCGGGAGCCATTTCCGTGTTCAACCTTTCGAACAATCTTAGATATCTGCCCGTGGGCATAATCGGGGTTTCTTTCGCCACGGCCGTCTTTCCTTTCCTGTCCAAGCTTTGGACGGAGCAGAAGAAAGAGGAGTTCCGCTTCCATTTCAGAAAGGTCTTCGGCCAGGTCCTGTACATTTCTTTTCCCATAGGGGTGCTGATGTTCGTTTTGAGGAACGAGATAGTCGGCATCGTCCTCAAGACCGGCGAGTTCGGATCTTCGGCTGCGGAGATAACCGCCGCCGCCTTGGGCATATATATCCTTTCCACCTTCGCCCAGTGCCTCGTTCCCGTGCTTTTGAGGGGTTTCTTCAGCTTGAAAGACACTCTGACCCCCACGATCGTCGCCATCTTCTTCGTCATAGCGAACATCTATCTCTCTTTCTTTTTCGTCGGAGTGTTCTCGTACAGCAACTTCTTCACTTCTTTCGTGAAGAACGTCCTCAATCTCGACGGAACCATGGCCTTCCCGGTCCTCGGGCTTGTTCTCGCTTTCAACGTCGGATTGCTGATGGAGTTCATCCTCCTTTTCCTTCTTTTCTGGAAGAAAGCGGGAGATTTCGGGATAAAGGAGACGGCTGTTTCTTTCTTGAAAATACTGTTCTCTTCCGTTTTAGCCGGCTTGGCAGCATATTATTCGCTTCCCCTGGCCAAAGGCATTTTCGGAGATTCTTTATCGGGCCTCATTATGCAGTTCTCTTCGGCTTGCCTTGCCGCATTCCTGGTTTATTGCATCTTGTCCATGATTCTGAAGATAGAAGAGGGGAAAGGGGTTAAGAAGATAATATTGAAAGATGAAAATTAGGAATTTTGTAATCATATCGCATATCGATCACGGTAAGTCGACTTTAGCCGACCGGCTTTTGGAAATAACGGGGACGGTGGAAAAAGGGAAGATGAGGCCGCAATACCTCGATGCCATGGATCTGGAAAGAGAAAAGGGCATCACCATCAAGATGACCCCGGTCAAAATGATGTATAAGGACGTCATGCTCAATTTAATCGACACGCCCGGCCATATAGATTTCAACTACGAAGTTTCAAGGTCTTTGGCTGCGGTCGAAGGAGCGGTGCTTCTGGTCGATGCGACCAAGGGCATCCAGGCTCAGACGATAACCAACCTGGAACTGGCCAAGAAGGAAGGGCTGACAATCATCGCGGCGGTTAACAAGATCGATTCTCCCCAGGCCAGGACCGAGGAAGTCAAAAAAGAGATAGCCGATTTTCTGGAGATAGACGAAAGGGAGATACTTTCCATTTCCGCGAAAACGGGAGAGAACGTGGAGTTGCTCCTGGAGAAAGTAATCGAGAAAGTGGATGGCCCGGAAGTGGATGAAGGCAAGCCCTTGAGGGCTCTGATCTTCGATTCCCAGTACGATACTTTTCTGGGAGTGGTTTCATACGTGAGGATAATCGACGGAAAAGCGTCTTTGAACGACAAGATATATCTTTTGAACGCCAAGGCGGAAGGAGTGGCCAAGGACATAGGGGTCTTCAAGCCGGACATGAAGCCGATTAAGGAGTTGCGTTCCGGCGAGATAGGATATATCGCCACCGGAATCAAGGATCCGGAGAAGCTGAGGATAGGAGATACGATAACGCTGAAAGACGGCGGAGAAAGCAAATTAAGCCCTTTGGCGGGGTATAAAGAGCCGGAGCCCAAGATCTTCGTTTCCATGTATCCCCAGGACCAGGAGGACTTCGAAACCCTTAAGCTGGCATTGTCCAAATTGAAACTTAACGATTCGGCCCTGTTCTACCAGCACCAGAATTTTCAGGTTTTCGGGAGAGGGTTTTTGTGCGGATTTTTGGGAACATTGCATACGGAGATAACCATGGAGAGATTAAGGAGGGAATTCGGGCTGGAACTGGTCATCGGAGCTCCCCAGGTCTGCTTCAAGGCCTTGGACGGGAAAGGCAAGGAGGTCATGGTCTACAATCCTTTGAACTGGTCCGATTCTTTCAGGCAATGCTTCGAGCCGTGGACCGAAGTGACTTTGATTATAGGGGCTTCTTATCTGGGGCGCGTATTCGAATTGTTGGGGAATCTGGAAGCGAAGCACATCGATTCGAGGCCTTTCGGAAAGGACAGGTATCTTTTGAAGTACGAGCTTCCTTTGCGGGAGATTATCGGCACTTTCTACGAGAACCTCTTGAACGTCACCCAGGGATTCGCTTCAATGACATACAAAGAGACCGGATACCGTCCGGCCGAGCTCCAAAAGCTGGAAATATTGATCGCGGGAAGAATAGAGGAGGCCTTTTCGAGGATACTGCCCAGGGGAAAGATCCAGTCCGAGGCGAAGAGAATGGTCGAGAAATTGAAAGAAGTCCTTCCGCCCCAGATGTTCGCGGTCGCTATCCAGGGAGCGGTCGGAGGCAAGATCATAGCGAGGGAGACGATAAGCGCGAGAAGGAAAGACGTCGTTGCGCCTTTGTACGGAGGGGATTATACTAGGAAGAGGAAGCTTTTGGAGAAGCAGAAGAAAGGGAAAAAGGAAATGAAAGAAAGAGGGAAATTGAAGATTCCCGCAGACGTTTTCCTCAAAGTTTTCGGCAATTGATTACCAGAAAAGAGGCCAGACCAGCGAAGCTATGGTGGATAACGCGATTAAGGAAACGACGATTATCCAGAAGATCCTGAATTTTTTAGATTTAGCGTTCATACGGATATGCTACCAAAAAAAGGCAAAAAAGTGAAGTGGGGGATACATATAGACAAGAAGAAGGTTTCGATCGTCTTCTGGGCCCTTTTCTGCCTCTGGTTCGTCGCATTCCTTCTTTATTCAAACATCAAGATATTCGGCAAGAGGGCGGAAATGGGAAAAGAGCTCCAGAAACTGGAGGATACGGCCGAGAATCTGACCAAGGAGAGCGATCTCCTCAAGTTCAAGCTGGGGGAGACATACAGCGAAGAATATCTGGAGAGGGTGGCTCGCGAGGATTTGGGCATGCAGAAGGCGGGGGAGACGGTGGTCGTCATAAAGAAGAGCGGGACTGAAGAAGGAGCGGAAAAAGAACAGGGCATCTTGCAAAATATCACAAATTGGTTTAATTCTTTATTTAGGCCAGAGTAGCTTAACGGCAAAGCAATTCTTTCGTAAAGAAGAGACTGCGAGTTCGATTCTCGCCTCTGGCTCAATTTTCTTTTGTTTGGTATAATTTGACTATGGAAATATTAAGTTTTGAAGAAACAAGACGCCTCCTTTTGAAATACAAGCTTCCTTTCTGCAGGACGGAGATTTTTAATTCCAAAGACAAGGCATTGGTATTCGCGGAGAAGATCGGTTTCCCCGTGGTTCTGAAAGTCCACGCCCAGAAGATATTCCACAAGTCGGAAATAGGGGGAGTGAAGACGAACATAAGGAACAAAGAAGATTTTGAGAAGGCCTGGCTGGAGATAGAAAAAAATATAAGAGGGAAGAACATCGAAGGCATGCTCGTTCAGGAAATGAGGAGCGGGAGCGAGATAGCCCTAGGGATGAAAAGAGATCCGCAGTTCGGGCCGGTCCTGCTCTTCGGTCTGGGAGGGATATTCATAGAGATCATAAAGGATGTTTCTTTGAGGATTGCTCCGATAAGCAGGGAAGAAGCCCTTGCGATGATAAAGGAGACAAAAGGGGCGAAGGTGTTGGAAGGGGCGAGAGGCAGAAAGAAAGCAGATTTGGGAATAATAGCGGATATGCTGGTCAATCTTTCCAATCTTTCAATCAAAGAGGAGAAGATCCAGTCGATCGATTTCAATCCGGTCATGGTCGAAGGAGATAAGGCATGCATAGCCGATTTCAGGATAATCGTATGAAAAAGATATTCAATCCCAAATCAATAGTTTTGATCGGAGCGAGCGATGAGAAGAACACCGTCGGTTTCGGACTGGCCGGCAACCTGCTTGAGGGGAAAGGAAAGAGGAAGATATTCTTCGTCAATCCTTTCAAGAAAGAAATCTTAGGCGAAGATTGTTTCAAGAGCGTTTCCGAAATCAAGGAGAAGATAGATCTGGCATTGATAGCCGTTCCCCAGAAGGTTGTTAAGGGTGTCGTCAAAGAATGCTGTTTTAAGAAAGTCGGAGCGATGATTATCGTCTCTTCGGGATTCAAAGAGAGTGGGAATATGAAAGAAGAGGAGGAGATCGTAGAAATGGTCAAGAAAGCCAAGATTCCTTTGATCGGCCCCAATTGCCTGGGAATAATCAATCCCTCAATCGGATTGAACGCTTCTTTTGCGCCCCTGACTCCGAAAGCGGGGAACATAGCTTTCCTTTCCCAGTCAGGAGCATTATTGGATTCCGTCTTGGGCATGAGCGAGGATGAGGATATGGGATTTTCGAAGGTCGTTTCGTACGGCAACGAAGCCGATCTGGGCCTTATCGATTTCCTGGATTATCTTAAGGATGATCCAGAAACAAAAGTCATCGTCGTTTATTTCGAAGGGCTTAAAGACGGAAAGAAGTTCATGGAAACAGCTCGGGAGGTGATCAAATCCAAGCCCATCGTAATGATCAAGTCGGGAAGGACGGAAAAAGGGAAGGAAGCGGCGGCGACCCATACCGGAACCCTGGCCGGGGACTACGATACGTACAAAGCGGCGATGAAACAGTGCGGAGTTATCCTTGTTGATACAATGGAAGAGCTTTTCGATTCGGCGAAAGCCCTGGCTTTCCTGCCGAGGATGGATAACGGAATCGGGATAGTGACCAACGGGGGAGGGCTTGGCGTCCTCGCCGTCGATTACTGCTCCGAAATCGGGGTCCAAGTTCCGGACTTGAGCAAGATGACGCTTTCTTTATTGGAAAAGAAGAAGGAAATGGGAAAAGTGCCGGTCAAGAGGAATCCCCTGGATTTAATCGGAGACGCCCTGGCGGACAGGTACGATGCCGGAATGGATATCCTCTTGAGGCAGAAGGACATCAACGGCCTTATCGTCATTTCTACTCCGCAGATAATGACAGAGCACGAGAAGAATGCTAGAATGATAGTGGAAATGAAAGAAAAATATCCGCTGAAGCCGGTCGTTTGCTGCTTTTTGGGCGGCCCCCTGGTTTCTTCCGCGGTGAAGATATTGGAAGATAACGATATTCCCAATTATTCTGACGTGAAGAGAGCGGTAAAGAGCATTAAGAGTTTGATAAAATGACAAGAGGGAACATAGTCATATTGATATTGGATATACTTTTCATCATAGTTTTTCTCATAATCAGCTTGATTAACCTTTTCGGAGGTTTTGGTTTTTAAAAAAATGACAAATACGATATTTTTCAAGGACTTGAGGAAGAAAGATGTTCCCGTCGTCGGGGGAAAGAACGCGTCTTTAGGAGAGATGTATTCTCTTCTTACCGAAAAAGGAGTGAGGATTCCCAACGGATTCGCAACGACGGCCGACGCATATAAATATTTCTTGAAATTCAACAAGATCGATGAAAAGATCGAGAAGCTTTTCAACGGTCTTGATTTGAATAAGCTTGAAAATGTCCAGAAGGCGGGAAAGAAAGCGAGATCATTGATTCTCGGGGGAAAGTTTCCCAAGGACCTGAAAGAAGAGATAATCGCCGGATACAGAAAGCTTTGCGAAGAGTACGGAGAAAATTGCGATGTGGCGGTGAGGAGTTCGGCCACGGCCGAAGACCTGCCTGACGCTTCTTTCGCCGGACAGCACGAATCATATTTGAACATCAAGGGAGAAAAAGACGTTTTGGAAGCGGTGAAATACTGTTATTCTTCTTTGTTCACCGATCGGGCCATTTCATACAGGAGAGACAAGGGCTTCGCCCAGCTGAGCGTTTATCTCTCTGCCGTGATCCAGAAGATGATCAGGAGCGATTTGGCTTCTTCGGGAATCATGTTCACCCTCGATACCGATACCGGATTCGATAAGGTTGTTCTCATCAATTCAATCTGGGGAATCGGAGAGATGATTGTCAAAGGAAGGGTCACTCCCGACAAGTTTTTCGTTTTCAAGCCGACGATGAAACAGGGATACAAAGCCATTATCAACAAGGAAATGGGAAGAAAGGACGGCAAGTATGTATACAGGGAGAGCGGCGGAGTCAAAGAAGTTAAAACAACGAAAGAAGAATACAATAAATATTCGATTACCGACGAGGAAGTTCTGATTTTGGCCGAGTGGGGCTGTATGATCGAAGAGCACTACGGCTGTCCACAGGATCTCGAGTGGGCCAAAGACGGAAAAGACGGAAAATTATATATTGTCCAATCAAGGCCGGAAACTGTTCATTCTTTGAAGGGAAACAAAGGGAGGACGTATGAAGAATATATCATTGACCAGGAGGCCAGGCCTATTTTGACCGGCATAAGCATCGGAGACAAAATCGGCAAAGGGGTGGTGAGAGTCATTACCGATGTTAAGAAGATGAATGAATTCAAAAGGGGAGAGATTCTGGTGACCAAAATGACCGATCCCGACTGGAACGCCATTTTGACCATGTCTTCGGCCGTAATCACCGATGAAGGGGGGAAGACTTGCCATTCGGCCATCATTTCGAGGGAGTTGGGGATTCCCTGCATCGTCGGAACCAAAGAAGCGACTCAAAAGCTTAAAACGGGAATGATGGTGACGGTTGACTGCAGCTCCGGAGCCAAAGGAAGGATTCTTGAGGGAGACGTTCCTTTTACCGTCAAAGAATATAATTTAGACGAGATTCCGCAGTTGAGTACCAAGATAACCCTGAATATAGGGGCCCCGGATACGG
Organism: Minisyncoccota bacterium; assembly: GCA_041650235.1. Lineage (GTDB taxonomy): Bacteria > Patescibacteriota > Minisyncoccia > Minisyncoccales > Minisyncoccaceae > UBA2211. The sequence continues at coordinate 10,659 of JBAZLP010000015.1, forward strand.
CCTTCAAAGCTTCTTTTTTGCCCAGCGACGGAGTGGGGCTGGCGAGAGAAGAGTTCATCATCGCCGAGAAAGTGAGAATCCATCCCATGGCTTTGATCAATTATGAGAAGATAAAGAGGGGAGAGATAAAGATATCGGAGCACGATTTGCAGACGATTGAAGAATTGACCAGAGAGTATCCGAACAAGGAAACATATTTTATCAACGAGCTGTCGGAGGGCATCGCCCAGATCGCCGCTTCTTTCTATCCCAAAAAAGTCATTGTCCGCTTTTCCGACTTCAAGACCAATGAATACAAGAACCTGGTCGGAGGGTCTCCTTTCGAGGGGGAAGAGAGCAATCCCATGATAGGGTTCAGGGGTGCTTGCAGATATATAGACCCTTCTTTCCAGCCGGCTTTCAAAATGGAATGTCTGGCCCTTAAGAGGGTAAGGGAAGAATTCGGATTGGACAATGTGGCCGTCATGGTTCCTTTCTGCCGAACTGTTGAAGAGGGCAAGAAGGTGGTCGGATTGATCCGCGAGTTCGGTTTGTCCGATAAAGCGATGCCGATATACGTCATGTGCGAAATTCCTTCAAATGTTATCCTAATCGATCAATTCTTGGAAGTGTTTGACGGGATGAGTATCGGTTCGAATGATCTGACCCAGCTGACCTTGGGATTGGACAGGGACAACGGAGGGCTCGCATACATCGGGAACGAGAAAAACGAGGCGGTCAAGGAATTGATCAGGAAAGTGATCAGGATATGCAGGGAAAAAGGAAAGTATTGCGGCATCTGCGGCCAGGCGCCTTCGGACTATCCGGAGTTCGCCGAGTTTTTGATGAAGGAAGGCATCGAGAGCATATCTTTGAACGCGGATACGGTTATAAAGACGATATTATCATTGGGTAAGGCAAAATAACATGTTTGAAATCATCACATTCGGTTCGTCTACCTGGGACATCTATCTTAAAATAGAGAAGGATCAGGTTTTGAAGAGCGACAAGGTTGCTTCGGGAACGGCGGTAGGGTTCGATTTGGGAGCGAAGATAGACATCCGCGACATGTATTTCAGCTTCGGCGGAGGAGGTGTGAACGCGGCCCACACTTTCAGGAATCTGGGCTTCGATGTCGCTTATTGCGGATCGGTCGGGCATGACATTCCGGGCAAGGAAATCATCGCCGAGCTGGAAAGCAGGGGCGTGGGGACCCAGTTCGTGCAGAAGAACGAAAAGCCGACTAATAATTCGATAATCTTATTGACTCCCGATAACGAGAGGACGGTCCTCGCATACAGAGGCGCTTCGGAAGACCTGAACAGGGAAGAGATAATGTGGGGAGACATGTCTCCCTCCTGGTTCTATCTCGCTCCTCTTTCCGGGAAGCTGAGCGACCTGACCGAAGACATAGTCGATTTCGCCAAGAAGAACAAGATAAAGGTGGCGATAAATCTGGGCAATTCACAGATATTGCTGGGCAAGGAGAAGCTCGATCCGATATTGAAGAAGGTAGATGTCCTCCTTTTGAACCTGGAAGAAGCCTCCCTCCTTACCGGCATCGACAAGAAGGACGAGATGGGCATAATGAGGGAGCTGAACAGCATCCATCCGGGGATAAATACGGTGACCAAGGGTCCGGAAGGAGTGCTGGTTGGAGAGCAGGACGTATTGCTCGAAGCTTCGGCTTGCAAAGTTAAGATAGTGGATAAGACCGGAGCCGGAGACGCTTTCGGTTCGGGCTTCATCGCCGGATTGATCAAATCAAACATGGATACGGAATGGGCGATAAGGCTAGGGATAGCCAACTCCTCTTCATGCATAAGGGTGAGAGGGGCGGTCAACGGACTTTTGGAGAAGGTTCCCGATTTCACCAAAACGGGAGAGAAGATAAAGATAGAGAGGAAAAAGATAATCTAAGGCCTTGAAAAAAAGAGGAAAATAGCGTATACTTCTAGGGCACGAAGAAATTAAGAGAATAATAAAATGACAAGTTTAAAAGCAAAATTGAGGAAAGCCAAGGGAACGGCATACAGGGCTTCGCAGGAAGAGAGCGTCATTCCGGCCGTATTGTACGGTCACGAGACAGAGAATCTTTCTCTGGAAGTTGACAGAAAAGAGTTCGAAAAGGTGTATAAGGAAGTAGGGGAGACATTGATCGATCTGGAAGTCGAAGGGAAGAAGTATTCCGTTCTGATCCACGACGAGCAGGTTCATCCTCTGACTCAGGAATTGCTTCACGTCGATTTCTACCAGCCCAATTTGAAGGAAGAGGTTGAGACGGAAGTTCCTTTGGAACTTACAGGAGAAGCCCCCGCATTGAAACTGGGAGGAACGCTGATCGCCAATATGCAGGAAATCCCGGTTTCCGCTCTGCCCAAGGACCTGCCGAGCAAGATCGTTATCGACGTATCTTCCTTGGTTACCTTTGAAGACGCTATCACTGTTGCCGATATCAAGGTTCCAGCCGGAGTCAAGATCGAGATAGAGAACCCGGAGGAAATAATCGTCCAAGTGGTCGAGCCGGAGAAGGTTGAGGAAGAGTTGGCTAAGCCGATTGAAGATATAGAGAAGGAGCCGGAGAAAGCGGGCGAGAAGAAGGAAGAAGCTCCGGAAGAGGAAGAAAAATAATTTTGATTCAAATGTCTTTCAGTTTTTTTCAAGCAATAGGAAAATGGAAAGGACTGACGCTGATAATAACGGGATTGTTCTTGCCCGTTATTTTCGTTTTTTCAGCCAATCTTTCCGATCTTGACGCCATGTGCGGGAAGGAAGAATGGAAAACGGTCTGCGAGACGGTATCGGATTCGGAATGCCAGGCTCTGCTTAATCAGTGCCAGGTCTATTTTGAATCGAAAAGGAAGGATGTTGAGTCGGACATGACCAAGACTAGCGCTGAGAAGAAGACCCTGCAGACTCAGATTTCGGCTTTGACCAAGAAGATAAAGGATCTGGATTATCAGATATACCAGTCGAACCTTTCGATTAAGAGTTTGGGTTTTCAGATAAAGGATACGGAAAATTCCATAGTCGAAACGGAGGAGGAAATTGATTCGCAGAAGGAAAAGATAGGGATGATATTGAGGGCGGTATCGGAAGAGGACAAAAAGTCCCTCCTCGAAGTCCTGATTTCGAGCAACACCATTTCTGATTTCTTCGATAATCTCGTCTATCTGGAAACTCTCAATGTAAAGAACAAAGAGCTGTTGGATAATTTCGAGAACCTTGAAGCCAAGCTTAAGGGACAGAAGGTGAGCCTGGGAGAGGAAAAAGGAGAGAAGGAAAGCTTGCTTGCCCTGCAGAGCGTCCAGAAGCAGGAGTCTTCGAGCTCCAAGGCGGAAAAGGATAAACTATATACCTTGACCGAAGCCCAGTATCAGGCCCAGCTTAAAGAAAAAGAAACGCTGGAGGCGAAAGCCGCCGAGATAGAGAAAAAGCTTGTCCAGATGACCGGTTTGGCCGAGGATCAGAAAGCGCCCAGCTTCGGGGAGGCCTTGCAGTTGGCTAAGGACATAGGGACGGCGGTCGGAGTGAGGCCGGCTTTCCTTCTGGCCATCATCAGCCAGGAGTCGGCGATAGGGAGGAATGTGGGCCAGTGTTATATCACCAACAGCACCACCGGAGGAGGCAAGTACAGCAGCGGCAATCCCGTTTCGAGGATAATCCATCCGACGAGGGATTTGCCCATTTTTATTGATATTATAAACAAGACGGGAAGGACGATGGAGAAGACTCCGGTTTCCTGCTGGATACTCGACTGCGTTTCCAAATATTCCGGCTCCTATTATCACTGCAAGGCGTACGTTTCTTCCGACGGGAGCATAAGCTGTGCCAAGTCAGGATATGTCGCCTACGGCTTCGGAGGAGCGATGGGCCCGGCCCAGTTCATTCCTTCGACCTGGAAGATATACGAGGAGAAGATCAAGGCGAGCACGAACAAGGGATTGGCCGATCCTTGGAACCTCAAGGATGCTTTCACCGCCGCCGCTCTGTATCTGAAGGACTTGGGAGGAGGGAAGACATCCGGAGAATACAGCGCCGCTTCGAAATACTACGGAGGATCATCGGCATATGCCAAGAGCGTTTCGACCAGGGCTTGGTGCATCCAGGAGTTTACCGACAAGGGTTCCATGTCCGACTACTGCCAGGGATTGATTTTCTAAAAGCAGAAGGCCACCTGATGGTGGCTTTCTTTCAAAAGAGCGGTGACGTTTTGAGGTGTCCGCTTTGATGCAGAGCTTCTTGCATCATCACGATGTTATCCCATAGGGCCTCGGGATTTCTAGCCCATGGGTCTTCGACGATTCCTTTCAGTCCTTTTCTGGTTTGTTCGAAAGGGAAACTTCTTCCCAGGGGTAGCTCGATGTGTTTTTCGATACAGTTTTTTACATCGATGATCGCCAGTCTGTGGTCGTGCAGATCCTTGCGTTTGGAATATATGTTGTTGCATATTTCCAGGGCTCTGTTGGAGAGATCGACGAGCTGGCTCAGCTCTCTCAATGTTCTTCTGTTCGTTTTTTTCACCTCTGCTGATTATATAATCGCTCCATGCTTATTATATGTCAAGATAAACAAAAAAACTTCGCTCGAAGTTATTTTTATGGGCCGACCGGGATTCGAACCGGGTTTCCAAGTTGTCTGCTCGGTGCGATATGACCAGCTGCGCCATCAGCCCGATGCCTTGGCCGGGATTTGAACCCGGGCACGTCCTTTGGACGCAGTACCTTTAGAGTGGACCGTTTTACCGCTAAACTACCAAGGCGATTAATTTGCTGGAGTCAATCTATACCTTTTCTTTTTGAAAGTCAAGATAAATAAAAACAGGAAAGTTATTCCTGTTTCAATCCCTCGCTTAAGTTCTTCATCATTTTTTCTATCTTTCCGTCCATTATCGATTCTATGGCGTGCCAGCTTTTATTTATCCTGTGGTCGGTCACCCTATCCTGGGGGAAATTGTACGTTCGCATTTTTTCTTCCCTCATCGCCGTTCCTATCTGGGCTCTTCTCGCTCCGCCCATCTGTTTTTCCAATTCTTGTTTCTGTTTGTTCAGTAGTCGGGCAGCCAAGATTGAGAGGGCGCTTTCCTTGTTTTGTTGCAAGCTCCTTTCGGTCTGGCAGGTGACCACTTCTCCCGAGGGGACATGGATGATCCTGATTGCGGACATCCTTTTGTTGACGTATTGTCCGCCCGCTCCCGAGGCCTTGTATGTTTCGCTCCTTATGTCCTGGGGTCTGATGTTCACTTCCGTAGCTGAGGGCTTGGCTAAAACCGCTACAGTGGCTGTAGAAGTATGTATCCTTCCTTGCCTTTCCGTTTCGGGGATCCTCTGGACCCGGTGCACTCCAGCTTCGTTCTTCAGGAGTTCGTACGCTCCGTCCCCGGATATTTCCACGGTCGTGTCCTTTATCCCTCCTATTTCCGTTCGGCTCGAATCGAGTACGTTGACCTTCCATCCTTTGGTCTGGGCGAATCTGGTGTACATCCTCAAAAGGTCGGATGCAAAAAGAGCGGCCTCTTCGCCTCCGACGCCCGCCCTTATCTCCATGATAACCGCATTATACCTTTCCTCGGCCATACCTTATTTCTTCTTTTTAGCGACTCTTTCCTTGAATTTTTGGATCCTGCCTACCTGGTCAGAGCTTCTTTCCTTTCCTGTGTAGAAAGGGTGGCACTGGGAGCAGATTTCCACTTCCATGCTCTCAAGGGTCGAACCGACTTCAAAAACAGCTCCGCAAGCGCAGCGGATCTTGGCTTTTTCAAAGTATTTCGGATGAATGTCTTTCTTCATGTTTCCTTCTTACTGTTAATATCTTATGTATACCAGAAAGAGGGAGGGAAATCAAGGGCGGTTGACTTCCGACACCCTTTGATTTATCATCATATCAATCCTCGGAGGGGATTGTATGGATTTGAACGAAGCATTGAAGATAGATGAGGAAAAGATGCGGTAGGAGGTCAAAAAGGCCGAGATGAGAGCGCTGAAGAAAAAGGCCGCAATCATCATCGTGGCCGTCATCGCTTTCGCAGTGACATTCTTCAGATTCTTCAAGCATAGAGAGCTTGAGATGGCGCTGGCGCAGGCCCAGTTGCTTGAAAAGTTGTTGCCGTGGGGATACACCATGAATTACGCGCCTTCTGGAATTGCGATCGTTGAGAATTTCTGGGACGCGGTATTCGTATCATCTTTGGTTGCCGTAGAGTTGGGCATTCTCGCCTTCCTGATAATAGGACTGCTTGAGCTCCATGGCATAATCAAAAAATAATTTTTATATCGGCTTAGCCGATTTTCTCTTTTACGGCTAAACATTTTATTGATGCCGATTTTAAAGAGAATATAATGAATTCAAGGTAAGGTTTATGCCCACAAACAAGCCGTTTAAAGATATAAAAAGTTGTTTTTGTTTTCTTGATGAGACTGGATTGCTTTATAAAAATAGAGATAAATTTTTTGGATTGGGCGTGGTTAAGTGTAGTAAGCCACAAAGGATATACAAAAAAAATAAGAAAAATAAGAGATAAATACAATTATAGAGAGGAGATGAAGTGGAGCGGCTTGGATAGGCGGGTCAGATTCGATGTCGCCAGAGAGTTTTTTAATGCATTTATGACGGAAGATGCTAGATTCAATTGTATCATTTTAAACAAACAAGAGCTTGATTTTGGAAAATATTTTCAAAATAATTTATATAAAGTTTATATTAATTTTTCAATTGCTTTGCTGAAGCTTGTTATTGGTAGGGATCCGCAAGAAATCATTATTTTATTGTCAGATGACTACTTTTATCCCGACGGAGAAAATTTAGAGGAGGCCATGAAAGGAATAATCAACGACCACTATAAGAAATTTGTTATTGCTGGCGCCTGTCAGATAGATTCTAAATCTTCAGACATGCTTCAATTAACAGATTTAATTTTAGGGTCGATATTGTACGATCTTAAAAAACAAAACGGTCTGGTGGGAGACCAAAACGAACAAAATCAATATAAGAGAAAATTCCTAAATTTTTTATATCAGAAGTTAAAGATAAGAAAATCATTTTTTGTTAACGATTATGGATTTAGGAGAAGAAATTATGTTTTGGCCGGAGATAAAGTCAGAGCAACAATATTTGATAGTAGAAGGTCTGTTGTGAGCAAATTCAAGAAATAAAAAACAAGCCATGGCCCACAACGGGCGACGCTTGTTTCCGTAGATACTATGAATGATAGTATCTATCATAAGATTATCATACAGTGTTTCTTTGTCAAGAGCAATCGCTCTTGCCTTTTTATTTTTCCCATGCTATATATTAATCGTACAAATAAGACAGTTTGACACTTCGCCAACAGGCGAATGTGATTTATTCAGTCCCATATATTATGGAAGAAACAACAACAGCAAAAAAGCCCGGATACAACATCTCGATCGATGAAATGATCGCTGCCGGCTTGGGCTACGGCCACGACAAGTCGAAGCTGAACCCCAAGATGAAAGAATACGTGGCGAGGCAGAAGGACAGGGTATACGTCATCGATCTGGAAAGGACGGCCGAGAAATTGGAACAGGCTTTGGACTATATCAAGGCGTTGAGGAGCGAAGGGAAGGCCATCGCTTTCGTCGGAACCAAGGTTGCGATGAGAGACCTGGTCAAAAACATAGCCGTCAAGACCAACTCCCCGTACGTTACAGAGAGATGGATCGGAGGAGTCTTCACCAACTTCAAAGAGATAAAGAAGAGGATCAACTACTTCAAGGAACTGGAATTAAAGACAAAGGAGATGGACTTCGAGAAGAAGTACGTCAAGAAAGAGAGATTGATGATGGCGAAGGAATTGGAAAGATTGAATCTTAAGTTCGAGGGCGTGAAGAACATGGAAGAACTGCCCAAGGCCGTATTCATCGTCGATGTGGAAAAGGATGAATTGGCTCTTAAGGAAGCAAGACAGTGCGGCATCAAGGTGATAGCGATTGCCGACACCAATGTCGACCCGACTTTGATAGATTATCCCATACCCGGGAACGATGACGCCTACACCTCTGTGGAGTACGTCCTCTACAAGATAGAGGAAGTGCTGGGCGGAAAAGCGTAATAACAAATCTAATATCAAAACACATGGCAATAAACATAGATTTGGTTAAGCAGCTTAGGGAAGAGACAGGCATTTCTTTGGGCGATTGCAAAAAGGCGCTTGAGGAATCCGAAGGAGATATAAGCAAAGCCAAGGAATGGCTGAAGAAGAGGGGACAGGCCGTGGCCGCCAAGAAGACGGAAAGGGCGACCGGTTCGGGCATGATTGATTCATACGTCCACTCAAATAAGAGATTGGGAGTTCTGCTGGAGATAAACTGCGAGACCGATTTCGTCGCTTTGGGGGAGGATTTCCAGAACCTGAGCCACGAGGTCTGTTTGCAGATAGCTTCTATGAAGCCCCAGTACGTCAGGGAGGAAGAGATCCCCGCCGAGATTTTAGACAAGGAAAAGAAGGAATACGAAGAGCAGGTTAAAAACATGAATAAGCCCGCTGAAATAGTCGAAGGGATAATCAAAGGGAAATTAGAGAAGTTCAAAAAGGATGTTTGCCTCTTGAACCAGCCGTGGATAAAGGACGATACGAAGACGATAAGGGATCTGGTGAACGAAGTCATCGCCAAGACGGGCGAGAACATCGTCATTAAGAGATTTGCCCTGTATGAGTTTTGATTTTATCGCCTTAATAGTTTTGGTTTTGAGTTTTTTTGGATTGACGGCGCTGGTTTTGAGGAAGGTTCCGGAAGTGAAGGCCATGCCCGAGCCGGAAATATTTAAAAAGGAATTGAGGAAGAAGATAAAGGACAAGACCAAGGAGGTTCTTAAAGAGAGATCGAACACTTTGGAGTCGCTCCTGCACAAATTATTGAGCAGGATAAGGATACTGTCCTTGAAAGTGGATAAGAAGGTTTCCGACTGGATCGTCAAATTAAGGACGAGGTCGGTCGAGAGGACGAAAGGCATCGATACGTATTGGAAGGAGATAAAGGCCTCGGTCAAGAAGAAAAATTAGGCCGGCATAGCTCAGTGGTAGAGCAACTGTTTTGTAAACAGTAGGTCGGGGGTTCGAATCCGTCTGCCGGCTCATATCGGATAGTTGACAATAATCGAA
>JBAZLP010000016.1:0-17648 GCA_041650235.1 Minisyncoccota bacterium
GAGGCATCAATGGAGCATACAAAAAATGACTCCTGTGGCATACAGGAATCATCTCTTGTTAAGCGTTTAGGTGTTTTTATTCCGTGTCCGCTTAATGGGGTACAGATCACGCCCCGGTTTTTTTATTTCTTCATTTTCTCAACTTTTTTCGCCATCCTCGATTTCCTCCTCGAGGCTGAGTTTTTCTTTATCACTCCTCTCTTGGCAGCCTTGTCTATGGCTTTGTATATCGCCGGAAGCATCTTTTCCACCTCTTCTATATTCTTGTTGCTAAGCAAAGAATTGGCTTCTTTGATAAGCTTTCTCATTTGGAGGATCCTTTTGGAATTGACGGCAGTTCGCCTTTCAATCTGTCCGGGCCTTCTTTTTGTTGTTTTTGTAACTGGCATATATCAAATATATACACTAATTTGTAGAAATATGCAAGTTTGGTATAATGAAAGTGATGATAAGCCATATTTACGGTAAGATAATATACAAGGATGACAGGAAGGTCATCGTCGACAAATCGGGAATAGGATTCGAAGTGTTTTTGGCTCCTTCCGACCTGAGGGAATTGAAAACCGGGGAAGACAAAGACATTTTCACATTTCTTTTCATGGGAGAGAAAGTTTTAGAGCTATATGGATTTTTGTCTCCGGATAAATTGGAGCTGTTCAAGATATTGAACGGCGTTTCCGGGGTCGGACCTAAGACGGCGATGGGATTGTCTGTCGTCGGTTCTTTGGAAAAGCTGAAAAGGATGCTTGAAGAAGGGGTGTTGCCCGAAGACGTAAAAGGGGTGGGGGCGAAAAGGTTGCAGAAGATATTATTGGAAATAACGGGGAAGATAAAGGAGGTGAAAAAGCCCACGGCAAAGAAGAAGATAACCAAGGACGAAGTGTTCGATGCCTTAGTTTCTTTGGGATTCAACAAACAGGACGTGGCCGATGCTGTTGCCATGGTTTCCGAAGATATTGTCGGTCCGGAAAAAAGATTAAAAGAGGCTTTGAAGCATTTGGGAAAATGACAATAAAATCATTCGTCAGAAAATTGGTTCCGAAAGGTTTGCTCAATTCATACCATCTGGGCTGGGCTTTTTTGGCCGCCCTCAGGTACGGATTCCCTTCAAGGAGGATCAAGGTTATCGGGGTGACCGGAACCAATGGCAAGTCAACCACGGTGAACATAGCGGCGAAGATACTTGAGGAGGCGGGATACAAGGTAGCCACCCTGACTTCGATTGTCTTCAAGATAGGGGACAGGGAAGAGGAGAACAAGCTGAAGATGACCATGCCCGGGAGGATGGTCATCAATAAGTTTTTGCGAGACGCTGTCGATGCCAAGTGCGATTACGCCATAATCGAGACGACTTCCGAGGGGGTGGTCCAGAGCAGGCACCGTTTCATCGATTTCAAGACGGCCTTGATCACCAATCTCAATCCTGAACACATCGAATCGCACGGAGGATTCGAGAACTACAAGAAAGCAAAAGGGAAATTCTTCAATGATGTCAAAGGGACGCACATTATCAATATAGATGATAAGCATTCTCCGTATTTCCTGTCTTTTCCGGCTGAAAAGACAATCACTTACGGAATCAGCGACGAGAAAGCGGATGTGAGAGGCGAGGATATTATCGCCACATCAGAAGGATCTTCTTTCTTAGTCAAAGGAGTTCCTTTCAAGCTGAAAATACTTTGCGATTTCAACATATACAATGCTCTGGGCGCAATTGCCATTGCCGTTTCGGAGGGAATCGGTTTAGAGGTTTGCAAAAAGGGGGTTGAAAAAGTTTCCCAGATTGCGGGAAGGATGGAAAAGGTCATCGAAAGCCCCTTCGAGGTTTTCGTCGATTATGCTTTTGTTCCCGAGGCGTTAGAGAAAGTCTATCAGTTCGTGAAACCCAAGAACGGAAAGCTAATCTGCGTCCTCGGTTCCTGCGGAGGAGGGAGGGATAAGTGGAAGCGACCCGTTCTCGGAGGATTAGCCGATCGTTACGGCGATCTGATTATCGTCACCAATGAAGACCCCTATGACGAAAAGCCGGAAGACATCATCGATGCCGTTTCCGTCGGGGTTAAGAATAAAGATAAGCTGTTAAAGATATCGGACAGGAGGGAGGCGATACGGAAGGCATTGAGCTCGGCCGGGGAAGGGGATGTGGTCGTCATAACCGGCAAGGGGTGCGAGCCCTGGATCTGCTGGGAGGACGGGAGGAAAGAGGCCTGGGATGACAGGAGGATAGTCAGGGAGGAGCTTGGCAAGATTCGTTGACAAAACGCCTTTTTCAAGTAAAATAGAGATGGTTTATGAACATACACATAGCCCTGACCGGGGAGCCATTTTTTAGTATTTTCGGAATAAACTTCACTAATACATTCATATTGGCTATCCTTTGCGCACTCTTGATAATAGGTGCGTTTTTGTTTGCTATGAGGAAAAGGGAGATAGTTCCCGGAAAGATGCAGAATTTTTTCGAGTGGATTTTGGAGACGGTGTTTGATCTGTTCGACGGGATGACCGGAGACAGGAAAAAGACCGAGGAGATTTTTCCTTTGGCCGCAACTTTATTTATCTTCATTCTGGTCAATAATCTGATAGAAGTGATTCCCGGTCTGGGGATTTTTAAGTTCTTGAGGTCTCCCAGTTCGGATATGCATTTCACTCTGGCTCTGGCTATCTTTTCCATGGTATTCATCCATGTCTGCGCCATCCAGAAATTGGGAGGATTCCATTATCTGAAGAAGTATATAAAGTTCGAGAGCCCGATAATGTTCTTTGTCGGAGCGCTGGAAGCGATGGGAGAAATAACTAGAACAATGTCCCTCGGCGTCAGGCTGTTCGGAAACCTGTTCGCGGGAGAGATATTGTTGACGGTCATTTCTTTCTTGATACCGTACATAGTTCCTTTGCCCTTCCTGGGACTGGAGATATTCGTCGGCTTCATCCAGGCGTTGGTGTTCTCGTCATTAATAACCGTCTTCTATGTCACAACCACAGCCGCAGAAGAGCACTAATCTGGGATACGTCATCGCAATGGGATCCCAATTAGGGATACTGATAGCGTTTCCCATGGTGCTGATGATCGCCCTGGGCATATGGCTCGACAGGAAGATGAACACGTTCCCCTGGATATTGCTCGCATCGATATTTCTGGGGATAGGATTGACGGTTCTCGACGTATATAAGGCGATAATTCCGTTTTTGGAAAAAAGGTCGGACAAAAATAATAAAGATAATTAAATAAATAAAAATATGGATCCATTAACACAAATCGCAGCAGCATTGGCAATCGGACTGGGAGCTATCGGACCCGGATTGGGAATCGGTCTCATCGGCTCAAAAGGTTCGGAAGCCATCGGAAGGAATCCCGAAGCGTCTTCTAAAGTTCAGACAGGTATGATCTTGGCTATCGCTTTCGCCGAAGCCATCGCCATTTACGCCCTGGTCATTTCCTTAATCATATTATTCGTCTAGTATGGAGGGAGTAGAGATAGATTGGAAAATACTCGTAGGACAGATCATCAATTTCGCGATACTGTTTTTCGTGCTGAAGACATTCGTCTACCATCCTTTCCTCAACCTTCTTAAATCGAGGAGGGAGAAGATAGAAGAAGGCATCAATAAGTCGATCGAGGCCGACAACAGGCTGGGAAAGATCGATGAATTGAAATCGGCGATAGAGAAGAAAGGCGAAGAAGAGAAGAAGAAGATCTTGTCCAAGGCCGAAGAGGAGGCCAAGAAGAGGGTCGAGGAATCGACCAAAAAAGCGGAAGAAGAAAGGTCCGTCCTTTTGGCCAAAGCCAGGAAAGAAGCAGAAGACCTCAAAGAGAAGGAGAGGGAAGAGACGGAGAAGCAGACGATCGACAACGCTTTCGCTCTGGCCGAAAAGCTCTTGAAGGAGGAAATCGACGAGAAGAAAGGCAAGCAGATCACCGAAGAATTCTTAAAGAAATTAAAGGTATGAAGCCGGAAAAGGAAGTATCTTCATGGGCCAGGGCATTGTACCTGGCGATAGAGGAAAATCCCGGTAAATCCAAGGATATTTTCGCCAACCTCAAGGAGTCGTTGGGCAAGAAGGAGTTCCTTCTGTCTTCCATCCTGAAGAAGGTCGAAAGGATATGCATGAAGGAGAAGAGGGCGGAATTGTCTCTGCCATACGATATTTCCGAGAAGGAGAAGAAAGAGATCAAGGATAAGATAAAGGAAGTAGTTAAGGGAATAGAAAAAGTCGACGACGTTTTGGACGAGTCCCTTCTGGCGGGATTCCGTCTGAAGACGAAAGATGTGCTGGTCAAGGCGTCATTAAAGGACGTTCTGACGAAGCTAAAGAATAAAATATATGGATATAATTGAACAATTCAAAAAACAGCTCCAGGGGCTGGACGTTTCTCCCGAGACGGAAGAAGTGGGGGAAGTGACCGAGGTCAAGGACGGCGTCGTGAAGATATCCGGCCTTAAAGGGGTCGAGAACTTCGAGATGGTCGAGTTCGACGAAGCCGGGGTCATGGGTCTGGTCTTGAACCTGGAAGAGTATGAGGTCGGTGCCGTGATATTGGGTTCCGACAAGAACATCAAGGAAGGAACGACGGTAAAAAGGACGAAAAAGGTCTTCTCCGTGCCGGTGGGCGAGGGCCTTTTGGGTCGAGTAGTCGATCCTTTGGGAAGGCCTCTTGACGGAAAGGGAGAGATTAAGGCCAAGGAGCATCTTCCTTTGGAAAGGAAGGGCCCTTCGGTGATTGAAAGGCAGGCGGTGACGAAACCACTCCACACCGGGATCAAGATGATCGATGCTCTGATTCCGATCGGGAGAGGACAGAGAGAATTGATCATCGGAGATAGGGGATTGGGAAAGACCGCTATCGCCCTGGATGCCATCATCAACCAGAAGAACGAGAAGAACAGGCCGTACTGCATATATGTCGCCTGCGGACAGAAGAAGGCTAAGGTAAGGAGATTGATTGCGACCCTGGAAAAGGAGGGAGCGATGGAATACACGACCGTGGTCTGCGCATTCCCGGACGACCCGGCCAGTTTCGTTTTTCTGGCTCCTTTCGCCGGAGCGACAATCGGAGAATATTTCAGGGACAACAAGCAGGATGCCCTGGTCGTATACGACGACTTGACCAGACAGGCCTGGGCCTGGAGAGAGATATCTTTGATTTTGAGGAGGCCGCCGGGCCGTGAGGCATACCCTGGCGACGTCTTCTATCTTCACTCGAGATTGCTCGAGAGGGCGGCCATGATGTCTGACGAAATGGGAGGCGGTTCTCTGACCGCCCTACCCGTAATCGAGACACAGGCCGGAGACATTTCAGGATACATTCCGACGAACGTGATCAGTATCACCGACGGACAGATTTTCCTGGATTCGACTTTGTTCAGGAAAGAGCAGAAGCCGGCTATAAACATCGGAACTTCGGTGTCGAGGGTCGGTTCTTCGGCCCAGATGAAAGCGACCAAGAAAGTCGCCGGAAGGTTGAAATTGGACTTGGCTCAGTTCCAGGAATTGGAGAGGTTCTCCGAATTCACGGAAGAATTGGATCCCCAGACCAAGAAGACGATTGAGAGAGGAAAGAGGATGAGGATGCTCTTGAGGCAGCCCGATCTGGCGCCGCTTCCCATAGAAAAGGAAGTTATCGTTATTTTCACCGGAGCTAATAGCGATATAGAAGAGGTCCCCATGGACAAGATCAAGGAATTCGAAACCGAAGTGGTGAGGATGGTCGAATTGGAGAAGCCCGAGATAATGAAGGAGATCAGGGATACCGGAGACATGTCCGACGCTTCGAAGAACGCGGTTTTGGAGGTAATAAAGAAGATCAAGAAGGGATATGGAGCTTAAGGAGGTCAAAGCCAAAATAGGTTCGGTCAAGAACATATCGGAGCTGACTTCCGCTTTGGAGACGTTTTCGGCCTTGAAGATGAAGAAGACCCAGAAGAGATTCATGGAGTCGAAGCCCTTCGCCCAGGAGATGGGGAAGATGCTGAAGAGTATGGAAAAGGTCTTGAGGGACGGCAACTCCATTTTCCTGGAGAAAAGGCCTATCAAGGATATCCTCGTCTGCGTCGTCGCTTCGGACAGGGGATTCTGCGGCTCTTTTAATTCCGCCGTCCTTAAATTCGCGGACAGGGAGATTGCCAAGATCCGCGAGGAGGGGAAGGTGGAAATAATGCCTGTAGGGAAGAAAGCGGTAGCGCACTATTCCAAAAAGGAAAATATCAAGTACAGCTTTTCCGGAGTGGGCGATTACTGGGAATTCGGACAGACGAAGGAGATATCGGACTTCTTAATCAAGGGATTCGTGGAGAACAGGTACCAGAAGGTGTATATCTTCTATACCCATTTCCATTCTTCTTTCATCCAGAAGCCTTCGATGGTCCAGTTGTTCCCCTTGGAGAAATCGACCGTCGAGAACTTTTTGAAGAAGGAGGATGTCGATTCCTGCGAGCACAACAGCAACTGCATTTTGGAGCCGTCGTCGCAGGTCATCTTGGACGAGATAATCCCGGTGTTCGTCGAGTATCTCATCTATCAGTTCATTTTGTCCGCCAACACTTCCGAGCATTCGGCGAGGATGATGGCGATGAGGAACGCATCGGACAACGCCAGGGACGTGCTCGAGACATTGCGCCTGGCATACAACAAGGCAAGGCAAGAACAGATAACTTCCGAAGTCTGCGAGATATCGTCGACCAAGGAGGCAATGGAATAATAAAAAACATATGGCAAAAATAATACAAGTCATAGGGCCGGTCATAGACGTGGAATTCGAAAGCGGAAAGGTTCCCGCCTTGTACACCGCCCTCAAATTGAAGAGCAAGGATCTCGTCCTCGAGGTCGAGCAGGAGCTCGGCGAAGACAAGGTCAGGTGCCTCGCCATGGGCCCCACCGAAGGATTGAAGAGGGGGGATGAGGTTATAGACACGGGCGAACCGATCAAGGTTCCCGTGGGCAAAGAGGCCCTGGGAAGGCTTTTGAACGTATTGGGAGAGCCGATCGACAACGCGGGGGAGATAAAAGGAGGAAAGAGGGAGTCGATCCACAAGAAGGGGCCCGAGCTGAGCAAGCAGAAAGCCGACGTGGAGATTTTGGAAACCGGAATCAAAGCGATCGACCTGCTTTGTCCTCTTCCCAAAGGAGGAAAGGTGGGATTGTTCGGAGGAGCCGGAGTGGGTAAGACCGTATTGATCCAGGAATTGATCACCAACATCGCCAAGTTCCATCAGGGCTATTCGATTTTCGCCGGAATCGGAGAGAGGTCGAGGGAGGGAAACGATATCTTCAGGGAAATGAAAGAGGCGGATACTTTGAAGAATACCTGTCTGGTCTTCGGACAGATGAACGAGACTCCCGGAGTGAGGTTGAGGGTTCCTTTCACCGCCATGACCATAGCGGAGCATTTCAGGGACGAAGAGAAGAAAGACGTTCTTCTTTTCATGGACAACATCTTCAGGTTCGTTTTAGCCGGCTCGGAGGTTTCCGCCCTTCTGGGAAGGATTCCTTCGCAGACAGGATACCAGCCGACGCTGTCTTCCGAAGTGGGAGGGCTCCAGGAAAGGATCACCTCGACCGATGACGGTTCTATCACTTCTGTCCAGGCCATTTACGTGCCTGCGGACGACCTGACCGACCCGGCCATCGTTTCAACCTTTTCGCACCTTGATTCATCATTGGTATTGTCGAGAGCGATAGCTTCTTTGGGAATATTCCCGGCCGTGGACCCCTTGGAATCGACTTCTTCTTTGCTTAACCCGCGAATTGTCGGAGAGAAGCATTATAAGGTTGCGACCGAGGTCAGGAAGATACTCCAGAGATACAAAGAATTGCAGGACATCATCGCCATTCTGGGAATAGAAGAGCTGGCCGACGAGGATAAGATAGTGGTAGCGAGAGCGAGGAAGATCCAGAAATACCTTTCTCAGCCGTTCTCCGTGGCCGAGGTATTCTCGGGCATACCCGGAACGTACGTTAAGCTTGAAGAGACGATCGAGGGATTCGAGAAGATCATCTCCGGAGAGCTGGACCACAAAGCCGAAGGGGATTTCTTTATGAAAGGAAACATCAGCCAGGTTATATGAAAGTAGAAATCCTTACCCCGGAAAAAATAGTGTTTGAGGGAGAGGTCGAGGTATTGACCGTTCCGACCCGCTCCGGCCTTATCTCCGTCATGAGCAATCATGCTTCTTTGGTTTCGGCCGTGGAAGCGGGGGAGATACGGATGAAGACGAAAGAAGGAGAGAGGGTCTTCGAGTGCGAGAGAGGGGTGATTGAGACGATGAACAACAAGACGCACCTTCTTTTGAGGAAGTGCATGGAGAAATAAGGAACGGGGCTATGGCCCCGTTTTTATTTGACTTTTGGCTGGTTCCAGGTAATATGGTTGATGGAGAGTTTGTGATGAACAGACATAGTTCTTTGGCGGATCCGGTTAAGGGAATCGTTTCCGGATCTTACGATTGGGAAGATTACGCCAATCGTGTCGGTAAGAAGAGCGGCGAGAATGAGCTTGAATTGAACGCAGAGCTGTTCCATCTCGGGATACTGACAGATGACGTAAGGGATGCATGGATGTTCATTGAGACATCGATGAATCCGGCAATCAGCTATTCAAAGTCCGTCTATTTTTCAAAAGAAGAATATGCGCTTGGATATGCGAAAGTCATGAGAAGAGCGGGGACACCGTGGACGCTTGTCCATGTCGATAAAGCTGTCACCAGCAAGGAGGTCTTGAGGCAACGATAGACCCCTTTTTTTATTGGACAAAAACAAGGTTTTTAATTAAGATGGAGAAAAAACATATGAAAATACAGGAAATATACGATTTGGCTATAAAGATGGGGATAGAGTCCGACTTCAGGGGAAAGGAGGGAGTTGAGAAGTTCTTGGCGAGGAAGAAGAAAAAATACGAATCATTGCCGGAAAAGAGTAAGGAGGAGTTCGACAAGGAGGCATTATCCAATCCATATCTCGACACGAGGATATATAATATCGCCGAGGATAGGGATATAAATAAGATATTGGTCGGGATAGATATCGATACTTCTGAATTATTGCTGTCCAAGCAACTGGAAGGGATCGATTTGGTCATGGCTCATCATCCGACAGGAAAAGGGCTGTCCAATCTGGCCGATGTCGTCGAGATGCAGGCGGACGTATACAGCCATTACGGTGTTCCGGTAAATATCGCCGAAGCCCTTACCTTTGTGAGGATGGGCGAGGTTGCGAGGAGCGTCTCCACTTCGAACCACGAAAAGACTGTCGATGCGGCCAGGATTTTAGGAATCAATTTCATGAATGTCCACGGGCCGGCCGATAATCTGGCCGCCAAATTCCTGAAAGACCTGATAGAGAATAAAAATCCGGAAAGGGTCGAAGATTTGATAAATTTATTGAAAGATGTTCCCGAATACAAGCATGGGTCCATCCTTGGTTCTGGTCCGAAAGCCTATACCGGGAAGCCGGACAGCCGTTGCGGGAGGATAGCCATCAGCGAGGTTGCCGGCGGAACAGGAACTTCTGCCAAGTTGATGGGCGAGGTTGCGAGAGCGGGAGTCGGAACGGTTGTCGGAATGCATGTTTCAGAGGAACACAGAAAAGAAGCCGAAGCGGCCCATCTCAACATTGTCATTGCCGGTCACATTTCTTCCGATTCTTTAGGCATGAACCTGTTTCTGGATGAATTGGAAAAGAGAGGGGTCGAGATAGTGTGTTCAAGCGGACTAAACAGAGTCAAAAGGTTTTAACCATATATCCGTCCTTGAGCTTGTATCCCAGCTTGGATCTGTAATAATCTCTGGCTCCCACGCCGGAGATTATTTTTAATTCTTTAATTTTTTCTTTTTTGACTATCCTTTCCGCTTCTTTTATCATTTTCTGTCCCAGCCCTTTATGCTGGGTTTTTGAATCCCTTTTGGAGATGGAAGCGGCCTGGCCGTATACATGCACTTCTCTTATGATTGCTTTCCCGTCTTTGATTCTTAAGCGAAGGAGAGAATAAATGCGTTTCCTGTTTTCATCTTCAAAGCTCAGGAATATTTCTTTTCCTTTTGAAGCATCGTACTCTTCCTTGAAAAGATATATTTTTTCTTTGACATCATCATCTTTTATCTCTCTGCATCTTATGCATCGGCACAGCCCTTCTGTTTTGATCATCTGCCTCAGATTGAGGGTCTTCGCTCCTCCTTCGACAATCGAAGGGGAGGGGATGTCCCTGATAATCCTTTCTATCCTCACGTACAAAGGAACAATCTTTTTTATTTTTTTTATCGTTTCAATCAATGTTTTTTCATCATACGGCTTATACTGTTTTTTGAGGTAGAGTTTGTACAGGGGAGCTTCTTTGGTGAGGGCGCAGGGATATATCTTGAGGTATTCGGGCCTGAAGGCGGGATTATCGAAAAGTTCTTTGAACATTTTTATATCCCTTTTCGGGTTTGAGCCGGGCAGATTGAGCATCATCTGGTAGGCCACCTTGAACCCGGCATCCCTGAGCATCTCGGTCGCCTCGATCGTTTTTTCTATATCGTGCCCTCTTTTGTTTATTTTGAGGACGTCGTCGTATATCGACTGGACGCCCAGCTCGATTTTAGTTGCTCCGAGCTTCCTCATTTCTTCTATTTCTTTTTCGTTTATGAAATCTGGCCTAGTCTCGAAAGACAGTCCGATAATCCTGTGTTTGGCCTTTTCATTTTTCTTTTGGACTTGTTCCAAGGTTTTTCCTTTTTGTCCGTTAGCCGCCTCGAAGCATCTTTTTACGAACCAGTTTTTGTATTTCGTATCGTAGTACGACCAGGTTCCGCCAATGACCCTCAGTTCTATCTTGTCCGCCGGGTGTCCGGACATTTCCAATACTTCTATCCTTTTCTTGACCTGGGAATACGGGTCGTATTTGAGCCTTTTGGCCCTTTCCACGGCCGGCTCGCCCGAGAGGTAGCTCTTGGGAATATTTCTTTCCTCGGGGCAGTATATGCACTTTCCCGGGCATTCGTACGGCTTGGAGAGGACGGATACGTTGACTATGCCGGAGAGGGATCTGACCGGCCTGGTTTTGAGGAGCTTTTCCAGCTCTTCATTTTTCTTTGTCCTTTTTCCTTCGACCATTCTGTGGTATTCTCTCAATAAGGAGATGTTTGAAGGGCAGGGAACCTTGCAAGATTTGGCTATTTTTCTCTTAGCCGAAGCCAGGCCTTCGGGCGTCCT
Organism: Minisyncoccota bacterium; assembly: GCA_041650235.1. GTDB lineage: Bacteria > Patescibacteriota > Minisyncoccia > Minisyncoccales > Minisyncoccaceae > UBA2211. Next base: position 11,186 of record JBAZLP010000016.1, read on the forward strand.
GGTTTTCAATAATTCTTTTATTATCAATTCGTTTGTATTCATGGATATAGGTTACGCAAAACAAATATTGAAGAAGACTGTTTCCGATTACGACTCTATCGCCGCCAAATATTCCAAGGTCAGGGAAAAGGACTGGAAGGAGTTCGATTTCCTTTTCGACAGATATGTCGGTTCCGGGAACAAAGTCCTTGATCTCGGTTGCGGCAACGGCCGCTTCCACGATTCTTTTATTAAGAAAGACGTTCAGTACATTGGAATCGATCCTTCTGAAAAATTGATTGATATCGCCAGGAAAAATCATCCTTCCGGCAATTTCCAGATAGCTTCCGGAGACTCCCTTCCTTTTTCCGACGGATATTTCGACAGTGCCTGGAGCATCGCCGTTTTGCACCACATCCCTTCGGAATCCCTTCGCCTGGAATTCCTGAAAGAAGCCGGAAGGATCGTTAAAAAGGGCGGCTATCTGATTCTAACAGTTTGGGACCTGAAAGAAAAGGCGAAGAAAGGAAGGGGCTTGTTTTCAATTTTTAAGCAAAGGAAGCTGGATAAAGGGGATGTGTTTCTGCCCTGGTACGGGAGCAAGGACACGTATTTCCATTGTTTTAATCAGGAAGAATTGGTACAATTGGTCAAAGGGTCCGGGTTCGAAATTGTTGAGGAAGGAAAGATCGAGGTCGGACTGAAACCCTATTCCAACATATACATCGTCGCTAAGAAATAACATATGGCTAAAACAAAAGAAGGGCTGGATATAAAATACAACATCGTGGTTTCAGGGGCTGCTGAAGTGGGGCACTGCTGCGAGAAGATAGAAGAGATTTCCAAGGAAGTGGGCCGGGAGATCGCCAGGCAGAAGCACACCCTTGTTTCCGGAGCGACGACGGGAGTGCCGTATTTCGCTGCTCTGGGATGCAACGAAGAGGGAGGATTCAATGTTGGATTTTCTCCTGCGGCGACCGAAAAGGAGCATATGAAGACATACAAGCTTCCTTTGGATCCGTTCAATATCATGATATATACGGGCGGGGACTATGCCGGGAGGGACATCATCATGACCAAGTCGGCCGACGCCGTTATCATCGTCTGCGGAAGGATAGGGACGCTACACGAATTCACTACGGCTGTCGAGACCCAGAAGATAATCGGAGTCCTGGAAGGAACCGGAGGGATGGCCGATAAGATCAGGGGGATAGCCGAGAGCTACTGCCGCATCGCCAAGAAGGTAATATATGACAGGGATCCCGTATCTCTGGTCAGGAAAATCGTCAAAGAGATCGAAATACAAAAAGATCATAATCTGGAAATATTGAAAAAATAATATGAAAACTAAAAAGAAAACAACTAAAAAGAAAGCGGTTGTTAAGAAGGTCGTCAAAAAGAAAATCATCAAGAAAAAGGCGGTGAAGAAGCCGGCCCCGAAGAAGATCGTCAAGAAGGAGAAGAAGATTGGAAAGGTGACCCACTATTTCGATAGGATAAAAGTGGTGGCGATCAAGCTGTCCGATGTTATTTCCGTAGGGGACACCGTGAGGATCGTCGGAGGGGAGGATACTGATTTTAAGCAGAAGATATCATCGATGCAATTCAAGCACGAGAAGCTGAAGAAGGCGAAGAAAGGCCAGGAGGTGGGAATCAAGGTGAAAGACAGGGCGAGGGAGGGATACAAGGTTTTCAAGGTATGAGGTTCATCGCCGATTTCCACATTCACTCCAAGTATTCAAGAGCCACGAGCGAGAAGACCGATCTCGAGAATATCGCCAAATGGGCGGAGATAAAGGGAGTCAAGGTGATCGGCTGCGGCGATTTTACCCATCCGCAATGGATGAAGAACATAAAGGAAGAACTGGAGCCGGCCGAAACCGGCTTGTTTCGATACAAAGATTCTTCGGTCAGATTCATCTTGTCTTCGGAGATTTCTTGCATTTATTCCAAAGGAGGGAAGACAAGGAAGATACATTTGGTGGTTTTGGCGCCATCGATAGAGGTCGCGGAAAAGATAAACGGGGAATTAGGGAAGATAGGGAATCTGAAATCGGACGGACGGCCGATTCTCGGACTCGATGCTAAAGAACTGGTTAAAATAGTTTTGGATGCTTCTTCCGATTGCATGGTTATTCCGGCCCATTGTATGACTCCCTGGTTCGGATTATTCGGATCGAAATCGGGATTCGATTCTCTGGAAGAATGCTTTGAAGAAATGTCTCCTCACATCTATGCCGTCGAGACGGGATTGTCAGCCGATCCTTCGATGCTCTGGAGGATTCCCGATGTGAGGAAGATTTCTATCATTTCCAACAGCGACGCCCACAGTCCGGAGAAGATAGGGAGGGAGGCGAACGTCTTCGATACGGAACTCGATTATTTTTCCATCATCGAAGCAATCAAGACAAAAAAGGGTTTCGTCGAGACGATAGAGTTCTATCCCCAGGAAGGCAAGTACTACGGTGACGGGCACCGCGCCTGCAATATCTATATGGATTCCAAGGATTCTTTGAAATACAGCGAAATCTGTCCGGTTTGCGGGAAGCCGCTGACCGTGGGGGTGATGAACAGGGTCAATAAGCTCTCGGACAAGCCGGAAGGGTTTGTTCCCGAAAACGCCATTCCCTATAGGAGTATCGTTCCTTTGAAGGAGATAATAGGGGAAGCTCTGGGAGTGGGGCCGGGGACCAAGGGAGTCGAAGCGGAATACGACAAGCTGATCAAGGCATTCAAATCGGAATTCAGCATTTTATTGGATATTCCTTTTGAAGAGTTGAAAGATGTTGCTTTCAGCGCGGTAGCCGAGGGGATAAAAAGAGCGAGGGAGGGAAAGGTCAATATTTCTCCGGGATTCGACGGGGAATACGGGAAAGTCAAGATATTCTCAGAGGTTGAGAAGAGGGAAGCGATACGGCAGAAGACGCTGTTCTGAATCATTGAATAATCAATCCATTGGTGTTAATATTTCTGTATCAATAATTAATAATAAAAATATGATTACAATACAACTTTTGATAACGGTAGCCATTCTGATTATATTGATATCGATCAGGCAGGTCAACCAGTATGAGAACGGGATAAAGTTCACTTTAGGAAAGTTCTCTGGCACGATGAAGCCGGGGTGGAATCTGGTCTTTCCAATCTTTCAGTCGTACAGGAAGGTAGATATGAGGATTAAGGCGGTCGATGTTCCCGACCAGGAAGCGATAACTAAGGATAACATATCGGTCAAGGTCAACGCCGTCATCTATTACAAGATTTCTTCAGCCGAACAGGCGATACTCCAGGTTGAGGATTTCTATTACGCCATGTCGCAGCTGGCCCAGACAACAATGAGGAACGCCATCGGACAGGTGGAGCTGGACGAATTGTTATCGCAGAGGAGTAAGGTTTCCGGAAGCATCAAGAATATAATCGAAGAGAGCGCCAAGAATTGGGGAGTCGATGTCTCCGATGTGGAATTGAAGGATATCACTCTGCCCGAAGAGATGAAGAGGGTCATCGGCAGGCAGGCCGAGGCCGAGAGGGACAAGAGGGCCGTCATTATCAAGGCTGAAGGAGAGGTAGTTGCCGCTAGCAATATGGCTAAAGCAGCTGAAATCCTTTCCCATGCCGAAGGAGCTCTTCATTTGAGAACCCTTCAGACGATTACCGATGTTTCCGCGGATCAGTCGAATACGATGATATTCGCCATTCCCCTGGAAGTGCTTAGAGCTTTCGAGAACGCAGGGAAGAAATAAGAAAAGACCGGGGCTCGACCCCGGTTTTTCATTTCAGGTATTTGGCTTTGTTGTAGTTGTGTTCTTCCAATGTTTTCGAGAAGATGGTTTCTCCGCCGGGAGCGGAAAGGTAGTAATAATAGGGCGTGGCCGTGGGATAGATGGCGGCAATAATGCTGTCCATCCCCGGATTCGAAATCGGTCCCAGGGGAAGCCCGTCGACTTTATACGTGTTGTACGGTGAGTCGATCTGGGTATCTTTGGTGTATATCTTCAGTCCGACCTTGTTCTCTTCGTACAGTATCGTGGCATCGACCTGGAGTCGCATTCCCGAAACCATCCTTTTCCAGAGTATTCCCGAGACGATTTTTTTGTCTTTGAGCGTCCTGACTTCTTTTTCGATTATTGAAGCCATGGTGACGATTTCGAATATCGTCTTTTTCTGTTTTTTGATCTCGTTCCTCAGATCGGGGGTGAGCTTGTTTCCGAAATTGCTCAAAGCTTTCTCGACTATCGTTCCGGCATCGTCACCTTTGTCGATGTAGTACGTGTCGGGGAAGAGGTACCCTTCGAGGGACATGTTTTCGGGTTTGTCGCCGAGAAAGTCGAACCTTTGGATCAGCTTTTCGACATTCTGGTTGTATTCTTTCTTGGCCGGGGTTCCGGTCAGTAAATACAAATCATTGTTTTTAGTTATCCCTTTGTCAACGAGATATCCGTTTATATCCCTCAAATCCCATCCTTCTATTATCGTCACATTTTCCTTCGCCGTTTCTCCGTTGGAGAGGACGCTGACTATCCTGGCTATGCTCATCTGCGAAGAAAGGAGGTATTCTCCTGCCTGGATCTTGGAATATTTTCCGGCGAGTCCCGCATATATGACGAAGGCGGACGGGCTTCCGATCAGATTCTCCTTCTTCAGGTTGGAAGCCACTTCTTTGACCGCTTCCCCCTTGTTTACAGTGAAGAGCTTCGCTTCAATCTGTCCTTTCGACGGAGAAAAGAAGGCCTGGGAGACGCAGGCGAAGAAGATGAGGGCGACGATTGAAGAAAAGAGAGTTATTATTTTTTTGTCGATTTCCATGGATTAATTGTATTGTAGATTATTACTATTGACAAGGGAGGGTGCGCGAGTATAATTGAAGCATAAATATGGAATCCAATACCACAAAACAGTTTTATAAGTTTGTAAATGTCTGCGGCAAAAGCTGGATGTTCGCTTTGGCTACGATTTTGGGAAAAGCAAAAGGGAGAGGATTTTAGGGATAAATAAGAGATAATAAACACAATCCTCTCCCTTCAAAGGAGAGGATTTCGCTTTAATGATAAACATATGACAAAGACATACTATCTGACAAAAGAAGGCCTGGAGAAGGTAAAAAGAGAATACGAGAATCTGAAGTTGCTCCAGAAGAACGAAATATTGTCCGAAGAAGCCCCTTCGATGCTCGAGGGCGATGCTTTGAATCCCGATTACTCTTTCTATAAGGAAAATCTGGAAGAACTGGAGAAGAGGATAGAAGAACTGGACTGCATCCTCAAGAATTACAAGATCATCAGAAAGCCGGGGAAGACCGAGCAGGATAAGGTTTGTCTCGGAGCCAAAGTGGTGTTAAAAAAGGGAGCCAAGGAGGAGGAATACAGGATTGTCGGAACTCTTGAGGCGGATCCTTTCTCCGGGAAGATCAGCAACGAGTCTCCTTTGGGCATGTCTTTCATCGGGAAAACGGTCGGAGAGTCTGTTTCCTTCAACGGAGGAGGCGAATACAAGATCATGAAGATCCGATACGAAGAATCTTAATATGGGGAAGAAAACCAAACTGGCTATTTTCATCTTTTTGGCGTTCATCATATCGTCATATGTTTGGTTCGACTTTTTCTTTTTGAAGATCAACGGAGAGAAGTTCGAGCGGGAGCTGATGAAGGCCGGGGAAGAGAGCGACGTAGTCATCGTCTTCAATTCGGGAGGATGGGGGACCGTTCCCTTGGACCGCGCCTTCGACATCAATCCCGTAATCGATGAAACAAAGAAGCTTATCGAAGAGGGCGACCACAAGGTTTCGGTGGTCCAATACTTCAGGACGGAAGACACTTTTTTCGCCAAGATTTCCGCGATCAGGGAAGTTTTCTTCAATTTTCCGGACAGTTCCAAGGCCTTCGCCGGGAGGATAAAGGAATTCAGGGAGAAAAATCCGGGAGACAAGGTCATTATGGCCGGTCTTTCTAACGGGGCGTCTTTCGTCAGTGCGGCCATGGGAGAATTCAAAGACGAAAATGTCTTTGCGATAGAGATGGGAGCTCCTTTTTGGAAGAAGAATGTCGAGAGCGAGAATATCCTTTCTTTGAATAACCAGGCAGATATCCTGGCGAACGGGAAACTGGGAGAATTGTTATGGTCGGTTGTCAAAGCTCCCTTCGTCTGGGCAGGATCCAACCTCTCGGGCAAGTGGATGTCTTTCGGAGAAGCCGTGCATATAGACGGGCATGATTATTACTGGCCCGCGCTCAAGGGAGAGCTCGCTGAATTCATAGAGAAGAGGGCCGGCTTGTAATCAAGGGTTTTCTGTACTAAAATTAGGGTTAAGCATGAGCTTAGCCACCAAACAAAAATTTCTTCTGATATTTTCTTTCCTGCTGGGGCTGGCCATTTTCGTCTGGCTGGGAAAGATGATCGGCTGGGAAGAAGTGGGCCGCGCTTTCGCCGTCTTTACCGGCTGGCAGGGTTTGGTTATGGTTGCCCTGTCTTTCCTCGTCGCTTTTAT
>JBAZLP010000017.1:0-15925 GCA_041650235.1 Minisyncoccota bacterium
TTGACACCATTTTACACCACTCGAAAAAACTTGTCAACCACCCGTCAACACATCAAAAAACCCTTTGTTTAAAAGGGTTTAGAGAGTTTTCCACAGATTCTTATTTTATCCCCAGAATCCCACTTTGGTATTCCTGGTTGTTTATCCGTCCTTTGGCGTACAAACTGTTCAATCCGGCATAGTATTGCTCTTTGATTTGGGAGGTCGGCATAATGGCATTATATATCCTGATGTCGTCGATTGAACCATTGAAATTGTTGGATCCGGGATTCCTTACCCCGATATATAAGGAAGTAGTCTCCAGCCAGTTTTCTGCGGCGTGCGTCGAGATGTTATAGGGGGATCCTTCATTAGAGCTGTCAAGGTATGCGGAAAAATATCCGTCCCTGTCGACTACGTAAACGGCGTAGTGCCATTTTCCATCGTTTACTGTTGTTCCTCCTTGCCAGGGAGAGCCTATCAAATGGCTGGTTCCGTTATAGATATAAGCAGACATTTTTCCTTCCGAAATTAAGAATTGGAAGGGTTGGTATTTCCCGATGACTTCTCCACCCGACGTAGTCTTGAACCAGAATGACCAGCTTGAATCCTGATAAGCTCTGCTTAAAACTTTTAATGTCTCTTGGTTGCCACAGTTGATGTAGTCATCGACACCGTCCAAAGATATGCATTTACCAGAAATACAATTGTTTCCGCCCAGAAGTTTATCCAGTCCGTCGCTATTGGTATAGAGGGTTCCGTTGTTTCCCCCGCTCCAAAAATCTTTTATAGACGCCCCTTCGGTCGCTGAGGAGAGTTCGTCAAATTTCCATTCAGAGACCAGATTCATCATCAGGGCATTCTTTAAGGAATTGGAAAACACCTGCGACTTGGCAATGTTTGCTTTAGCCGTCACTCCGGACATCGTTACGATTATTAAACCGGAGAGTATGCCGATTATGGCGATTACAACCAGCAGTTCGATCAATGTGAATGCTGTCAACTTGTTCATATGACGGAAATAGAGAAATCGCACGGATTTATTCCGATCTTGCTTCCTTGGGGAATAGCGTCGTTCAAGAGCGCTCTCGCTACGGCATTCTCTATTTTGTCCTGGATCACCCTTTTCATTTCCCTCGCTCCGAAGACGGGATCGTAGCTCAGTTCGACGATCTTGTTTTTAAGTTCGTCGGTGACCACAAGCTGTATTTTCTTCTGGGAAAGGTTCTTGTTGAGCTTGTCCAGGTTTAATTGAGCGATGCTCATAAGGTCTTCCTTGGAGAGGGATTTGAATACCACCACTCCGTCGAATCTGTTGACGAATTCCGGCCTGAACGTCCCTTTTTCAAAAATGGCATTCAGTAAATCCCTCTTTATCTCCCCCATCTCCTTATTCTCCCCTATCGCCTTCAAAATCGTCTGGTAGCCGGCATTGGAAGTGGCGATGATGATCGTGTTGACGAAGCTTGCTTTCCTTCCGAAGTTGTCGTTGACGTATCCTTCGTCCAAAACCTGGAGGAAGATGTTTAAGACATCGGGATGGGCCTTTTCTATCTCATCCAACAATACCAAAGAGAAAGGATCTTCCCGGACCGCGGTAGTCAGTATCCCGTTTTCTTTTTCCGAGCCGAGCAATCGGGTAATGTCGTCTATCCTCTGGAATTCCGACATGTCTATCCTCACCATCTTTTCTTCGGAACCGAAGTATGCTTCGGCCAGAGCTTTGGCTGTTTCCGTCTTTCCCACACCGGTCGGTCCGAGGAACAGGAAGCTTCCCATAGGTCCTTTCCTGGTCTGGACGCCTGATCTCGCCCTTCTCAGGGCCGATGAAACCTCTCTTAAGGCCTCGTGCTGGCCGATGACCCTCTTGTGCAAGGTTTCTTCCATGTTCAAGAGAGCGGTCTTTTCCTGGCTTCGGATCTTCCCCACCGGTATCTGGACCTTTTCCGAAAGGATCTTGTCCACGTGTTCGGGCAATACGGCCGGAGAGTCGAGATACCTTCCGCTGTATATCACAGTCTCTTCAAGAAGGTTCTGGGCCTTCTGGGGGAAAGGAAAATCGGTCACGTATCTGTCGCAGAGCTTGATGACTTCCTTTAATGAAATGAAAGGGATGAATTTGTCGTGCTCGCTTTCTAGGCGGAAAACTCTGTTTTCCAATATGTGCAGCGTTTCTTCTTTGTCCATCTCTTCGACTTCGACTTTTTCGAACTGGGCAAGGAGCGACGGCTTGCTTTCGACGTACTTATGCAATCCTTTCAAGGAAGTGAGGCAGATCGTCTTGAAGGTCGAAAGATTGAGATAGGGACCGATGATGCCGGAGATATCGACCACTCCGGCCTTCTGCTCCCCTCCCAGGAAGTCATGCAGGTCGTTTATGATCAAAACGACGTTGCCGGCGTTGGCCACTTCCCTGAAGCATCTGTCCAAAACCCTCTCCATCTGTTCGAACGAGGAGATGTTGGTCGAAAGAGTGACGATGTCCAGTTCGATGAAGCGGTTGTTGTTCAGATTGGGGGCCGACTGGTCCAAGAGGGTCTTTTTTATCAGTCCGTGGATGATGTTTTTCCTTCCCGCTCCCGGGTCGCCGACTATGAGGACGTTGCCCTGGTCTTTCTTGGAAAGTATCCTTTCCACGACAGGAACCATATCCTGGTGTCCGACGATGTCTTCGAATCCCCTCCTTTTCACTTCTTCCGTCCAGTCGGTTGAAAAAGAGTCCAGGGTGGGGGTGTATCCGGCCGTCCAGTCCTTCCCTATCGATCCGGCTTTTATGAGGTTCTCGTAGCACCAGAAGCATTTGCTTTTCTGGATCTTCCTGTATACCCTTTCCTGCCACTCGTTGACCTTTTCGAAATCCTCGGGTTCGAGGTCGGAGTCGGTTATAATCTGGGTCAGGTTCTTTTCCATTTTGGCCAGGGCGGCGATGACATCGCCTTCCTTTATCTCCCCGCTTCCTCTCTTCAGGGCGCTTTTCCCCGCTTCGATGATCAGTGTTTCCAGGATTTCTTTGCTCGTCTCTTCGGGCGGGCAGGATTTGAGGCATTGTTTAAGTCCTTTGAAATCTATGAACAGTCTCGAGAAGATGAAGATTATCCTCGGATTCTTTTCGTCGAGGAAGTGATAAAGGATGGTCGAGGGGTCCGGATATCTAACCCCGTTCCTCTTCCCCGCCCTCAGGGCTTCTCCCAGGTATTTGGCCGATTTGAGATTGAGGAAAGAAGCCAGGTTCGTCTTGCTGTCGGACAGGGCCTTTTCCAGGGTCGTCTTTCTTTCGGGACTCTTGAGGCAGTCCTCGAAGAAGTAGTTCAGGTTCTTGGTCAGGACGAGGAGGGACGCGAACATGATTACCAGTCCCGGGGCGGCTTCTACCGGCTTCCCGCTCAGGTATCCGTAGCCGAAGAGGATGACGGAAGCGATAAAGAGGATGAAAGACAGCTTTTCCAGTCCTTTACAGCACCAGAAGATCGATTCCGTTTCCGCCACTTTGTATATTTCCGTTTTTTCTAGGGATATCATAGGTATTTGAAAGCGTAGATTAATAGGTATGCGGCCAGGAAAGGATAGATGATTGAGAGGATGACGAATAAGAGCCCCAGGACGAATACGGCTATTTCATATACGATGAAGAGGGCGATCAGGAAAAGGCGCATGATGAAGCCGATGACTCTCGTAATCACGTTCGAGAAGAAGACCTCCAGCCATTTTCCCGGGTCGAATCCCCTGCCGTAGTCCCACATATATCTTCTCCAGGGAGAAAAAAGCGACCTCAGGGTCTCTTTTATCGAAAAGAATTGAAATCCGAAAACCAGGTAGTTCTTCAAAATGTTCAAAGCTTTTTTAGGGGTCAGTATAAGCTGCCAGTAAAGATATTTGATGAAAATATTCATGGCCTTTTTGGTGATACTATAATTATAACGTTTTTGGATAAAATGTCCACAACGAAATAACTTGACAATAATTTATGTATAATTATAATGATAGCATCGCAAGAAAAAAGGTCGGCACTTTATAATAAATAAACACAAAAAGTGTTTGCAATAAGTTTAAAAAGAGATATGACTTTTGAAGAAACCTTAGAAGAGACCAAGCTGACAATGGAAGAGGATGAAGATGAATCCTGCGAAGTCGGCGAGGATGAAGAGGAGGAATTAGACGATGACGATTTAGGCGACGACATGGACGACGACATGGACGAAGAGGACGACCTCGACGAAGATGACGACATGGACGAAAGCGAAGAAGAGTAATTCAAAAACCATGGCCCCGCTCCTGTGCGGGGCTTCCTATTTGCCTTTTTTTCATCCAATTGGTATCATTTCAGTATATAAAAATAATAAAAACATCATGGAAAAAATGAACAGGTGGAAGATCGCCACCCTGATTCTCGCGGTCGTGTGCGTCATTATGACGGTGATGCTTTCCCAGACGACCTTCGCTCCGTCGAAGAAGCCGGTCAATCAGGCCATAGAATACATTAACAAGTATCTGCTTCAGGGAACGACTGCCAAGCTGGACAAAATAGAGTCGGAGAGAACAGCTCCTTTCCAGAAGATTTCTCTGGATGTCAATGGACAGAAGTTCTTCTCATACGTCAGCGTCGACGGAAAGTACCTGTATGCGGAGGAGCCGATAGACATAAGCAAGGCTCCCGAAGGAGCATCGGCCGGTCCGGAGATGGCTTCCAAGGAAGCTGTCGAAGTGGAAGGAAGCTTCAAGGAGATAAAGGACGTCGAAGTCTGCAAGGAAAACGAGAAGCCGATAGTATACTTCTTCGGTTCGACGGGATGTCCTCATTGTCTCTGGGAGGAGCCCATTTTGAAATCGGTAATCCAGGAATTCGGAGATGCCGTTGCCTACCACGAAAACATTGATTCGGAAACCGACATAGACGTATTCTCCAAATACAGCTCCGGCGGAGTACCGACTCTGGTCATCGGATGCAAGTACTACAGGAACGGATCTGGAGAAGGAATCGGAGAGGTAGCCGAAGAAGAGGCGCTGAGGAAAGTGATCTGCAGGGCCACCGGCAATATACCCTCAAGCATCTGTCAGTAAATTTCAAAACAAAAGCACTCGCAAGGGTGTTTTTTGTTTGACAGAAGCGTCCGCAATCTATATCATATTATTATTGTTCTTTAAAAACATGGTGATCTGCTTTAACGGTATTTAAGTATCGTTCAAGCAGGTCATCAATGATGGCTTTGCAAGAAGGTGGTATCAATGTGCTACTGTTGAGTTAAATCAAGAGAGCGGTTGTCCGATGCCCCAGTCGGACATGAACATAATTGACATCATACATTACAAGACATCTATTATCGGGGGCTACGGCTCCCACTAATCTCTTATAGGCCCTACAAATGTAGGCGCTTTTCGTTAGTTGACAAATTTCGAAAATCATATAATATATCAATATATTGTTCTTTACATTTAAAAGAAGGTTTCTAATGGTCTATTTTAGCGATTTTATTATCGTTAAAGTAGGCCATTAGAGAATAGCGAAAGCGATGAACTCTCAATGATGTGGCCGTGTTATGTACTTCGGAAAATAAACGAAGCAGTCAAGTATCCCGAGGAGGGATGCCTATGATTGTTCTATGTTCACAAGCCCGAGACCACTGTGTACCGGCGTGCGGTGTCTGCGGACCCGCTATCATCACTGAATCGAGGCCCAAGACCCTGTCGTAACCCTCCCCAGCCCACCCAGCAGGAGAAAGCTTATGAGTAAGTTCTAGGGATGGGCATCTAGGTTTTTCGCTAGATTCCTAAGGTGTTAAACCTAAGATGCCGAAAACGGAAAACGTTGAAAGACCAGAAAGGCCTACAAGCCATTTCTAAATGAGTCCTGAAACAAGGAATAGCCAAAAGTATCTCTGATCTCATCGAGAGTTCACGTACGGAATTCCCCAAAGGGCTCCCGGCCCAGAAGCATCGTCCTTTTAAGGGAGGAAAAGAACCGTTGCCGCGCACTGGCCATAAACCGCGCATTTGTGAAGGGGTGCATCTAGCACCCGATCCTCCTACCTTCTTATCAAACAACGTCTACACGGTAAACACTGTGTGCGTTTTTTATTTTATTGACACAACATAATTCGTTATATATAATATTGGCACAGTTCTTAATGGTTCAGGTGGCTCGCTCTAGCAACATGTACGGTGTTTCTGGAGCGGGCTACCGGAAGTTGAAATGATGGTCTCTCGCATTAGGTGAATCCGCGATGAAAACAACGACGGATCAAGAGTGAAGGCAAGCGGCGTAGAGTTTTTCGTAATCGAGCCCAGCGGGTGCACGGGTCTCGTGCAGTCTATTGAGCAGGTTGCAACTTGAGCGTAAATCCTGATTCTTTATGATTAGCTCGGCTAGATACGATAATTTGAAGGACAAATGAATTGCTGCCTGATGGCGGCACCCTGAGGTGAGAAAGGATGAGGCGACGGAAGCCGCTCCATTAATCGTTTCTCCTTTACCATCTCTTGTAACGCGCAAATAATACTTTTGCGCTTTCGCTTTGTATAAAACAAAAACTCCCCTTTCGGGGAGTCGTTTGTTTTATTTCAGTTCCACTGTGGCTCCTGCCTCGGTGAATTTCTTCTTCATTTCCTCGGCTTCTTCCTTCTTTACCTCCTCCTTGATTGTCTGAGGGGCTGTGGCGATTGCGTCCACCAGATCCTTGGCTTCTTTCAAGCCCTTCTGGGTCAGGTCCCTTACCACCTTGATGACTTCGATCTTCTTGTCTCCGGCTGATGTCAGGACGACGTTGAAAGATGATTTCTCTTCTGCGGCTGCGGCTCCTGCGGCTGCGGGTGCTGCTGCGGCTGCTACCATCTGGGGAGCGGCCGATACGCCGAACTTCTTCTCCAGGACCTTAACCAATTCGGCTAAGTCCAATACTGACATTTTTTCGATTTCCTCGACAAGTTTCTTGAACTTTTCGGGAACTTCGATTGTTTCCATTTCTTCTGCCATATGTTTTTATTATTTTAATTATTATTTATTATTATGCTTTCTTGTCTCTTATCTGCGAAAGGGCCATTACCAGCTTCCTAGTATTTCCCGACAGCACTGAAACGAAGTTTGATGCGGGAGCAGAAATCGTTCCCAACAACATGCCCAGTAACTGCTGCTTGCTCGGCAATTCGGCTAATCTGACCACATCGGCCATTTCGTAGAATTTGCTCTCGAGGAATCCTCCGAGGATCTTGGCCTTCTGGTTCTCTTTCGAGAACTGGTAGACCATCCTGCTCGGAGCGATTTCGTCTTCGTACCCGAATACCATCGCTACCTCTCCGTTCAATCTCTTAGAATCAAGCTCGACCCCCTTGTTCTTCAGCGCTATCGTCATCAAACTCTTCTTGGCCACTTTCATCTCATTCCCCTCTTCCTTCAGCTTTTCCCTGAACTGGGCCAGATCCTTGACCTTGACTCCGGCGAAATCCATAAAGACAATGGACTTCTGCTTCTCTATCTTGGATTCGAGGTCTTTTACTATATTCTTTTTTTGTTCTTTTGTCTGCATATTATTAAAAAATCCGTGATTACCACAGATAAAAAACGAGTTTCTTATCCTCGGCAGGTCTTAAATGCCTGCTGTCTGTGGATTATTTGGTTATGCTGGTATTATATCTTTTTTCAGCTTTTTGTCAACTCTTTGAGAATCGTTTCCCCGAATTCCTGGCTGAATTCGGCGTTTTCTCCGGTAATGATGTTCCCGTCGATGACAATCTCTTTTCTCGCGTATACGGCTCCATTTTCCCTCAATATGTTGATTGCTGACTTATCCAATGAAGAAGACCAGACGGTTGCGTTCTTCCCTTCGAGTATCCCCGCCCTCGCCAAGATGGTCGGGGCGATGCAGATGGCCGCCACGAGCTTCTTCTTATAGAAAGCGTCTTTGACTATGGAATAGGTCAGTTCGTTGTCGAGCAGTTCCGAGGCTCCGCTTCCTCCGGGGAGGATGACCGCGTCGAATTCGTCAACCTTGAGGTCGTTTATCAGGATATCGGCCTCGGCTTCTCCGCCGAATTTACCTATTGCTCTGCTTTTATCGCAGGCCGTTTTGACCAAGACGCCGCCTTTTTTCAGGACTTCTTTGGTGATGAAGTATTCTTCGTCCCTAAAGTTCTTGGACGCTATGATCATTATCGCTTTTTTCATATGCCTATATTGTAGCATAAAGAAAAAAGAAGGTCACACTCTGGCCGCCTCTTCGAGGAAAAGCACAGAATTGCTACCTTCTCTGACGATACATTCGACCGATCCTTTAATGAATCTGCATTTTTTTAAGATCTGGTCGGTCTGCATTCCGTTAAGGATTGTTATTTTTGTTCGGTAAGGATCCCCCTTGCCCTGGTCAATCTTGACGGTCAGCCGTCCTCTTTTCGAAAATTCGCTCAGGAGCATTTTTTTGAATTGGAAAGCGTCGTTTCCAATCAATTTCTTGTCGAAGAGCCTCAGCTCTATATACGCATCGTAAAGATCGTTTTCGGCAAGACTCTCGAGCTTTTTTTGAACTAAGCCGAAGTTAATCATGGTACGACTCTCTTTCAATATTCTGTGCATAATCTATCATATAAACAAAAAAGAGGCAATCGCCTCTAATTTGTTTAATTTTCGTTTTCCTGTTTCTCTTTCCTGGCCATCCTCCAGTGGAAGATGTACAGAGGAAGGGCTATTAAAATCATCGTTACGGCATCAAGCATCTTTTTCTGCCTTTCCGCCTTTATGCAGGCGTCTCCGGTATTCTCTTTCTTCCAATTATCATAGTCCATGAGCATGTTGTCTATCTGGACCTTCTGGTCTTCGGTTGCCTGGCTGGTCTTCTTTATCGCTTCGGCGTCTATCGAAGAGACGAAGTACGGATAGCTGGTGCATCGGCCGTAGTCGTTCTTTTCCGCTTCGGTAAAGACGTATGCCTTAAGCGTCGTATTGATCAGGTTTCCCGTTCCCACGGCCAGGAAGACCAGGCTGATCAGGGCTACGGTGTACAGATATATCGTTCTCACTATTTTCGTTGTTTTTGTCATATGTTTTTTATTTTTTCCATTTTCTTAATTTCCAGAACATCTTGGTGAAAGAGAACGTCCAGTAGTCGACTTGAGGCTCTTTTTCTCCCTTGAGCCCGGCTATATATTTGTCGAAATCGGCCTTTTTGACCAGGATCATCCAGAAGAAGTCCCTTATCCACGGCAGAGAAACTATGAGGATGGAGAGGGCGAGGACATATAAAGCTGTTCCCGAAGGAAGATAGTGGTAGTATATTATGAGCCCTATCGAGAAGAAAAGCATGATGACCGCTAGGTTGTACAGAAAGAGATAGGAAACGTATTTTTTGATGTTTTCCTGCTCCACCGCTTCGGCCATCTTGGCCGCCACCAGGGCGAACAGTCCGAAGGTGAATATGAGGAGGATTATGGGCGGAAGCCAGTTATCTCCGAAGGCTTTGTCGTTCTGCATCACCAAGGGGATCAATATGACGGACAGGGCCGTGAATATCCCGTTTATTATGAGAAGGTTTGATACGTCTCTATCCCATGAATCTTTCATATTTTTTCATTTATGCTTTGAGGAAATTATACCACAAATGGGAAATTGGCGGAAGTTTCAGCAGTGTGCTGTGGATATCCCTATCCTTTTTTATCCTTTAATCGCAGGAGAAACTCCTCTATCAATCTTTTAGTTTCTGGATAGTCATTGGCTTCCATCAGCTTGTCTCTTATCTCTTTGGCGCCGTTAAAGTTCTTGGCGTATGCGTGAAAGTGTTTTTTCAGCGTGTTGAACCTATCGGGATCGTTAAAGATTTCGGCGTGTTCTGTGATAGCTTTCAATCTTTCTTCGGCAGAGGGAGATTTGTCGGAAAAGAACCAGGGATTTCCCAAGGTGGCCCTTCCGACCATGATTCCGTCGATATTGTTCTCTTTAGCCAATTTACGGGCTTGTTCGAGCGATTTCACATCCCCGTTCCCTATAATTAATGTCTCCGGAGAATAAAGGTTCCTCAATTCCGCTATTTCTTTAGCCAGATCCCATTGGGCGGGATAACGGTACATTTCTTTCCTGGTGCGGAAATGTATGGTTAAGGCAGCGATGTTTTCCTTTAAGAGGGGTACGATCCATTCGGTTATCTGATTTTCATCGTATCCGAGGCGGGTTTTGACCGAAACAGGGATATTCTTGGCTCCTTCCTTTGTCGCCCTGATAATCTGTTTCGCCAATTCAACGTCTTTTATCAATGCCGCTCCCCCACCCTTCTTTTCTATCGCCTTGTCCGGGCAACCCATATTGATATCGATGCCGTCGAAACCCAGCTTTTCTATCTCTTCGGCGGCTTTCTTGAAATATTCCGGGTCCGAACCGAAAACCTGGGCGACTATGGGGTGCTCTTCGGGAGAGAATTTCAGTGTTTCGAGGCAGATTTCCCGGCCTTTGGAAAACAGCCCTTCAACGGAAATGAATTCCGTCCAAAAGACATCCGGCCGGCCGTATTTCAAAAACATCTGCCTGAAGGCATCATCGGTGACTCCCGACATGGGAGCTGTGGCCATGATGGGCTTTTTCAGCTTTTTCCAGAAATTGGACTTCATATACACGGGATAATAGCAAGTATTGTGCGTACAGGCAAGGACGGTCTTTTGGTGTCTCGTGGTCTATGGATTTGAGATGTTTAGGTCTGATCAAAAAGAGACAGTGTGATAAAGAAGCGGGATTTATTTATCTCGCCAAAGGATTAAGTACCTTCCCATTTTTGTAAAATTCGGCAAGGATAATATTTTCTTTATCAAATTCTAGATATATTCCCCATTTATATTTTAATTTTTTAGTATATGCACATAATTTTTTTCTATCAAAATCTCTATATTTTTTTCCATATTTGTCTTTTTTGTCTGCATATTTTTTCTTTTTTATTTCCACTACGATATAGTTATTTTTGTTATGTCCGCGCTTATGGATAATAATATCTGGGAAAACCGTATCGCCCTCAACAGAATCAGTCATTGTTTTTTGTGAATTTAAATTAAGAGTTTTTGATATATATTCTTGGTCTGTGGTTCCTGATTCCATTCTATTGTATTCACAATCTACATCATAAGCAGTAAAAGAGTTTTTTAAGTGTTCAGCTAATTTATGAGAAATAGATCTCTCGTTCAAATCATTTAGCAGGATGAATTTTTCCTGAATAACAAATTTAGAAATAGTTTTATCAAACAATTCGGCATCCACCCATTTCCTTGGATATTTAATATTTATCATATTTTTTCTTTGGATGTCATATGATTAATTTGTTTAATTTATAAAATATCGGATAAATCTTTGTTTTCTTCTTTTTCAAAATCAACTCTTTCTTCGTGGCCGCAAACAAAACATTCATAATAATACAAATTATCATTAATCCAGAAATTTCTTTTCATTCTTTTTAACTCTCCACTTTTTTCGTAACAGACAGGACAAAATGCTTGATTTTTATTGTCGGTCTTATAAATTAGATTATTAATTAATACAACGTTTTCTTTTATTTGAGAGTTTTTTTGAGAAAGTGATTTTACCTTATTAGATAAAATTATAAGAGCAGTAATTAAGAATCCCAATAGCAATAAAAAAATAAACAATATCCAGAAAGGAATCATTGCTGACATTAAAGTCCTAAATTTATCCCAAAAATATAATAAAAGAGTTCCAATTATTGGAAGAATATATGGGAAAGATAGTTTCCAATATTCATACAATGTCTCTTTAATTTTTTTATTAATTTTCATAATTTTATTTTTGTATTTAATATTAATTTGTTATTTCCTGCCATCATGGCAGGGCGGTGGGACGAACTTAGAACTTTTTTATCTCTAAATAATGGATCAGAGACAGCCGTTTGTTATAATCGAGATTATTAAAAATATCATTCCAATGTATAAAAGAGCAAAATTTGTCTCAAAGAATTTTCCCTTCCCGTCTTTGGTTCCAGATTTTTCCCAACTTTTCGGGTATATTGATTCCTCGGAATCGTCAAAAAACCCTTGATCAAATAGATGCAAAGCTTTTTCTATCTTTACTGTAATTCTTTGTTGAGATCTAAATCCAACTTGGAGATCTTTAAGGTAATGAAAACGTAATATAATAAAGGCAATGATAATTCCAACTAGATATAATTTTTTTTCCAAAATAGATAGTGTTATTCCGCTTTCTATCAGCCAACCACTAGCTCCTAAAAGTATTCCTAGCGACCATATGCCAATATTATGGGTGCGTTCTCTGATTGTGCTTAAGGAATTATAGCGTTCCTCTAGCGCAGATAAAAGTATATTTATTTTGTTATCTTTATTTAATTCCTGCATATTTTATTTAATTTTTTACGTAATTATATACTTGTAGCATGAAATCTTCTGCTTGCTTGGGGGTTCTTTTTGTTTGGCCACGAAATAACCATTGCAAGTCGCTAACTTCCGCATAACTATTTGCTATTTCTGGATTTCGCATATCGTTCCAAATTTTTGCAGATACTGACTCTACGAGTTCTCGCCAGGTTTTTCCGGCAATGTAGCTATTTTCGACATTCCACACTAGGCTTTCTATGAAAAATGACGGCATATCGCTTAATTTCATTAATCCTTTTTCAACGAATTCATTCCTTATTCGTTTTATAATTCTAACAGCAGATTTGTAATTTTTTGCAGTATTCTCATTCTTTTTTACTCCATTTTCATAGTGTTGTTCTGGGAATCCATAAATTAGTTCCCCTTTATCAGAATGGAATGCTATTCCTTCCACTCCTATTACGCCATAAGATTTGTATCTTCTGTGCTCGAATGCTGGCACCACATCGGCATTTACTCTATAGGAGTTGCCCGTTATTCTAATGCATTTATTTTTCCTTTCTACTATATCAAAATTTTTTTGTAGCAATTCATGAACCTCATTTTTAAATTGATCAAATCTATAATTACTATCAGGATTATTTTTATTGTATAATTCCCTGTCCGCATCTGATAAACCACTAATGTCTGGAAAATAATAACCACCGTGGATTACCGCAATATCAACATCGCTATCAGCTTTTATATTTGTTCTATTCTTATGGGATCCTTGTTTGGTAATATAAACCTCTTTACCGAAATGCGAATGAATCACATTTGTTATGGAAGAAATAGCATTCTCGCATTTTTGATCCTCTGTTTCGCTAGGCGCCTGCGCCCATCGGCTTAATTGCTCTTCGCTTACGCTCATTTATTTTTATAATAAGATTAATATTTTTAGTAATACTTTCTAAAGTATTCTCCCGTACTTTTATCTTTATAAATAATTTCACAAGAATCATCTTGGCAAAGAAAATTACTACCAAAACAAGTTTCAACGTATCCAAAATTTTCTACATTATTGTATTGCTTTCTTTCTTTTTCGTAAATTGCGTAACATTCGCTCTTTCTTTTTGCGATATATTCTTTTTTGGTTTGTTCTACTTTTGCTTCTTCTATCCTCGCATCGTTTTGTAGCTTAATTTCTTGCTGTCTTTCAATGGATTGTTGTTTGTTTACTTCGACAACATAATAAAATATTCCCAAAATAAAAACTCCTAATAAAATAATTACTGGCAAGGATATTTTATTTAATTTATCAAAAATATTAATTTTTTCCATATTTTATAAAATTAAAACACCTCAAAAAGAGGTGTTACAGCTAACTATTAAATTTATTATTATTTGTTGATGCATATGGGTCTCTCGATACTAAATGTAGCGTGCAGGGGCGGAAGGATTCGAACCCTCAAGACCTCTTTTGGAGAGAGGCAGTTTACCGTTGAGCTTACGCCCCTAAAATAAAAGGGAGAATCCCCCTTTATCTCTTAACTTCTTTAAAGGTTGTGCGCTTCTTGCACTCTTTGCAGAATTTCATCATTTCAAGCTTCTCCTCCACGGCTTTCGTCTTGTTGGTGAAGTATGATGTCTTCTTGCAAACAGTACAGACGATCTTGCTCCTTTTTTTCTTTTTTGTCGCCATATTGTTATTTATTATTCTTCTCTGAGCCGATGGTGAGAATCGGACCCACGACCTTCCCCTTACCAAGGGGATGTTCTGCCACTGAACTACATCGGCATCCGGCTGTGGGCGATGAGGGATTTGCACCCCCGAAGGCCGAAGCCATCTGATTTACAGTCAGACCCGTTTGACTACTTTGGTAATCGCCCAATGAAACAATGATAGCAAAGGATTCATTATTTTTCAATAACCTTCTCCCTTTCCTTCCTCCACCCGGCTATCTTCTTCTGGTGGCCTGAAAGGAGGACCGGAGGCACTTTCCACTTGACCCCCTTCTTGGGAGAGAACACTTCGGGCCTGGTGTATTCGGGATATTCGACGAATCCCCCTCCTTTTACCGTCCTTTCCTTCAGAAAAGAGGGTTTTCCGAGGACATTGGGGATGAGACGGGAGATGGTTTCGATCACGATCAATGCCGGCAGCTCTCCGCCCATCAGATCATACTCCCCTATGGACAGTTCCTCGTCGGCTATGTGCTTAGCCACCCTTTCATCTACTCCTTCGTATCTTCCGCAGATGAAGATGAGGTTATCGTATTTCTTCAAGGCATTGGCTTTCTTCTGGTTGAAGGCCTTCCCTCTCGGAGTGAACAAGATGACCCTGGTTTTCTTCTTTTTCTTTATCTCCTTTACCGCCTTGTATATGGGTTCGACCTTCAGGACCATGCCCAATCCCCCTCCGTACGGCCTGTCGTCCACGGTCTTCCTTTCATTGTCCGTCCATTTCCTTAAATCGTGCACCTTTATCTTAAGCAGGCCTTTGTCCCGGGCCTTCTTGATGAAAGATTCGTTCAAATACGAATCGAATATGTTGGGAAATATGGTAATGATGTCGAACTGCATATTAAAAACGTCAACTAGAAGTCGTGTTTTTCCTTACCCCGCTTCATAATGTTGCATATTTATTGATAAGTCAAGAACAAGCACAAGAACTATCATTATTGATTTTATGGTTATTTTTGTAATATAATATTAATAATATGAGTCAGGAAAAAAGATTTAAATTATTTTTAGATGAAACCGGCGACCATGGACTGTCTTTTGTGGACGGAAATTTTCCTATTTTTGTTCTTGTCGGGTGTCTTTTTAGCGATGATGAATATAATAAAATATGTCAAAAAATCAATGAATTTAAGTTGGAATTTTTTAAAACAACCGAAGTAATTTTACACTCCAGAGATATCAGAAAATGCGAGGGACCATTTCAAATATTATTTGATTTAGAGGTTAAAAAGAAATTTTATGAAAAATTAAACTCTATTTTGGGAGAATCCGATTTTGCCGTTATTGGTTCCGGAGTTAATAAAGAAGAACACATAAAAAGATACGGTCGTGGAGCAAAAGACCCCTATTCTCTTTCCTTGTCTTTTGTTGTCGAGAGATTAATGTTTTGTTTGGATAAAAAGGGGGGCGATTCTGTGGCCGATATTCAGATAGAAAAGAGAGGCAAAAACGAAGATCAGCAGCTTTTAAATCAATATAATAAAATATTGGACAGCGGGACTTATTATGTTTCTCCGGACAGATTAAAGAGAAGAATCGATAAATTTGATTCAGCGTTCAAAAAGGAAAACATTATTGGCTTACAGATAGCTGATTTATGTGCTTATCCCTTGGCTAGGCATATTCTTAATTCTTCCGAACCTTATCCGCCCTTCGATATTATAAAATCTAAAATATATTGTAATGACGACGGAAATTTTGACGGATATGGATTGAAGGTTTTTCCATAAAATAACAAAAAGTCCTTTTAGGACCTCTTGCCGACTGGGGACACCCCAATCCTATTTCTATTATAGATAGTTATTTTTAAAAGTCAAGGGCTCGCATTAAATCATATAAAATGACACCGTGATGGCATTGATTGAATCATATAAAAAGACACCGAAACATGGTAGATTGCCCGATAATACAATAAAGGGTA
>JBAZLP010000018.1:0-15257 GCA_041650235.1 Minisyncoccota bacterium
CCCCTCTCGGGGGCTCTTTTCTTTTCTTTTGAAAGTTGTTAAAATATATTCATATGACGAAACAAAAACAAATATACAAATGCAATGTGTGCGGAAATATAGTCGAAGTTCTCCATACCGGAGCCGGGGAATTGGTTTGTTGCGGACAGCCCATGGAGCTGTTGGCTGAAAAAGAAGTCGACGAGGGGAAGGAGAAGCATGTGCCCGTAGTCAGCGGAAATAAGGTTTTCGTCGGAGAGGTTCCTCATCCCATGGAAGAAAAGCACTATATAGAATGGATAGAGGTCGATAACTGCAGAGTGTTTTTGAAGCCCGGAGACAAGCCGGAGGCGGAGTTCTCTGAAATCAAGGAAGGTTCTACGGTAAGGATATATTGTAACGTACACGGATTATGGAAATCATAAACATTGATGAGTTCGGCAAGGCCGATCTGAGGGTCGGAAAGATATTATCTGCGGAAAGAGTCGAAGGTTCGGACAAGCTCTTGAAGCTCGAAGTAGATCTCACGGAAGAAAGAAGACAGATACTGGCCGGGATAGGCAAGGCGTATGCTCCCGAAGAATTGATTAACAAGAGCGTTGCTGTTATAATCAACTTGGAGCCTAGAGAAATGATGGGGCTCAAGAGTGAAGGCATGGTTCTCGCCGTCAAAGACGAAAACAATTTATCGGTCCTCGTTCCGGAAAAAGATATAATCCCCGGTTCGAAGATCAGCTAAAGGTCAAAAATAATAAATAATCATATAAAAAAATGGAAGCACAATATTTTGAAAAAGAAGCCAGGAATGAGAATCCGATCATCAAGATACTGATGATAGTCGGGATAGTTTTTCTGGTTCTCTTGATGATATACACCGTTTTTGCCATCCAGAAGACGGCCAAGGAGACGACGTATATCGGAGCAAGCGGCAGTCAGAGCACGATAAACATATCTGAGACAGGCACGGTTTATTCCGTTCCAGATGTGGCTGTAGTAACTTTCACGGCCATTACCCAGGAAGCGACGATAAACGAGGCCTTGAGGAAGAACAACGATAAGGCCAACGGCATAATCGATTTCCTGAAGAGGCAGGGAATACTTGAGAGCGACATGAAGATAGTCGATTTCAACATCTATCCCCAGTACGAATGGCAGACCAAGGGCGTCGATCTGACCGTCTATCCTTTGGGAAAGAGGGTCATTACTGCATACCAGGCCGTCGAGTCGGTCGAGGTCAAGATGAGAGATACCGACCTTATCGGCAGGAATATCCAAGGATCTCTCGAAGCCGGAGCCAGCCAGGTTTCCGGATTGCAGTTCATGATCGACAAGCAGGATGATCTGAAGAAGCAGGCGAGGGAGACAGCCCTGGCCAACGCCCAGACCAAAGCCCAGGAAATAGCCAAGAAGATGGGGGTGAGATTGGGTAAAGCGGTCGGATACACCGAATCGGTATACGCCCCGGTTTTCAGCGCCACGGACAAGGCGACCGCCGGAACTGGAAGCAACTTCCAGATAGTTGTCGGAGAGAACAAGATAGAAGTCACAGTTAACGTCTCGTACGAGATAAAATAATATGGAAGGAAAAAAGATAATATCGATAATAATCGTATTGCTGCTTGTCGCTTTGGCTGTTTTCCTGATCATCAAGCCGAAAGAGCTGAACGCTCCGACAGAACAGAACGGTTCTAAAAACATGGATGAATTAAAGATAGAAGTATTGCAGCAGGGAACAGGAGAAGAGTCTAAGAGCGGAGACCAATTGACCGTCCACTACACGGGAACGTTCGAGAACGGGACAAAGTTCGACTCGAGCGTTGACAGAGGAACTCCTTTTGTCTTTACCGTCGGAGCGGGACAGGTAATCAAGGGCTGGGACCAGGGAATGCTCGGAATGAAGGTCGGCGAGAAAAGGAAGTTGACCATTCCTTATACCCTCGGATACGGAGAGAACGGATACGGACCGATTCCTCCCAAAGCCACATTGATATTCGAAGTGGAGCTGTTGAAGATTAACTAAAAAGAAGCCCCGTTGCGGGGCTTTTTTGTTTGGTTTTTGTTTGATATAATGTTTTCAATGAAAGAAATATTAAAGAAATCCTTTACCTTGATCGAGCTCTTGGTCGTAATCGCCATTATCGGAATACTTTCCGGCCTTATCGTCGTTACCATGAACGGAGTGACGGCCAAGGCGAATATAGCCAAGAGCCAGGTATTTTCCAATTCTTTGAGGAATGCATTGATGCTTAATCTTGTTTCGGAGTGGAAATTCGATGGAACGACCGCCGACGGAAGCCCAGCGACAACCAGTGATGTTTTGGATACTTGGAGTAATATTAATAATGGTTCTGTTCCGTATCCTCCTACAGTGAGAACGGGATCTAATTGTGTATCGGGTTCTTGTCTTCAATTCGATGGCTCTAACGATTACGTCGGTTTCGGAAGTGATTCTTCGCTGAGTATGAGGACGGGAGACGCAACGGTTTCTTTCTGGGTCAAATTCGACAATGCTTTGGCGCCGCAAGCGGAAACTTTGGTGATGACCGGTGCGGGAGATGCCGGAACTGGAAAAGACGGCTATTGGATTTTCAGACCGGCCAGCGGAAATCAAATAAGAGGATCTTTTACCGACGGTTCGGCTGAGCAGATATATGGATATTTAAGCGGATTTCTTTCGGCGAACACTTGGCATAATATTGCCATAGTTTTTGACAGAGACGTTTCCGCTTATGCGTATATAAATGGAGAAAAACAAACCGGATATTCGATAGCCATCACTCCCCAGCAGGGAGATGTTCAAAATTACACTTTTACCAGAATAGGAGCTTGGTCATATAATTTTGATCGTTTTACCGGAAAGATGGATGAGGTTAGATTATTCAATGCCGCCGTCCCGGCTTCCCAGATTAAAGAACAATATTATTCCGGATTAAATAGCTTGCTTGGAACCGGGCAGATTGACGAAAATGAATATTTTCAGAAGATTTTTCTTCTTGCCTCAAAATAGATATGAAGAAACTGGAAAAAGAAATCCTGGCATGCAAGAAGTGCTCCTTGTATAAAAAAAGAATTAATCCCGTAATAGGGCAGGGCTCTTTAAAGGCCAAGATAATGTTCATAGGAGAGGCTCCCGGGGCGAAAGAAGACGAGACGGGAGTTCCTTTTTGCGGACGTTCGGGAAAATTCCTGGATGAATTATTGGAATCGGCCAAGATAGACAGGAAGAAAGTATACATCTGCAATATCGTCAAATGCAGGCCGCCCAAGAACAGGGATCCAAAGGATGAGGAGAAGAAGGTTTGCAGCAAGTATTTGGAAAGGCAGATAGAAGCTATTTCTCCCAAAGTGATCTGTCCTCTGGGTCGGCATTCTATGGGTTTCATCCTGGAAATGTTCGGGCTTGAAAATCAACCCATCGGAAAAATCCACGGAAAGGTCTTCAAAGGAAAGAAGACGGTCATCCCTTTCTATCATCCGGCCGTAGCCATATACAATTCGAACATGAAAAAAGTCCTGAAGAAAGATTTTAAGATATTGAAAAAGTATGCTGATTAAAGTCAAAGCGCATCCTTGTTCCAAAGAAGATAAGGTGGTCGAGAAGAGCAGGGACAGCTTCGATGTTTTCGTCGAGGCGGAAGCGGAGAGGAACATGGCGAACAAGAGGGTGATCGAATTGCTGGCTCTGCATTTCGGCATTCCCCAGACAAAGGTGAAGATGATAAAGGGGTTTAAGGAGCAGAGCAAAATCTTTGATATTAGGGCTGAAATCTGATAGGATAAGGATATGATACATTTGGAAATGTTAAGAGAATTGCTGATGAATAAGCCCTTCAATGCGGCTCTTTTGTCTTGGTTTGTGGCTCAGAGCCTGAAGGCTTTGCTCCTGACGGTAAAGCAGAAGAAGTTCAGGTTTGATTTGTATTCTTTGCCTGGAGGGTTTCCTTCTTCGCACAGTGCCACGGTTTCCGGTCTGGCGGCATCGATCGGTTTGATCTACGGTTTTGATTCGCCGTTTTTCGCCATTGCCATCATCCTCGCCTTTTTCATGATATATGATGCCAAGGTCATCAGGGGCGCGGCCGGAAAGCAGGCCCAGTCCTTGAACAGGATAATCGAGATGTTTAACGAAGAAGGAGAAGATATGGACAAGCTGAGGGAGGTCTTGGGCCACAGCATCCTCGAAATAGCCGGAGGGATCTTGATAGGAATCTTGGCAGCCCTTTGGATCGTTTAATATGGAATTGCCTGAGGAATACAAGAAAGGTTTTAAAGATTTTTTGGGCGTCAGAGTCGACCTGTCTTCCCGTCCTTTGATCCCGAGGGAGGAGACCGAGGATTGGGTCAGGGAGGCGATTAAAGAGGTGAAAGGAGAGTGTCTTGATCTGTTTGCGGGATCGGGATGCATAGGTCTCGCAATCTTGAAAAATGTTCCCGGTTCGACCTGCGACTTCGGTGATGTAGAAAGATCGTTTTTGGAAGGGATTAAAAAGAGCGCGGAAGAGAACGGGATTGCGAAAGAAAGATTCGATTTGATCAAGACGGATATATTTTCAAATATTAAGAAGAAGTACGATTTCGTCTTGGCGAATCCTCCATATGTCGCTGAAAGCAGGGCTGACGAAGTCGGGGAAGATGTCAAAGAGTTCGAGCCGGCAGTCGCTTTGTACGGAGGAAACGACGGCATGGAATTAATTCGGAAGTTTCTTAAAGAAAGCAAGGATTATCTGAAAGACAATGGGGTCATCTACATGGAATTCGATCCGGGGCAGAAAGAAGAGATAGAAGAGTTGGTAAAAGAATATTCGAAGTACGAATTCTTCAAGGATAGGTATGACAAGCAGAGATATATAAGAATAGAAAAATAACATGTGGGAATATATTTTATTGGGTTTCATCCAGGGAATATTCGAGTGGATACCGGTTTCAAGCGAAGGGGTGGTTGCTTTGGCTTCCAGTTTCTTGATCAAAGGATTCAATGGCGTTGATTTGGCTCTGTTTCTGCACCTGGGAACGCTTCTCGCGGTCATCGTCTATTTCTGGAAGGACTGGATCGATTTGATTTCTTTCAAAGACAAGGATTTTGTCAGATTCTTCATCATCGTTACTGTTATCTCCGGCGGATTCGGATTTTTCGTATACAAGTTCGCAGAAAGCGTGTCCATGGGCTCGGGACTGTTGTTTTTGATGGGTCTGGGACTATTATTGACTTCGTGGTTCCAGAAGAAGCAGATAAAAGTGAATCTTAATAAGGATGTTTCTTCGGTTATCGTCGGGCTATTGCAGGCATTGTCCGCCATTCCCGGCGTTTCCCGCTCCGGTTCGACCGTATTCGGACTTTCTTTAACCGAAAGCAATCCTTCTGAAATATTAAAGAAATCATACATCATTTCCGTGCCGGTGGTTCTGGGTTCGTCCTTGTATCTGTACTTGAAGAATCCGGCCATGGCAGTGGTTTCATGGCCAGCTCTTATCTCCAGTTTCGTTTTCGGACTGTTGTCGCTGAAGATATTGATGGATATCTCAAAGAAGGTTAACTTTTCTATCTTTACCTTCATCTTCGGAATATTATGTTTAATCGGAGCTGTATGGCAAATGTTGGCGTAAAAAAAGAATTATTGAAGAATAGGGACAGGAAGCAGGCGGAGCATCTGTCCTATTTTTTCAAGACGGGGAAGGGGCAGTACGGGGAAGGAGATGTTTTTTTGGGAATAAAGGTCCCGGTCCAGAGAGCTGTCGTTAAGAAGTTTAAAGATGCGGATTTGAAAGAGATTCAGGAGCTTATCAATGATCCGATACACGAGTGCCGGCTGACCGGACTGCTGATCTTGGTCAACAGATACAAGACGGCGGAAGATAAAAGGAAGATATTCGATTTCTATCTCAAGAACGCGAAAAGGGTGAATAACTGGGACCTGGTCGATCTGACCGCTCCGAATATCATCGGGGATTTCCTTTTGGACAAGAAGAAAGAGAGGAAAGTTTTGTATTCTTTGGCCAAGTCGAAGAATATCTGGGAGAGGAGGATCGCTATCCTTTCCACATTCACTTTCTTGAGGAACGGGGACTACAAAGACACTCTTAAAATTTCGGAGATGCTCCTTCGCGATGAGCATGATTTGATTCACAAGGCTGTCGGGTGGATGCTGAGGGAGGTCGGCAAGAGGGACAAGGCTGTCGAGATTTCCTTTTTGGAGAAATATTCGAAAACCATGCCGAGAACCATGCTCCGCTACGCAATCGAGAAATTCGGCCCCCGGGAAAGAGCTTTTTTCATGAAGAAATAGCATCTTTTTCTTTGTCCTGTTTTAAGATATAATGGCGGTATGGAAAAAGATCTATTGGAAGGGCTGAACAAGGAACAGAAACAAGCGGTCACTTACGACAAGGGTCCGCTTTTGATTGTTGCTGGGGCGGGGACGGGCAAGACGACCGTTCTGACCCGCAGGATGGCCTATCTTATAAGCGAGAAGGGGATTAAGCCTGAGGAGATCCTGGCCATGACCTTTACCGAAAAAGCCGCTCGGGAAATGGAAGAAAGAGTGGAAGGGCTCCTTCCTTTCGGCTATTACGATTTCTGGATTTCCACTTTCCATTCCTTCTGCGACAGGATATTGAAGAGATACGGATTGGGGATAGGAATACCGACGAACTACAAGCTTTTGGAGCAGACGGGAAGCTGGATCTTGGTGAGGAAGAATTTCGATAAGTTCAATTTTTTGAAAGAATACAGGCCGCTGGGCAATCCGACCAAGTTCATTGAGGCCCTGATTTCGCATTTCAACCATTGCAAGAACGAAGGGATCTATCCGGAGAACTACCTCGAATACGCCGATTCGCTGAAATTGAACATGGATGACATAGCGGTCGGTTCCAAATCGGTAAAGTCGAAAGACAAGAAGGATCTGGGAGACAGGCAGAAAGAATACGAGAGGATGAAGGAAGTAGCCGAAGCGTACCACGTCTATCAGAAATTATTGCTTGATAATAATGCCCTGGATTTCGGCGACCTAATCAATTACACTTTGAAGCTTTTCGAAAAAAGGCCGGAGATACTTGAAAAATACACAAAGCAATTCAAATATGTCATGGTTGATGAGTTCCAGGACACCAACTGGGTCCAGTACGAATTGGTTCGGAAATTGGCATATCCCGAGAATAACGTCACGGTCGTGGGAGACGACGATCAGAGCATCTTCTATTTCCAGGGGGCTTCGTTCAATAACGTTTTGAGGTTCAAACAGGACTATCCCGAAGCCAAAGAGGTGGTATTGGTTGAGAACTATCGTTCTCCCCAGAATATTCTTGATCTTTCCTATTCCTTTATCCAACTGAACAATCCCAATCGTCTGGAATACCAGTTGAACGAGATAGAGATTATCAAGGAGAGGGCGGAAGAGAGAGGGATAGATTTGGATAAATTCAAAAAGATAGATAAGAAGCTGAAGAGCGTCCAAACAAAGCCGGGAGCGATAGAGCTTCTGGGTTTTGAGAGTCTGGATGATGAATTGGAGGGAGTGGTCGGGAAGATATGGGAGATAAAGGAGATAGACAAGAAGGCGACCTTCTCCGATTTCGCCGTTTTGACCAGGACTAACGAATCGGCGAACAGCTTCGTCCGGGCGATGGAGAGGGCGGGTATCCCTTACCAGTTCGTGTCTTCGAAGGGATTATATACCAATCCTTTGATACTCGATCTGATTTCATATCTGAGGATAGTCCTCAACTTTTACGATTCTCCCAGCTTCTATAGGGTTCTCCGGATGATGGATTTTTCTCCGGAAGAGGTTTCGAGGATAATCCAGTACAGCGACAAGAAAGGCATTCCTGTATTCGAAGCCATATCTGATTCCCATCTGCTGACTAAGTTCGATTCGGAAACAAAGACCAAGCTGAAGAAACTGTCCGATAATCTGAGGAAGCACTACAAGCTTTCCAAGGAAAGGAACGCGGGGGAGGTTTTTGTCAACGTCATCAATGATCTGGAATACGCCAAGTATATCCCGGAGAACAGCGAGGAGTCGCTGAAGAAATGGGAGATGATCGACCAGTTTTTTGAGAAGATAAAAAGTTTTGAGAATTCGCAGGTGGACGGCAAGCTCATTTCCTTTATGGAGAACCTGGAGATGGAGCTCGAGGCCGGGGAAGAGGGGTCTTTGAAGATGAGCGTGGACTCCGGATTCGATGCGGTTAGGATAATGACCGTGCACTCGGCCAAGGGATTGGAATTCAAATACGTGTTTTTGATCAATTTGGTTTCGAGAAAGTTCCCTTCGGACCAGAAGAGGGATCCGATAGAGATTCCCGAGGCCTTGATCAAAGAGGTATTGCCGGAAGGGGATTTCCACATCCAGGAAGAGAGGCGTTTGTTCTATGTCGCTTTGACCCGTGCCAAGAAAGGACTGTTCCTGACCTGGGCCATGGATTACGGCGGAAAGGACTTGAAGAAGCCATCTCGATTCTTGATCGAATCGGGATTGATCAGGGAGGAAACTTTGGACAAGGAAAAATTCAAGAGGAGTTCGGGGTTTTGCATCAAGAGGTCTCTTAATAACGGATTCAAATTGGAATCGAATGAGACGGACGGTTCGGGGCGGGATCTGAAAGCTTTCTTGCCAGACCATTTTTCCTATTCCCAATTGGAGTCATTCAGGAAGTGTCCTCTGGGATACAAGTTCGGGAGCATTTTCAAGATACCGATCAGGGGAAGATCGGTCTTCAGCTTCGGCAAGACGATCCACGCCACCTTGCACAGGTTCGTCGACGAGTCCTTCAGGGTCGGGTCGTCCGAGCAGAAAGATCTGTTCGGAGGAGGAAAGAAAAAATCGCTGGGATTGGAAGATCTGCTGAAGATATACGATGACGAATGGATAGGCGATTGGTACGAGTCGGCGGAGATGAAGAAGGAGTTCTATGAAAAAGGGAAGGAAGCCCTGAAGAAGTTCTACAGCGACTTCATGGAAGAAAAGCCGAAGGTGTTGCTGATCAACGGGGAGCCGGCTTTGGAAAAAGGATTCGAGCTGAAGCTGAACGGGGATACTTTCGTCGGGACAATCGACAGGATAGACGAAATCGAAGGAGGAGTCGAGATAATCGACTACAAGACCGGGACTCCCAAAACCAGCCTATCCAAAGAAGAAAAGTTGCAGTTAATGATCTATGCCGTGGCTGCGAGGAAGGTCATGGGCCTGAATCCGTTGAAGCTGACCTATTACTATGTCGAAGACGGGACAGCTTTATCTTTTGAGATAACGGAAGAGGATATATTGAAAACTGAAAGCGATGCCAAAGAGCTTATCCAGAAGATCAAGAGGAGCAGTTTCAAGCCGACTCCCGGCTGGCACTGCCAGTATTGCGATTTCCAGGGCATTTGCGCCCACAGGAAGGTTTAAGGTATAATAATAATATGAAAAAAGTCAAAATTACGGTTTTAGGAGACGGAGCATGGGGGACAACCCTTGCAATTTTGCTGTCCGAAAACGGGCACGAGGTAACGGTTTGGAGCGCCTTTCCCGATCATCTTGACGTTTTAGACAGGGAAAGGGAGAATGCCACATATCTGAAAGGGATAAAGATTCCCGACTCCATTGTTTTCGAGAAAGACCTGGGCAAGGCCGTCTCTTTCGGCGAATACATAGTTTTCAGCATCCCCTCCAAGTTTTTCAGGGAAGTGGCCATGAAGATAAGAAAAGAGAATCTTCCTTTGAAGAAGAAGGTCTTCATAAGCGTGGCTAAGGGGCTGGAGCAGAAAACATTGAAGAGGATGACGGAAATATTGAAGGAGGAATTAGGAAAGGTCCAGACGGCCGTTTTGTCCGGTCCGACGATTGCCATCGAGGTGGCGAAGAAATTGCCAGCCTTGGTCGTTGTCGCTTCGAACAAAAGATCCGTGGCTAAAAATATACAGGACATATTCAGCAACAATTATTTCAGGGCATATACCTCGACCGACGTGGTCGGAGTCGAGCTGGGCGGTCCTCTGAAAAACATCATTGCCGTGATTGCGGGCATATCGGACGGAGTGGGATTCGGTTCGAATGCCAAGGCCGCGATACTGTCCCGCGGGATAGTCGAGATACAGAGATTGGGAGAAAAGATGGGAGCCAAGAAGAAGACTTTTTACGGCCTTGCCGGATTGGGGGATTTGTCTACGACCTGCATCAGTCCCGAAAGCAGGAACAGGACTCTGGGCGAGAAGATCGCCAAAGGGCAGAAATTGGAAGATATAGTCAATTCAACTTCGAGCATTATCGAAGGGGCGACTACCGCCGAAGCGGTCTACCAATTGAGTAAAAAATACAAGGTGGATATGCCGATAGTATCGGCCGTTTATCGCATTTTGTATGAGGATCTGGGCCCGATCGATGCTTTGAGGGAGATGATGAAGAGGGATAAGAAGGCGGAATAGGCTTCATACCGAATTGACAAATTGGATATAATTGGATATAATTGGATATAAATAGAATATATCCAAAAATATGGCAACAGACAGATTCGATAAAAGAATAAAAATCAGTCAAGAATTCTTGACCCGTATCGCCGAAATAGATCGGCTCAAAGGGCTTTGGCAGGGAGGATTGAATTTGAATCCGCGGATTCTCGGCCGGCTCAAGGCCTGGGTAATCATTACTTCAACAGGAGCCAGTACCCGTATCGAAGGATCCAAGATGAGCGATGAAGAAATCGCTCGATTTTTGCGCGGATTGAGGTCGAAGCCGCCCAAAAACAGGGACGAGCAGGAGGTTGCTGGTTATGCCGATCTGATCGGGCGCATCTTCGATAACCATAAGACGATGACATTGTCTCAGGGATGGATACTGCAATTTCATGAGATTCTGCTTCATTATTCCGAAAAGGATCGGACCCATAAGGGCAAGTACAAGATTACCAATAATACCGTAGCCATGGTGAACGATCAGGGAGAGCAGGTGGTGCTTTTTAATCCGACTCCTCCCCATCTCGTCAGATCGGAGCTGGATGATATCGTCAGGTGGACGAATGAGCATTTGAAAAGAGGAGATATCCATCCGATTCTTGTAATCGCTAATTTCATTTTTGAGTTTCTAGCCATCCATCCTTTCAAAGACGGGAACGGGAGGATGGGCAGGGCGTTGACCAATCTTTTGCTTCTTAAAAGCGGTTATCCCTACATTCCATACGTTTCTTTAGATGAGATAATCGAGGAAACCAAAGTCGATTATTATCTTTCTTTGAGAAAAACGCAGAAGAAGCATAAGACGGACAAAGAAGATATTTCTCCCTGGGTCGGTTATTTCCTTTCCGCCTTATTGGAGCAGGCCAAAAGGGCCGATAGTTTGATGGCTGCTGAGCATCCGGAGAAAATTCTTTCCGAAACCCAGCTTAAGATATACGGTCTTTTTAATGAAGGGGTTTATTTGGCTGTAAAAGATGTCGTTGCCGCCTTGGACAAGGACGCATCAAGAGCGACAATCAAGCAAGCGCTGTCCCGCTTGGTTTCCTTGAAGATGATTGAGAGAAGCGGCCAGGGGCGAGGGGCGAGGTATGGAAAAATATAATCAGGGTTTTAATATAAGGCCGATTTTGCTACAATAATCTTAAATATGGATCAAAATACATTATTCGCGTCGTTAATGATTCTCGGTTATCTTTTAAGTTCGATTCCTTTCGGATACATTATCGCAAGATTGAAGAAGATAGACATCCAGAATCAGGGAAGCGGAAACATAGGGGGAACCAATGTTTTCAGGGTTCTGGGGTTCAAGTATGCGCTCTTGGTCGCGTTGCTGGATGTCTTTAAGGTCTTGTTGCCATCTCTTTTAGCCAGATATTATTTGGCTGACGAGTGGATGGTTTCCTTGGTGGTCCTTGTTTCGGTTTTGGGGCACATCTTCCCCGTCTGGCTGAAATTCAAAGGAGGGAAAGCGGTCTCCGGGGTCTTCGCTTCGATGATAGCGGTGATCGGGTGGCAGTATTCATTGGTCTTCCTTCTGGTCTGGGCGGTCATGTTGAGGATGATAAAGATAATGAGTTTGACCAATCTGATCATCGTTTGGTTTATTCCTCTGTTGTTTTATCTGTTTACTCATTCTATTCCTTATACTCTCTTGGGTCTGGCATATGTGCCGATCTTATACTGGAGCCACAGGGAGAATATAAAGAGGTTGAGGGAGGGAACGGAGAAGAGGATAATAAAGTCCTAATTTTTTCAGCTTGAAATATTTCTTTGTTTAAGGTAACCTTTAAAACAAGAGAATAAGATTAAAACAGATGAAAATCAACATATTTATCGAGAATCCGAAAGGAACATCGAACAAGTACGAATTGGATAAGGAATCGGGAAAGATAATGCTCGACAGAGCTTTGTATTCTTCGGTCTTCTGGCCGTTCGAATACGGCTTCATCGAGAATACCCTGTCCGAGGACGGAGACCCTTTGGACGCGGTCGTTCTGGTCAATGAGCCGACTTTTCCCGGATGCGTCATTCCTTCTAAGATCATAGGAATGCTCGACATGGAAGACGAGAGCGGGATTGACTACAAGATTATTGCCGTTCCGGATGACAAGATCGATCCCAGATTCAAGCACATAAACAGCGTCGATGATCTGACCGAACACCAGAGGAAGGAAATCCAGGAGTTCTTTGAAGTGTACAAGAGGTTGGAGCCGAACAAGTGGGTCAAGGTTACCGGATTCCAGTCCAAGGAGAAGGCGGAAGAAATAATAGAGAAGTGTAAGAAATAAAAAGATGGAAGAATCAAAGAAGACATACAAGGTCAATAAAGACAAGTGCATCGGGTGCGGTAGCTGCGCTTTGTCCTGCCCCGAAGGCAGCGAACTGGAGGCGGACGGCAAGGCTAAGATCATGAGTTCGGCCAAAGTCGAAGAATGCGGAGGAGTGGATTTGTGCCCCTACGGTGCGATAGAAGTGGTCAACGGCGACGAGCCGGAAGATAGAGAAGAGTAAAGACGATAAGCCGAGGAGGCCCAAATGAAAATTTGGGCCTTTTTATACCAAATGAAGAAAGGAAATAAAAAAACAGAAAAAGTCATCATCGGCCTGAGCGGAGGAGTGGATTCGGCTGTTTCCGCAGCCCTTCTCAAGAAGGCGGGATACGAAGTGACCGGAGCGACGATGAAGATGTGGAATAAGGGATATTCGAAGAAGGCGGAAAAGAGCGCCTGTTACGGTCCTGGAGAAAAGGAAGACATCAAAGCCGCTGAGAAGGTTGCCAAGATTCTGGGAATCGGGCATATTGTTATCGATGTTTCAAAAGAGTATGAAAAGTACGTACTCGGGTATTTCAGGGAAGAATATCTTGCCGGAAGAACGCCTAATCCTTGTGTCGTCTGCAACCAGAAGATAAAGTTCGGATACCTGGTCGATAAGATAATCGAAGCGGGAATCAAATTCGATTATTTCGCAACGGGGCATTATGCGAGAAAGATTTACGACGGGGAGGCGAAGCGTTTTATCCTATTGCGGGGGAAAGATCATAAAAAAGACCAGTCATATTTCCTTTACGGGCTTTCCCAGAAACAGCTGGGGAAGGCCCTGTTTCCTCTCGGTAATTTCAGGAAAGAGGACGTCCGGAAGATGGCTTCGGGATTAAAGCTCAAGGAGTTCGCGGAAAAGGAGGAAAGCCAGGATTTCGTCGAAGGGAAAGATTATTCGAAAATCATAGGGAAAGGGGGGCGGAAGGCCGGAGACATGGTTGATACGAACGGGAATGTCCTGGGGAAACATGAAGGATTTTCAGGATTCACCGTCGGCCAAAGGAAAGGTCTGAAAATCGGAGGGCTTGCCGAACCTTATTACGTTATCGATATCGATGCGTGCAAGAACAGGATAATCGTCGGGAAGAAGGAAGATGCCTTCTCCCGGGCTTTCGATATCAATAAGACAAACTGGATATCGATAGAAAAACCGGAGAATCCGGTCAAGGCAAAGGTTAAGGTCAGATCCGGAGCGGAGGCAATTGGTTGCACGATCATCCCGAAGAGGGGCCGGTTCACAGTCGAACTGTCGAAGCCGTGCTTTGCCGTCACGAAGGGGCAGTCAGCCGTCTTCTATAAAGGCAGCAGAGTGCTCGGCGGAGGAGTGATTGTTTAAGAATCTTAATTTTGCTATAATGGCTTCGTATATGAAGAAAAGGATATATTTAGATTACGCCGCAACCACGCCCGTCGATCCGAGGGTGGTCAAGGCGATGAGCCCTTATTTCACCGGAAAGTTCGGCAATCCGGCTTCTTTGCATTCTTTCGGCAACGAGGCTGGGGAAGCCCTCGAGAAAAGCAGGGAGGTGATTGCCGAAGCGATGAAGGCTGATCCCGATGAGATAATCTTCACTTCTTCGGCGACCGAAAGCAACAATACTGCGATAAAGGGAGTCGCTTTCGCCAACAAGGAGAAAGGGAAGCATATTTTGGTCTCTCCGATCGAGCACGACTGCATACTTAATAGCGTATTGTGGCTGAAGAAGCAGGGATTCGACATCGAGTGCCTGTCCGTCGACGGATACGGATTGGTTGATCCGGAAGAGGTCAGGAGGAAGATAAGGAAGGACACGATTTTGGTTTCGGTGATGCACGCCAACAACGAAGTGGGGACCATCGAGCCGATTGCGGAAATAGGGAAGATCTGCCGGGAGAAAGGAGTGTATTTCCATACCGATGCGGCCCAGAGTTTCGGCAAGGTTCCGATAGACGTCAAAAAGATGAATATCGATTTGCTGACAGCTTCTTCGCAGAAGATGTACGGCCCTAAAGGAGTGGCCTGTTTGTATGTGAGGAAGGGAGTGAGAATGGAACCGTTGCTCCACGGAGGAGGACAGGAATCGGGAAAGAGGTCTTCCACGGTCAATGTCGTTTCCATAGTCGGATTCGCCAAAGCTGTCGAGATATGCCTCGGGGAGATGGGCAAAGAAAGCAAGAGGATGATCAAGATGAGGGACAAGATCATCAAGACGGTCTTGAAGAAGATTCCCGATTCGTATCTCAACGGCCATCCTAAAGACAGATTGCCCAATAACGTCAATGTGAGATTTTCTTTCGTCGAAGGGGAATCAATCCTTTTCCAGCTCGATGCTCTGGGCATAGCCGTTTCCACGGCGTCGGCCTGTTCTTCGCCCAAGCTTGAACCGTCTCATGTCTTGATGGCTATGGGATTGAAGCACGAGGAAGCACACGGGTCGCTGAGGGTGAGCATGGGAAGGTGGACTACGGAAAAGGATGTCGACTATCTGTTAAAGGTCCTTCCGGGAACAATAAGCAAGCTGAGGGAGATTTCTCCGCATAAAATA
>JBAZLP010000019.1:0-12992 GCA_041650235.1 Minisyncoccota bacterium
GCTTCATCGAAAACGGAGGAATCCGGAACGAATCTCAAGGCCTTGAAAGTGTCGGAATTAAGAAAATCAACATCCACCTGAACCTGGTTCGACTCCTGAGCATTGGAATTGCTTCCGATGATACTCCCTCCCCCGATATTAATCTTACTCAATCCGAAATAACCGAGGAAAATGACAAGGATTATCAGGATGAATGGAGCCGCTTTTTCCAGAATACTTTTTGTTTTTATCGGTTGTTCTTCCATATCAGTATGAATAAGCGTCAACTGTTAAATTAAAATTGGTCAAGCTGACCGTCTTCTTCCCCGTTCCCGAATCCCCAGAAGAAACGACCTCTATATTCTTAACCGTTATTATCCTGGTTTGGGTTTCCAAATCGGACAGGAACTTCTTGAAAGAACTGTATGTTCCTGTGACGGCCAAAGTGAAGGTTATTTTCTTAACCGGCCCTTTGAGCTGGTCGAGATATCCCGTCGAAACAACCTGTTTCTGCTCCTCCGCCGTTTTTTCGGTGCTTATCTGGACTGTTTCTTTTTCCTTGGTGCTAGTTTGGGCCACCGTCTTTACCGAAACCGCCGGTGCGGCACTGATGTTAGATATCGTCACTCCGCTTCCCGCAGCGACCGTCCTAAAGAAATAGCTCATCTTGGCGACATAGAAAGGAGAAGAGGTAAAATTGACCGCGATCATCTTTTCCTTGTCCGCCCATCCGGCGTCGCTCAAGGCCTGTAATTTCGCCTCGACGACGTTATAGTAATTCTGCTTGGCGGCTATTTGACTCTTTATCTGCCCTATCGCCTCGTTCTGCGCCTTAATCTGCCCATTCAAGGGGAGGATGAGGAAATAGAACACCCCCACGGCGACCAGAACAATCATTCCCGAAATTATTAAGATTTTGTTTTTCTGCTCCATGTTATTTTAAAACCTCCGCTCTCAAAGTCACTTCAAGGTCGAAAGAAACCTGTCCCGAATCGGCCAATTGGACATTTGAAATCTGGTAGCTCTCTATCGTCTGCTCCCTCCTCAGAAGCGCTATCTGCTGCATCACGTTCTGGAATCCCGACGTTTGCCCGGCCATAGTCACTTTCCTCGAAGAAACATCGAACTTCATGTTCGAATACACAATCTTGGGATGGACCCACTTCTGGAAACTGTCGAAGAATCTGGATGTTCTGGGATTATTTTCCAAAAGCAACTTGAAATCGCCTATATAAACTCCGGCCTGGGTTAAGGCCACTTCCTTGGACTGCACGTCCTCCTTTCCCAATGCAGACAGTTGGGCATTAAGATTGGATGCCTCGGCTTCCTTTCCCGAAAGGACGAACATTGAAAGATAGAAATAAGCGGCGAAAGTTGCCAGCAAAAGCAAAACCGAGAGAATAAGAAACGTATTCTCTCTGGGAGCGTTTTTCTTTTTTGTCGGTTCTATCTCGATAGCCATATTGTCTGACTATATTATACTTTCTTATTCAAACTTTCTCAAGGCCTCGCCCAGGGCGATGGCATATGTCGGATCTATTTCCGCCATCTTCTTGTCCAAAATGGGAGGATAAGCGACATTGACGAACGGCTTAGCCAGGATAACTTCCCTCTTCTGTTCTCCGCCATTATCGAATTCCTTCACGAAATAATCCATTATGCCGGGCATCAAGGAAGTTCCTCCGGCGACGACTATCCTCTCCGCCTTCTTTCCTTCTTTCCTTTCAAAATCGGCGATGACCTGCTTTGTCCTCTCCACAATCACGGACAAGATGGGCGTCAGGATATGGGCTATGTTCCCTTCTTCGTTAGATAGAAGGCCTTGCTTCTTTTTGATCGCCTCGGCTTCCGTCGGGGATATCTTTAAAGTCTCGGACAGGCTGTAAGTCAGATCCTTTCCCGCTATGTCGAAGCTGAAGCTCGTCTTCATGAATCCTTCATCCACTATGTTTATATTCGTCGACTGGAACCCTATCTCCAAAAGGCAGGTTGTCGGATCCCCTTCTTTGACCACTCCCCTTTTCAGAGCCATGGCTTCAGCCTCGAGCGTGGTCAGTTCCAGCCCCGCTCTCTCGGCAATCGTCTTATACTGCTCGACGATGACCTTGGGCACGGCCATGACCAAAACTTTGTTAGGTTTTTTCTCAGATATATCCTTTTCCATCAACTGCCAGTCCAGAACCAGTTCGGATAAAGGAAGAGGGATGTATTTCCTCGCCTCGAATCCCACTGCGCTGTCCATCTCTTTCTTATTCATCGGAGGCAGCTCGAAACTGGTGAAAAAAGTCGCGAAGTCGGGCAAAGAAAAAACCACCTTTTTCGTCTTTATTCCTGTTTCCGCTATTATCGCCTTCAAGGCGACAGAGATATTATCTATAGACGGATTCAAGGTCTTCTTGTCGAATGACCTAAAAAATTCCTTGCAGGCGATATCAAGATTGACTTCTCCGTAATTTTCCAGGACAAGTTTGCCCTTCTTTCCCGACACCTCGACCGCCCGTATCACCTTGGTCCCGATGTCCACGCCCAAACTCGTCTGGCTTTTCC
This sequence comes from Minisyncoccota bacterium, assembly GCA_041650235.1. Classification (GTDB taxonomy): domain Bacteria; phylum Patescibacteriota; class Minisyncoccia; order Minisyncoccales; family Minisyncoccaceae; genus UBA2211. The sequence continues at coordinate 2,527 of JBAZLP010000019.1, forward strand.
CTTTTATAAAAACCATGTTTTGAATATTATAGCATTTTTAATAACGCTGACAAATGCTATACTCAGATAATAACACTTTTCAAGATGCAATGGAATATCTGGGACATCGTCTTCCCTAAAAAATGTATCAATTGCAGAAGAGAAGGAAGCTATCTCTGCGAAGACTGCCTTTCTTTGGTTGAAATAAATCCTTTCCGATACTGCCTCTGCGAGAAAATGGAGAAGAAAGACAAATGCGACCGATGCAAAGACAAAAATCTAGACAAACTCTTCTCGGCCTCCTCTTTCAAGAACAAAATCGTCAAAGAATCGATTCATAGATTCAAATACGGATACATCAAAGACCTGGCGAAATCCCTGGCATTGATCATCCTCTCGCATCTTCAAATAGTCGATGCGGAAATAGACAGATCTTTCATCATCATTCCCGTCCCCCTTTCAAACAAAAAGAAAAGAAGAAGAGGGTTCAACCAGTCGGAAGAAATAGGAAAGATCATTTCCGAAGCCACGGGCATCCCCTTATTGAGCGATGCGTTGGTAAAAATAAAAGAAACTTCTCCGCAGATGGAGTTGGGAAGAGAAGAGAGATTGAAAAATCTGAGAGAATGTTTCGAAGCTAAAACTAACTTCAAAAATAAAAACATCATCCTACTTGATGACGTCTATACGACGGGATCGACACTGGAAGAATGTGCCAGAGTTATAAAACTAGCCGGAGCCGAAAAAGTATGGGGAGTGACCGTTGCGAGAGAAGTTGACCAAAGCCCTTATTTTGTATAGAATGACCACATCATGGAGAGGTGCCAGAGTGGTCGAATGGGGCACCCTGCTAAGGTGTTAGTTGCGAAAGCGACTCGAGGGTTCGAATCCCTCCCTCTCCGCCGATTATGGACTTATTAAACATCTTTATTCATCTCGACGTTTATCTTTCCGACATCGTCTCCGCCTACGGAGCCCTTTCTTACCTCTTCCTCTCTGGTATTGTCTTTCTGGAAACGGGCGTTGTTTTCACCCCTTTTCTTCCAGGCGACTCCCTACTCTTCGCAGCCGGAGCCCTTTCGGCATTAAATGCGTTCGATCCCCGGCTATTGATCATCCTTATCTCTTTCTCCGCCATCCTGGGAGACACCGCCAATTACTGGATAGGACAATTTTTCGGAGAAAAGCTGTCTTCAAAAATCAAAAAGGGATACCTGGACAAAACCCATGACTTCTACCAAAAGTACGGCGGCCTGACCATCTTCGCCGCCCGCTTCGTCCCGATCGTGAGGACTTTCGCCCCCTTCGTCGCCGGCATGGGAAAGATGGAATACAAAAAATTCTTCCTCTGGAACGTCGCCGGAGGAATCGTCTGGACTTCCCTCTTCGTCTCCCTGGGATACTTCTTCGGAAACATCCCTTTAATCAAACAGAATTTTTCAATCATCGTCATCGGAATAATATTGATTTCCGTAATCCCGATAATAATCGAGGTTTTAAAAAAGAGAAATTGATTCGGACATCCTTAAATGTTAGAATACATCCATGACTAAGAAAAAATACTACGCATATAGCATAAACGGAAAAAGCGGAATAACCGGCAGCTGGCCCGAATGCCAGAAACTGGTCTCGGGCATGGTCAGCGCCAGATATAAAGGATTTGAAACCAAGGAAGAAGCGGAAAGGTGGCTCGATGCCGGAGCCGACTACAGCGTAAAACATATTGCCGGAGAAAAAGGAATATATTTCGACGCCGGGACCGGAGCGGGCAATGGAGTGGAAACGAACGTGACCGACGAAAACGGTAAAAAAATGGCCGGGGAAACCATAGGCAAGAATGTTACCAATAATTTCGGAGAACTCCTCGCCTGCAAATATGCCCTAGAAATAGCCCTGAAAAAAAATGTCAAAAAGGTCTTCGGGGACAGCAAGCTAATTTTAGACTACTGGTCCAAGGGATACATCAAGAAAACAATGAATAAAGAAACAGTCGACTTGACGAATGAAGTCAAGAAATTAAGATACGAATTCGAAAAGAAAGGAGGAAAGATAGAACACATCTCCGGAGGAAGCAACCCGGCCGACCTAGGATTCCATAAGGACTAAATTGACAACAACCCCCTTTTTATATATCATTTCCCTATCACGGAGGGATGCCTGAGCGGTTGAAAGGGATAGTCTTGAAAACTATTGTGGGGCAACTCACCGAGGGTTCGAATCCCTCTCCCTCCTCATGACCAAAGAGGCCTTAACGGCCTCTTTTTTGTATCTCTATTTTGGTCCGAACATTCTCATGCATTCTTCGGGAGAAGAACAAGGCGGTCCCTGGATTCCGCTAGGAGGACCTTGCACTCCGCTCGGTCCGGTAGGAATGTCCGCAGGTGGTCCCTGCATTCCCTCGGGAACGCCTTCGGGAATCCCCTGAGGAATGTTCTCGGGCATACTCCCTTGCACTCCGCTGGGAGCGGCCTTTTGCATCTGGCTCTGGATATATTTATTCACGGCTTCTTCCATGCAAGGGCCTACTTTCTCGCCCTGGCTTTTTTGTATCGTAACCGTACCGTTCAAAACATCCTGCAGTTTCCCTCCGAACACACTGTTCAAACAATTCTCGGCATCCCCCTTAGCTTCGGCCGGAATCTTGTCTAATCCGTCTTTGATCATCTGCGTCCCTTCTTTTATCTTCTTCTGCTCGTCCTCGCTTATCATCCCCGTTTTAACTCCGAAATCGACGCACTCATCAAGGTGGGCCGGATCTTCGCAATAGAGAGCGCACTCGCTTTCTCCCCTGCACCCGCCGGGGCCCTTGCCTCCAGTCTTCTTGATCATCTCCAAATCTTTTTCGCTGATAAAGCCGGCTTTCTCGGCGAAAGCAAGGCATTCGTCAAAATTGGCCTCTATCTTGCAATAGGTATCGCACTCAGATTTCCTCTTGCATCCTCCGGGCGTCTCCCCGTTTTTCAAAAATTGGGAAACCTTCCTCGCTTCAGCTATCTCGTCTGCGCCGATTATTCCCGACTTCTCTCCGAAATCAAGGCACTCGTCCAAATGGCTCGTATCGGAACAATAGGTCTCGCATTCCGCTTTTCCACTACATCCTCCCGGCAAGCTGGCCCCCTCTTTCAAGGCCTTAGCCACCTTCTTTCCCTCCTCTATGGTTGTTCCGGAAATCCCGACCTCATTGGCAAAAGACAAACATTCATCAAGACTCAAAATACTGTTCTGGCAGAAGGTCTCACAACTATCCTTATCCTTGCATCCTCCCGGCATCTCACCGGCTTTCATTTTTTCAACAACCTTTTTCGATATCTTCGCCTCTTCGGAAGACAACATTCCCATCCTCTCTCCGTACGAGATGCAGGCGGCCATGTTTTCAGTATTGTTGCAGAAAACGGAACAAGACGCCTTGTCACTGCAATTTCCCAGTTCCGCTATGGGATACTGGACATTATCCAGATCCGCGGCCAGGGCAGGTCCGGAAAAACAGAAGAATGAAACTATTGAAAACAAAATAATCTTTTTCATATTTTTAATCGTTATTTTTCAAACGGATTAGTGTATCCGTCCATGGGATTGACCTTCGTGTCGAAAGGGTTCGTCTCGGGCATATTCTCAATCGGGTTTTCGATAACCCCGTTGAACTTCCCTTCCTCTCCTTTCGGATCATTATTGCTCCTCATCCCCGAATAAACGAATCCGATGACCGCGATAATGATTATTCCTATAATGACCCCCAAAGCTCTTTTATCCATATTTTTAATTTGTTATCTTTAGCTAATTATACAAGAGAAAAAAAGAACGGGCAACTGCCATTGTTTTTAGCCGGCTTTTTGGTAGTATATAAACAGCGCCCTCGTAGTTCAATGGATAGAATTTAAGCTTGCGGAGCTTGCGATAGAGGTTCGAATCCTCTCGAGGGCACATATGAATTTCTCGACCAAAATAGAAGAAATTCCGAACGTCGGGCCGGTCTATGCCAAACGGCTGAAAGGCATGGGGATAAAAACCCTGGCCGATTTGCTCTACCACTTCCCCCGCGAATACAAGGACTTCTCCAGGATATCGAAGATAAAGGATGTGAAGATAAACGAGAAGGCCTGCGTCGAAGGAAAGATAATCTCAATCGAGCAGAACAAGACCTGGGTCAAGAAGATGATCGTCACAACCGCCCTGATCCAAGACGATACCGGAGCGATAGAAGCGGTCTGGTTCAACCAGCCCTACTTGAACAAGGTCTTGAAGATCGGAGACGAAATAATCGTCGCCGGAAAATTAACCATCCAAAACAGGAGCTTGCAGATATCCTCCCCTATTTTCGAAAAAATATCCCTCAAGGAAACGACCCATCTGGGAAGAATAATGGCCGTGTATCCGGAAACCGAAGGCGTATCTTCTAAATATTTGAGGTGGATAATAAAGCCGGTAATCGAAAGGATAAAAGACAAGATACCGGAGACATTGCCCGAAAAAGTGATAGAAAAATACGGACTTCTTCCCCTGAAAGAGGCTGTCGAGCAGATCCACTTCCCCTCTTCCCTGGACTCGGCAGAAAAGGCCGAACAGAGATTCTCCTTCGAACAGATATTTTTCATCTCTCTCTTTAATCTGAAAAAGAAAAAAGAGATAAAAAAAGAGGAAGCCCAGATTGTTCCCATAAACGAAGAACTGCTAACAAGGGTCAAAAAGACCCTTCCTTTTGAGCTGACCAGCGCCCAGAAGAAAACCCTCGCAGAAATCCTCAAAGACATGGAAAAGCCCTCTCCCATGAACAGGCTGCTGCAGGGAGATGTGGGCTCGGGTAAGACCGCCGTGGCCGCTTTGGCCTCGATCAACGCGGTCAAGGCCAAAACCCAGGTCGTCCTTATGGCTCCGACAGAGATACTCACAAAACAGCATTTCAAAACCTTTTTCCAGATGCTCAAGGATTTCAACCTTAATGTCGGGCTCCTGACCGGAAAAGAAGACAAATATTATTCAAAAAAGCTCCACTCGGACACGATAGAGCTTTCAAGGAATAAAATACTGGACAAAGTCGAAAAAGGAGAAATAGACATCCTTATCGGAACCCAGGCCCTGATTGCCGGAACAAGAAAAAAGAAAACTGGAGAAAAGGTTAAATTCAAGAATCTGGGACTGGTCATCGTCGACGAGCAGCACAGGTTCGGCGTGAAACAGAGAGCGGCCCTTTCGGCGAAAAACCAGAACAAAATCCCCCACCTCCTTTCTATGACCGCCACTCCCATCCCCCGCTCCCTTGCGTTGACCGTGTGGGGAGACCTTGATTTGTCTGTCATAGATGAAATGCCTAAAAATAGAAAAAGAATAATCACGGAAATAATTTCCGAAAAGCAAAGGGGGAAAACATATGATTTCATTAAGGAAGAGGTAAAAAAAGGAAGGCAGACCTTCGTCATCTGCCCGAGGATAGAATCGGACGAAGAAGAGGTCAAAACCGTCAAAAAGGAGTTCGAAAAGCTTTCAAAAGAAATCTTCCCCGATTTGAAAGTGGCGATGCTTCACGGACAGATGGCTAATAAGGAAAAAGACAAGACAATGAAGGATTTCCGGAGCAGAAAATACGACATTCTAGTTTCGACTTCGGTCATCGAAGTCGGGATAGATGTTCCCAACGCTACCGTGATGATGATTGAGGGAGCTGACCTCTTCGGACTCGCCCAGCTTCACCAGTTCAGAGGCAGGGTCGGCAGAGGAGAGCATCAGTCATACTGCTTCCTTTTGACAGATTCAACTAGTAAAAAAACCAAAGAACGCCTGGAAGCGATGATAAAATACGATAGCGGATTCAAGCTGTCGGAAATAGATTTGAAGCTGAGGGGCCCCGGGGACTTCTTCGGAGTGAGGCAATGGGGACTTCCCGACTTCGCCATGGATGCCTTGAAAGACATTAAAAAAGTAAAGTTTGCCAGAGATGCAGCCGAAAAAATATTCCCCCAATTAGAAAAACACCCTCTTTTATCAAGAAGGCTTGAAGCTTTTGAGGAAAAGGTTCATTTGGAATAACTTATTTTCTCACCTTTGGCGTAACCCAGAATCCCATATATCTTCCAGTGAGCCAGTGCATCTGGGCATGCAGGGCCGGCAAAGACGAGAAGAACATCATCACGAAAGGTATCAAAATCCACTCCAAAGCCATTAAAACATACTTGTAGCGGCCGTAATTGACCGGCTTGGGAGGAAGCAGCAACATTGATACCCAAATAGAAATAATTAAGCTCGACATCGTTACCGTCAAAATCATGCTGGTCACCTTGGGCAGATTGTATGAAACCAGGGACTGGGAAAATTCAGCTCCGCCCAGCCACAAAGGAAGCCAGCCCAAAAGAAAGATGAGAATGGAAGAAACGGCCCAGGAAACATGCCCTTCTATCAAATCGAATCCCATCGATAGCTTCTTCTTCAAAGGAATAGCTTTATCCTTGAGGGACGCGAAAAGGAAATAAGGAACCTCCCCCACTCCGTAGGCCCATCTCTTCTGCTGCTTGTATACGTTCCTGGTCGTCTTCAAAAAAGTTTCGGCGCAGTTGGCATCCATGGAAATAGGATAATATATCGGGCAGGTTTTGTAATCGCCATTGAAATGGAAGAAGCACTGCCAGAAAATCCTCGAATCGTCGGAAACGACGTTCACCTGCTTGTACCCGACTTCAACTAAAGTCTTGAAAGGCATCGAATGGGAAGAAAAAGTGATCAACTTCTCCGGCCTCTCCTGATTCATGGTGTGCCAGAATGTCGAGGAAAAAGAGAAAACCCTGGACAGAGGCGGGGCCTGCCAGACATTGTTCAAATACAAAGGTATGGGCTGATAGCTAGTCCTCAAAGGATTATCAACGGTCAGATAATAATAAGTGAGGCAGCTGAAATGTTTAGGATAGACGCAGGAGTCGATGTCGAACGAAGAAACGATTACATTCTCATAAGGAATATCCAGCGAATCGATAAGCTCTCTGGACTTTCCGGAAGCCCAGGCATCATTGGCTCCATGCCCGGCTAATTCTCCGGGCAATCCATCCGGATGCCAGGTGACTAAAAATTTAAAGAACTTATCCCCATATTTTTCTCTCATCTTCGAAGAAATAACTTCGGCATTTTCCCTATCCGCCTCTTCGCAAGCGAGAACGACGATCATTCTTTCCTTAGGATAATCGGTATTGGCAAGGGAGGAAAAAGTCATATCGGCCACCTCAAAGGGCTCCTTGTACATGGGGAGAATGATTAAATGGTAAACATCCCTCCAGGAAGAAACGTTTATCCCGTTTCTTGGTTTTCCCAATTCTTCCAGCTTTTTGATCCAGTCCTCTTTCTCATTAATCCTCATCTGGTCATATCCCCCTTTCAAATAAAAAGCGAAATATATGGTTCTCAAGAGCCAGTAGATGTCATAGCAGATAATAAAAAATGCTATCACCACCGGAAGCTTGTATGAAAAAACAATGGCCAGGATTAATATGGACAAACTGATAATCCCGGTCAGCATCTCGAAAAATCGGTAAAGAGCTCTTTCCTTCCCGTCTTTCAGATCTGCCGCCCTTCCGACTTTTAAGTAATATTTCGTATCCATTGTGACCCCACAGGGAATCGAACCCTGATTACCAGATTGAAAATCTGATGTCCTAACCGTTAGACGATGGGGCCGAAGACAAATCCATATATACCAAAAAGGGAGCAAAAAGACAAGCTTTTCTTAAAACTTGATCACCTCCCCCGGATTGATGGTTCCTGTTTCTTTCGGCTTTTCTTCTTTCTCTTTTTTGGCTTCCTTAATCACCTCTCTCAATCCTTCAAAATCAATCTTTTTCTTAGCCTTGTTCACGTCGACGATCTCCGGCTTGATTATGTTCTTCTTCTCCTTCTTAACCGGAGAAAACTCCTTGGCCGTATCCTCAAGAGAAATAAAGGGCAGCTTTTCGAAAGCGTTCTTCGATTCCCCGTTCTTGGTCGAAAGGCAGGTCTTGCAATATACCGGCCTCTTTCCATCCGGCTTGAAAGGAACCTTGACCTTCTTTCCGCATTTCTCACAAACAGCATCAAACATCTCCATCTGCCTGCTGTTTTTAACAACCTCTATCTTGGGAAGATCCTCCACTCCCGCATATTTGGAAATTCTCTCTTCAACGCTTTCCTTCAGGGTACCGTATTTCCTCCTCGAGAATTCTATTATCTCCCGCTCGTAATCATCGCCGGGAATCGCGGGAGGAAGGGTTTCGGCGGAAAACGGGCGCGAAGTCAGCCCGTCAATCATTAATTTGACGTATATGTTCTGCTTGGGAAGATTGACCAGATCATGGGTATAGAACTCGGGAGAAAACTCTTTTTCCAAAAACTCTCCGTCTTCGGCTCCTATCCTGAACGTAATCATCGTTCCCACGTTGCCGAACACTGCATCCCTCACCTTCTCTTCCATCTGGTTGATGTACTGGTGAGCTAAAATCAAGGACAATCGGTATTTCCTCGCTTCGGACAAGATATTGGCGAAAGAATCGGTCGAAAAGTTCTGGAACTCGTCGATGTACAAGACGAAATCGTTCCTATCCTTTTCCGAAATATCCACCCTCGACATAGCAGCCAGCTGGAGCTTGGTTATGAGAAGCGCTCCCAGCAATCTCGAAGAATCCTCCCCTATCCTTCCCTTGCTCAGGTTCATTATCAATATCTTCTTCTCATCCATTATCTTCCTGATGTCTATCGTCGACTTCTCCTGTCCGATAATGTTCCTCACCAAAGGAGAAGAAATGAACTGACCTATTTTGTTCTGTATCGCTGCCGTAGCCTCGACTTCGTACCTCTGACTGTATCGGCTGAATTCCTTGTTCCAAAAAGCCTTAACCACAGGATCCTTGACCTTCTCGATTATCTCCGCTCTCCATTCGGTATCGGAAAGCAATCTATTCACCCCGAGTAAGGTCGAACCGGGTATCTCCAAAAGGGCCAATATGGCGTTATTCAAAATGTATTCCATCCTCGAAGACCAGACGTCCGGCCATATCTTCTTGAACACTCCCATCAATCCCCCGGCGATAAGGTGTCTGTATTCCGCATCGACGTCCTCCATGATATTGAAAGCGATGGGATGTTCGATGTCGGCCGGATTGATGTATACCACATCCTCGATCCTTTCCTTGGGGATGAATTTCAAAATCTCTTCGGATGCTTCTCCGTGCGGATCGACGAAACCAACTCCGTTGCCGTTGCGGATATCCTGGATGACCATATTCTTCAGGAGTTCGGTCTTGCCCATGCCCGTCTTACCGACAATATACACATGTCGTCTCCTGTCGTCCGTCTTGATTCCGAACCTTTTCTTCTCCCCTCTGAAGGTCGTTTGTCCGAAAAATATGATTTCTTGTTTATTATCCATATCGTTATTCTACAGGTAATTGAGCGGGAGGAGCTCCCTTCTTGGTCTCCATCCTCTTTAAAGAAGCTGTCGGAACGCCTATCGCACTCGGGAAGTGATAGATGGTAGCCACTTCTTCCGCATTAAGATAATACATCGCCCCTTCCACTGGAAAAGGATCAAATCCCGGATCCCTCGTCCTGTAATTCTCCAATAAGTCTCTTTTTCTCAAATATAATTTTCTCGCTGTAAAAAGCTCGGGCGAATGAACCTTGGTAGTTGTCATGCTCCAGGGCTTCATACTATTCAAATTCTGGGTTCCGAACTGGTTGAAAAAACTGGTCCCGAATCCTTTAGCTCCATTGAAAAAGACTTTTCTCTTTGCGACATAAGCATATTTGATGAAAGACAAAAATACGTTCTTTGATTTCTTCCTCTCGATTGCGGCGACAATCTCCCTTTCTCCAGGGGTAAGCTTCATTTCCGGAGGAAGGAAAGTGTCTTCTTCTTGTACTTCGGTAGCAGGAACCTCTCCCCTCACAAGCAAATTCCAGAAATCGATGAGGAGGGCGTTGAATCCCGGTTTTTCCGGACGCTTCGATAGCTTGTCGACTTCCTGTCTCGCCCTTTCAAAGAATCCAGCCGCTTCTTTTGGTCCGCGAGGAAGTAAAAACATTTGAATCCAAAGCTGCTCTCCTGCCTGCATCTTGGAAATTTCTTCAAACAAATGAGACAACGGATCTATCCTCTTCTCTTCCTTTGCGACATCCGGCTTTTCCTCAAAGAAAGATTCGTATGTCCTGATAGGATATACATCCGATTTGATCAATTCAAAATCCGTCCCCCATATATCCCATTCCTTATTGGGAATGTCCTCGGGGACCAGCTTGGTATAGTCAGGCACCTCGACTATTTCCACTTCTGGATACTGGGCATATATAGACGACTCTAAAAGCTTCCTATTGTTGGCAGGCAACCTCACAAAAAAATGAGGGACGCCATCGATGCCGACTATTTCGAAAGAAGCTCCCAATATCCTTTTCCCTTTGAAATGCCTTTCCTTCCATTTGGTTGGAGGGTCGTACGACCCCCAGAAAGCGGAAAAGACCGCCTCCATCGCTCGGAGGGGCCT
>JBAZLP010000020.1:0-12596 GCA_041650235.1 Minisyncoccota bacterium
CTTTGCCGATTGAGATCAACAAGTTTACCGTCAACAGGTCAACTTTCGTTCACAAGTCGGCCAGAGAGCAGTTCGAGATGAGGATCCACAAGAGGGTCATAGACATTTTGAATCCCAATCAGAAGGTGGTAGAGTCGCTTAAGTCGCTGACTCTACCCGCCGGGGTTGATACGGAGATAAAGAGTATATTATAGTAACGTTGGATTTAACGAGATAAAAAGAAAATACGAAGAACACAGCTTTTTTCTGGGCTGACTGTTGTCCAGTTTTTTCTTTATAAAGGTATGAAATTCATATTAGGCAAGAAAATCGAAATGAGCCAGATATTCAAAGAAGACGGAACGGTCGTTCCGGTGACTTTGGTTTCAGCCGGAGAATGCAGCGTCGTCCAGATTAAGACGAAGGAGAAGGACGGATACGAGGCTGTCAGGATCGGTTTCGAGAACTTGCCCGAGAGGAAGATTAAGAAGAGCGGAACGCCCTTCAGGCACTTGAAAGAGTTCAGAGGGGATGTCTCATCCTTTAAACAGGGAGACAAGATCGCAGCCGCCATTTTCAACCCGGGGGACAAGGTAAAGGTTTCCGGAGTATCTAAAGGAAAGGGATTCCAAGGAGGAGTGAAGAGATGGGGATTTTCCGGAAAACTTTCTTCGACCCACGGCAACAAGCACGAACACAGGACGCTAGGTTCCACCGGTTGTTCCATTCCCGCAAGAGTCATCAAGGGAAGGAAAATGCCTGGAAGGATGGGAAGCGACAGGGTTTCCGTGAAGAATTTGGAAGTGGTCAAAATCGATTCTAAGAATAACATCATAGCTTTGAAAGGAGCTGTTCCCGGAAGGAGAGGAACGCTTTTGGAAATCAGAGGATAATAATATGGCCAAGAAAGAGGTAAAAACTGAAAAGGCGGAAATCAAGACGGTTAAAGCCGACTTGCCCAAGGAGATATTTGAAGTTCCCATGAACGCCGATTTGGTGCACCAGGTTGTCGTTTCCCAGATCGGAAACAGGAGGAAGGTGATCGCCCACGCCAAGACCAGAGCCGAAGTGAGAGGAGGTGGAATCAAGCCCTGGCGACAGAAAGGAACTGGCCGTGCCAGGCACGGATCTTCAAGGTCTCCCATATGGATCGGAGGAGGAGTTACCCACGGACCGTTGAAGTTCGAGAACTACAAGAGGATATTGCCCAAGAACATCAAGAGGAAGGCGCTGTTCGTCGCATTGTCGGACAAGGCCAGGGAAGGATTGTTGTCTGTAGTCGACAGCTTGGAGATCAAGGAAGCCAAGACAAAATTGGCAAGGGAAATGATCGCAGGTTTGAACATCAAGGAAAGCTGCTTGGTCGTATTGGGAAAATTGGACAAGAATATTATTTTGGCGATGAGGAATTTACCCAAGGTTTCGACCATCCAGGCGAGGGATTTGAACTGCTTGGATGTCGTTTCATCGAAATATCTGGTTATCGACAAGGAAGGAATAGAAGAGATCAAGAAAACATTTTTAGCGTAATATGGCATTGAACATCTTCAAAAAAGAAGAAGGAGAGAAGGCGAAGAAGCCGGTAGCGAAGAAAGAGGCTGTTACAAAGAACAAGGAAGTTTTGGATCTGCAGAAGTGGAATATATTGAAATCTCCCTGCATCACGGAAAAGGCGGTCAACATGTCCGCCCAGGGCAATTTCTATACCTTCCACGTTTCTTCGGACGCCAACAAGATAGAGATAAAGAAGGCGATCGAAGGAAAATACAAGGTCACTGTTTTGGATGTAAGGACGATTAACATCCCCCGAAAGAAGATGGTCAGGGGCAGGATTGAAGGATTCAGGACCGGATACAAGAAGGCAGTGGTCAAATTAAAGGAAGGAGACAAGATTGAAATAGGAGCACAATAATATGCAGAGGAAAACTGTAAAAATGAAAAATTTGCTTCAGTTGTCCAAGAAGAAGCCGGAAAAGAACCTGCTCGTTAGGGTCAAGAGGACCGGAGGCAGGGGAAGCAACGGCAGGATAACTTCGAGGCACATGGGAGGCGGAGCGAGGAAGCTCTACCGCTTGGTTGAGTTTGCCCAGAAGAAGCTCGATATTCCCGCCGAAGTGATCGCTTTGGAATACGATCCCAACAGGAACGCTTTCCTGGCCCTGATACAGTACGAGGACAAGGAGAAGAAATACATCATCGCTCCCGAAGGATTGAAAGCCGGAGACAAGGTTATATTCTCTGAAAAAGCCGAAGCCAAGCCCGGAAACAGGATGAGGTTGAAAAATATCCCGGAAGGAACTATAGTATATAACATCGAACTCGAGCCCAACAGAGGGGGAGTATTGGTCAGGTCTGCCGGAGCAGGCGCCGTTATCCAGAACCACGAAGGCGGTTATTCCAACCTGAAGATGCCTTCTTCCGAAGTGAGGAAGATCAACGGAGAGTGCTTCGCTTCCGTCGGCAGCGTTTCGAATTCAGAATACAGGTTCATCAATTGGTCAAAAGCAGGAAAGAGCAGGAAGAAAGGAGTGAGGCCGCACGTCAGAGGTTCGGTCATGAACCCCTGCGACCACCCGCACGGAGGAGGAGAATGCCGAACCGGTATCGGTTTGAAGCATCCTAAGACCCCCTGGGGAAAGCCCGCATTGGGAGTGAAGACGAGGAACAAGAGCAAGTGGACGAGCAAGCTTATAATATCAAGGAGAGTTAAGAAGAAGAGGAAATAAACATATGGCAAGAAGTCTTAAGAAAGGACCGTACATAGACCCGAAGCTGATGAAGAAGATCGAGGGAAAGAGGCCGATGGATACCGCACCCGTGAAGACATGGGCGAGGGCTTCGACCATCACTCCCGAAATGATCGGATTCGTTTTCGGCGTACACAACGGAAAGGACTTCATCCAGGTGAAAGTGAACGAGGAGATGGTCGGACACAAGCTGGGAGAGTTTTCTCCCACGACTAAGTTCTCGAGGCACGGAGGAAAGATGCAGAAAGAACAGGAAAAATCAGTAGCCGCACCCGCGCCTGCCGCACCCGCTAAGGTAAAATAACATGGCATACAAGGTTGAATTAAATCATTTGCATATCGCTCCCAGGAAGGTAAGATTGGTTGCCGACCTGGTCAGGGGAAAGAAGGCTGAAGAAGCCAGGACGATTTTGACTTTCACGGTTAAGAGAGCTTCCGAACCCATGCTGAAATTATTGAATTCGGCGCTATCCAATGCCAAGAGCACGAAGAACGTCGAAGCCGAAAGTCTGTTTATTTCCAAGGTCACGGTTGACGAAGGTCCCGCCGGAAAGAGGGTTTTGCCCAAATCGAGAGGAAGGGGCGAGATTGTGAGGAAGAAGACCTCCCACGTCACTTTGGTTTTGGATGTGAAGAGAGAGAAGGAAGAGAAGCCCGATAAAAAGGCTGCAGCCAAGAAGACGGCTGAGAAGAAGCCTGCCGAGAAGAAGGATAAGAAGGTAACAACAAAGAAGAAATAACATGAGCCACAAAGTCCATCCTAAAATTTTCAGAGTGAAAGGAATAGAAGACTGGTTGTCCCACGGCTTCTACGGAAAGAGACCCTTGAAGAATGTGAGGGAGGATTTTGTAATCAGGGAATTCTTAACCAAGAAGTTGAAAGAGATGAGTGTTGAGAAGATAGAGATAGAGAGGTACTCCAACAAGACCATGGCTGTCATCCATTCCGCCAGACCCGGTTTGATAATTGGAAGGGGCGGAGAAGGGATAGAGAAGATGAGGCAGGAATTGCTGAAGGATATCTTCAGGAAGAACAAATTGACATTGAAGGAGTTGAACGAGCTGAACAAGAGATTGAAATTGGAAGTGAAGGAGGTTCCGAATCCCTGGACATTTTCAGTCCTCGTCGGACAGTGGATCGCCCAGAAGATAGAGAAAAGGACGCCTTTCAGAAAGACAGTCAAGCAGGCCATCGAGAAAGTGATGGGAGTGAAATCGGTCAAGGGAATCAAGGTTGCCGTTTCGGGAAGATTGGACGGCTCCCAGATCGCCAGGTCCGAGTGGCTGGAGAAAGGCAGGTTGCCCAGGCAGACCATCAGGGCGGACATCGATTACGCTTTGGTCGAAGCCAGGTGCACGTACGGAACGATAGGAATAAAGGTTTGGATATATAAAGGAGATAAATTCGAATAAACATGTTAGCGCCGAAGAGATTAAAACACAGAAAGCACCAGAAGGGCAGGAGGAAGAACCGCCTGTTCGAGAGCAAGGGAACCAAGATTTCCTTCGGGAGCTTCGGATTGAAAGCCACGACCGATAAGTGGATCACCTCTAACCAGATTGAAGCATGCAGGAGGGCGATCATCAGGTATTTGAAGAAAGGAGGAAAGTTGTGGATCAGGGTCTTCCCGGACAAGGTCAGGACAAAGAAAGGACAGGAGGTGCCCATGGGAGGAGGCAAGGGATCACTCGACCACTACGTATTTCCGGTCAGGCCGGGCAGGATACTGTTCGAGCTGGAAGGAATTCCCGAAGCTGATGCGAGAGAGGCCTTGAGGAAAGCGGGAGACAAGTTGCCTTTGAAGACGAAATTTGTTAAAAAGCAGTAATATGAAGAGCAAGGATTTGGCTATTAAAACTAAAGAGGAGTTGATGAAACTGATCGACGAGAAGAGGAAGAGGATTGAAGACGTAAGCTTCAAGGCGGTTTCGGGCGGGATAAAGAACGTCAAGGAAATGAGGGAGGACAAGAAAGACATCGCCAGGATCCTGACAGAGTTAAATAAGAAATAACATGCCTAAAAAGGAATTAAAAGGAATAATAGTTTCGGACAAGATGCAGAAGACTGCCGTGGTTGAGGTTGAGCGAACCAAGGAGCACCCGAAGTACAAGAGGAGGTTCAAGGTTCACAAGAAGTACAAGGCCCACTACGAAGCGGGAGAGTACAAGACCGGAGACAAGGTCTTGATCAGGGAGTCGAAGCCCTATTCCAAGGACACCAATTTTGAGATAGTGTCGAAATTAGATAAATAAAGAAATGATACAGACGCAGACAATGTTAAAAGTGGCCGATAACTCCGGCGCCAAGATGGCTAAGTGCATCCGCATTTTGGGTGCTACGAGGAAGAGGTACGCCACATTGGGAGACATCATCGTCGTCGCGGTCAAGGACGCCGAGCCGAGGAAGGCGGTCAAGAAGCACGCCGTGGTCAAGGCCGTGATCATCAGGGAGAAGGGATGGGTGAGGAGGCCGAACGGGACATACATCAGCTTTGACGACAATGCAGCGGTCATACTTGAAGGAACATCGAAAGAGCCCAAGGGCACGAGGATCCTGGGACCGGTGGCGAGAGAGGTGAGAGAGAAGGGATTCGAGAAGATTTCGACTATGACAAAAGATTTAGTTTAAAAATATGAAGATAAAGAAGAACGACCAGGTTTTAATAACGTCAGGAAACGACAAGGGCAAGAAAGGAAAGGTACTGAAATCCATCCCCGAGAGAGGCAGGATTGTCGTCGAAGGGATAGCTTTGGCTAAGAAGCACGTCAAGCCCAAGAAGAGCGGACAGAAAGGCCAGACAGCTATTTCTCCGAGATCGATAAACGCATCGAACGCCCTTCTCGTCTGCCCCAAGTGCGGAAAGGGAACCAGGGTCGGATACGAGGTCGTTGAAGGAAAGAAATACCGCGTCTGCAAGAAGTGCGGCGCTAAGATTTAATAATATGGCGATAACAAGCATCAAAGAAAAATACAAGAAGTCGGTACCTCAGATGAAGGAGAAGTTCGGATTGAAGAATGTCATGTCCGCTCCCAGGATTGAGAAGGTCGTCATCAACACCGGATTCGGAAAGATCATCTCGAACAAAACCAAGGACGAGCAGAAGAAGTTCAACGAATACATAATGTCGAACATCTCGGCAATCTGCGGACAGAAGCCGGTCTTCACCAAAGCAAGGAAATCGATCTCTTCTTTCAAATTGAGGGAGGGCTTCGTCATCGGACTGAAGGTCACTTTGAGGGGAAAGAAGATGTATGATTTCTTGGACAAATTGGTCAACATCGTGTTGCCCCGTTCAAGGGACTTCTTGGGTCTTCCTTCAAAGTCGGTTGACGACAACGGAAACCTGAACATAGGGATAAAGGAGCACATCGCTTTCCCGGAAATATCTCCGGAGAAGTCTCCCCTTATCGTCGGCATGGAAATAACGGTTGTTACCACGGCAAAGTCGAAAGAGAGAGGTTTGGAAATGTTCAAATTGCTTGACTTTCCTTTCAAGAAAAGTTAAAGTCAAAAAGTTAAAGTATGGCAATATCATCACAGATAGCTAAATCAGCGAAGCAGCCGAAATTCTCAACGAGAGTTGTGAGAAGGTGTTTTAAGTGCGGAAGAAAGAGAGGATACATCAGGAAGTTCGGATTGTGCAGGATTTGCTTCAGAGAGATGGCCAACCGGGGAGAACTGCCCGGGGTGAAGAAGAGCAGCTGGTAATTCAAAGAAAATGGACCCAATAGCAGACATGATCAGTTTAATAAACAACGGCTTAGCTGTTAAGAAGAAACAGGTGGCCGTGTATCCGTACTCCAATTTCAAGTACTCTATTTTGGAACTCTTGAAGAAGGAGAACCTCATCGAGAACCTGGACAAGAAAGGCAGGGTCGCCCAGAGGAAGATTATCATCGACCTGAAATACGATGCCGCTGGAAACCCGGCGATAGAGAAGATAAAGAAGATTTCTAAGCAGGGACAGAGGATATTTTCAACATACAATGAATTGAAGCCGGTCAAGTCGGGCCACGGAATATCCGTCGTTTCGACTTCCAAAGGATTGATGACCAACAAAGAGGCGAGGAAGAATAAGATAGGAGGAGAGGTAATTTGTCAAATCTGGTAATATGTCAAGAATAGGAAAAAAAGAAATATTGATACCGGCCGGAGTCGAAGTGACGGTCAACGGACAGGAAGTTTCGGTCAAAGGCCCGAAGGGTTCTTTGAAGATGGTTGCCGTTCCCGAGATAGCTATCGAAATCAAAGAGAAGGAGATTCATTTCTCTCCCGTAAAGGAAGACCTGAAATCGAAGGCCCTCTGGGGATTGACGAGGACTCTCGTTGCGAACATGATTGACGGAGTAGTCAAGGGATTCGAGAAGAAATTGGAGATCAACGGAGTCGGTTTCAAGGCCGCCGTCGAAGGGAAGAAATTGATCCTTTCGGTCGGATTGTCCCACACCGTGGACATAGCCGCTCCCGAAGGAATTGAATTCAAGGTTGAGAAGAACGTCATTACCGTTTCCGGCATAGACAAAGGATTGGTCGGACAGGTATCGGCGGAGATAAGGAGAGTGAAGAAGCCCGAACCTTACAAAGGTAAAGGCATTAAATACGCAGACGAAATCATTAAGAGGAAGCTGGGCAAGAAAGCCGCGGCTAGCGCATAAACATGATAGAAAAAAAGCTCAAAAGATTAATAAGGCACAAGAGGGTGAGAGCGAAGGTCGCGGGCGAAGGATCGAAGCCCAGACTTTGCGTCTTCAGATCGAACCAGTTTATCTACGCCCAATTAGTGGATGACGCCACCGGCAAGACAATACTGGCGGTGAACGATTCAGAATTGAAGGGAAAGGACAAGAAAGCCGATTCCGCTAAGAAACTGGGAAAGACATTGGCCGAGAAAGCTTTGGAAAAGAAGATTTCAGAAGTCGTTTTTGACAGGGGCGGATACAAGTACCACGGCAGGGTCAAGGCTTTGGCCGAAGGAGTCAGAGAAGGCGGATTAAAATTCTAAAAACATGGAAAGAAAAAGAAACACAAGGTTCGTAAAGAGGGACGAGGTGAAAGATGAATTTGATTCAAAGCTTTTGGACTTGGCCAGGGTTACCAAAGTGACTGGAGGAGGAAAGACCATGAGGTTCAGAGCCGTCATCGTCGTCGGGAACAAGACCGGCAAGGTGGGCATCGGAGCAGCCAAGGGTCTGGACGTTTCCCAGGCAATCGAGAAAGCGACAAGGGTGGCCAAGAAGAACGTCAGGGAGATTCCCGTCCACGAAGGCACAATTCCTTTCGAAGTGGAAGCCAAGTTCGGACCTTCAAGGGTCATCTTGAAACCCCAAATGAAAGGAAAAGGATTGGTTGCCGGCGGAACGGTTAGGATCATCTGCGCTTTGGCCGGAATCCAGGACATTTCCTCGAAGACATTATCCAGAACCAGGAACAAGTTGAACAACGCGAGAGCCACGATGAAGGCCTTATCCAAATTGAAGAAATAACATGCAATTACACGAGTTAAAAAAGAATACAACCTTTAAGAAGAAAAAGAGGGTCGGAAGGGGCGGAAAGAAAGGCACCTACTGCGGAACAGGAGGCAAAGGACAGAAAGGAAGGGCCGGAGCCAAGTTCAAACCCCTTATCAGAGAGTGGGTCAAGAAGTATCCCAAATTGAGAGGATACAACTTCAACGTCCTGTCTTCGGTCTCGGCCGTTAACCTGGATGTATTGGAGAAGACCTTTAATGAGAAGGATATCGTTTCTCCCGAGACATTGGTTGCAAAGAAAGCCGTGAGGAGGGTTGATGGAAAGGCGCCTTTGGTCAAAATATTGAGCAGGGGGGAGATAAAGAAAGCTTTGGTTATAGAAAACTGCACTGTTTCCAAGGCGGCCAAGGAGAAGATCGAGAAGGCCGGCGGAACGGTTAAAGAGAAAGTTAAGAAATAGCCATGTTCAAGAAGCTGACGGAAATTCTTAAGGCAAAAGATTTGAGGAACAAGATACTTTTTGTCTTGGGAATTTTCGCCATTTTCAGATTGATGGCCAACATCCCCGTTCCGGGAATAGACGCTTTGAAGCTGAAGCAGTTCTTCGCCCAGAACCAGTTCTTGGGCTTGATGAACCTCTTTACCGGAGGAGCGATGGATAATCTGTCCTTGGTCATGCTCGGGCTTGGACCATACATCACGGCTACGATCGTCTTCCAATTGTTGACCATGATCTTCCCGCAGATAGAGAAGATGTACAAGGAAGAAGGAGCGGCGGGCAGGCAGAAGTTCAACCAGTACTGCCGAATAGCTTCGGTTCCCCTGGCCATGATCCAGGGCTACGCCATGCTTTTCTACTTGAAGGCCCAGCAGGTTATCGGTAACTTTGATCTGACTACCATAATCGCGGCGGTTCTGGCCATCACAGCCGGTTCGGTTTTGATGATGTGGCTTGGAGAATTGGTTTCCGAGAAAGGAATCGGCAACGGAGTTTCTTTATTGATTTTCGCCGGAATCGTTTCCGCTTTCCCGACCAGCATCCAGCAGATGATGATCGCTTTCGATTACAGCCAGCTGTTCTCATACGTCTTGTTCTTCATCTCTTCTTTGGTGATAATCACGGGAGTGGTATTGATCAACGAAGCGAGGAGGAACATTCCCGTCCAATATGCGAAGAGGGTGAGGGGCAACAAGATGTACGGAGGAGCTTCGACTTATCTTCCTTTGAACATCAACCCGGCCGGAGTGATTCCGATCATCTTCGCCATAGCCCTGTTGACCATCCCTTCGATGATAGCTTCGGGATTCGGCTGGACATGGATCGGAGACATCTTGAGGAATCCCTGGATCTACGGAATACTTTATTTTATACTGGTTTTTGTCTTTACTTTCTTCTACACCGCCGTCACTTTCAACCCCAAGGATATTTCTACCAATCTCCAGAAGATGGGAGGATTCGTTCCAGGCATCAGGCCGGGTGAAAACACCGCCCAGTACCTGCAGGGCATATTGAACAGGGTTTTGGTCATCGGCGCATTGAGTCTGGGATTGATCGCCATTCTGCCTTCGATAGTCCAGGGAACAACGGGCATCCAGCAGTTCAGCTTTTTGATCGGAGGAACATCCCTCTTGATCGTGGTATCGGTTGCATTGGAGACAATGAAGCAGATAAACGCTCAGCTGGAGATGAGAGAGTACGATTCTTAATACTATTAAAGATGGAAGGTGGGGAAAACCTGCCTTTCATTTTTTGTTTGAAAAGATATAATAAAGATATATAAAAACATGGAAAAATCACCTTTGATCATAATCTTGTTGGGCAAGTCGGGTTCGGGAAAAGGGACCCAGGTTAACCTTCTCAAAGAGAGGTACGGTTTGGATTATGTCGGCAGCGGAGAGCTGCTGAGGGAGAGGAAAAAAGTGGATGATTTCATGGGGAAGAAAATCGCCCAGGTGATCGATAGCGGGGACATCATTCTGACCCCCGTTATTTTCAGCCTCTGGATGAAGAGGTTTGAGGAGCTGAAGAAGAAAGAAGATTTAAAAGGCATCATACTGGACGGTTCTCCGAGGAAGATAAAGGAGGCATATCTGATGGAAGAAGCCTTGGATTGGTTCGAATGGAACAAGAACACCAAGGTCATGCTGGTGGATATTTCCGATGAGGAGGCGATCAAGAGGATAGGCAAAAGAAAAATCTGTTCTAAGTGCGGAAATATAGTCATTGTTCCTGTTGGAGAAGACGTTGCCGTCTGTTCCAAGTGCGGAGGAGAAATGATCGTCCGACCGGAAGATACGGTCGAGAAGACCCAAAGGAGGCTGGAGTGGTTCAGGACGGAAGTCGGTCCGGTCGTCGATTACTACAAGAGCAACGGCCGACTCACAGTCATCAACGGCGAGCAGTCCATCGAAGGCGTGTTCAAAGATATAGTGAAAGAAATAGAGGGATGATAAGCATCAAGACCAAAGAAGAGATAGAGGCGATGAGGCAGGGCGGGCGCGTCCTTAAGTCCGTCGTCGATGCTTTGGGAGAGATGGTCAGACCCGGCGTTTCCGGTCTTGAGATAGAGAAGGCGGCCGAAGAACTCATATTAAAGAGCGGAGGAAAAAGCAACTTCAAGGGGCAGGACGGATTTCCGTCCGTGCTTTGTTTTTCCATTAACGAGGAGGTAGTCCACGGCCTGCCGGACAAGAGGGTTTTGAAAGAGGGGGACATAGTTACTTTGGATCTGGGCATATTTTTTCCCTTGTCCAGGTTCGTCTCGGACATCGACGAAAAGAAGTATCCGTCCTTGAAAGACGGGTTCCATACGGATATGGCCAGGACGTACGTGGTGGGCAGGGGAAAGGCCGAAACCCAAAGGCTCGTTAAAGCCTCTAAAAAGGCCTTAAAGAGGGGTATTTCAAGGGTCAGGGCCGGAAGGTCGTTCGGGGAGATAGGGGCTGAAATAGAGAAGTTTGCCCATTCCCAGGGATTCGAGGTAATCCACGATTTGTGCGGCCATGGCATAGGGGCGGATTTGCACGAAGACCCGGATGTATTGAACTACGGGGACAAGGACTGGGGAGATATCATTGAAGAAGGGATGGTCTTCTGCATAGAGCCCATGCTTACAACAGGCGGTTTCAGGGTCAGGAAGGGGAAGGGGATAACCTACATTACCGAAGACGGTTCCTTGAGCGCCCATTTCGAAGATATGGTGGCTGTGGTACCCGGTGGAGTGTTGGTCTTGACAGAATAAATACTCCGTTTTATAATATAGGCATGGAAACTGCAGGCACGCTCTGCCCTCAAACCGAACACTTTTCACTGATTATTTCCTGCATCGTATGCAGTTTTTGTATATTTAAGCCGGAAGTTTTGGATATGAACTCTCTGGCTTTCTTGCTTCTTGAAAGGGCTTCCTTCGGAGTATGGAATCCAAGACACTCGCACGGCTTGTTATTCAATATCTCTTCGACCCATTTTATCCTCTCTTCCGCCACTTTGTCTATATCCGCTCCTTTTCTGACGAATCTCCTGATTCTCTGGTTGACCTTCTCGACAGATCCTTTTTCCCAGGAGTGGTACGGATGGCAGAAGAATACCAGGCCGCCGATTATCTTCTCCATCTGCTTGTGATGCCTGAAGCAGATATCGTTATCGATCGTCAAAGTATTGCAGATCAGCTGGCCCGATCCGAAGACCGACCTCAGAACAGAATTTATCGTTTCGACCTTTCGATCGTACAGCTTGAAGATCAGGGTATACCGGGACTTTCTTTCAACAAATACGAGAAGGGCCCCTTTTCCGTCTCCGCCGGAAACAATGAAATCGGCTTCCCAGTTCCAGAAATCCTTGCGGAACAACACTTTTTCAGGCCTCTGATCGATGAATTTGCGATCCTCTATGCCGGTTCTTTTCTGCGCGGGCCCGGCTGCCTTTCCAGAAAACCAGAGATACTTGAGAAGCTCTGTTCCGTGCGGGCTCCGGATGTATTTATATATCGAGTCTTTGTTCGCGTATCGGATATCCTTGTCTATGAATTTGATCCTTCCGGCGATATCTTCCGGAGACCAGTATCTTTTTATCCTTTCTTCCACGTAATTGCGCAAATTCTTGTCCTTGACTATTTTCATCGTCTGGAACTTGGCGAAGAAGCGCCTCTGCCTCGCCTTATGATCGGCCTTCTTGGCCGCGTATTCTCCTTTGACGGAATTGTTCTTTATCTCATCGGATATGCTGCTCTGGGCAAATCCTATCTTTTCCCCGATTTCTTTATACGTCCACTCTTCGGACAGGAGAAGCTCCAGCCTTACCCTGTCATCGCGGGTGAAATGGGACCGATTCTTTTTCTTCTTTTTATTTTTCATGTTTTTATCCTACACTAAAGCGTTCGGATTCAGAATAGAACTTGCC
>JBAZLP010000021.1:0-12059 GCA_041650235.1 Minisyncoccota bacterium
ACTATCACTTTTCTCTCTTCTCCTTCTCCCGCGCTCTCGGTCATAACGTCCGCCCTGTCCGCCAGTTCCATATGGACGACCCTCCTGTCAAAGGAAGAAGTGAAGGGGAGTTCTTTCTCTCTTCCTGTCCTCGCAACCTCGTCAGCCACGCTTCTCGCCACGTCCCTCAAATAATCCTCCTTGTTTTTCTTATAATTGTCTATGTCCAAACTGAGATAAAATTCCTTACCCGTCTCTTTTTTGATGACCTTCCTCAACAACAGTTGAGCATCGGCTAAAACCAGTCCTTGCTTGCCGATCAATGTCTGGGCTTCGGGGGTTTTGATATTTATATCAAGAATATCTTCGCCGTCCCTTTCCATGAAACCGCCTTCGGCATCGACGACAAATCCGGCCTTGAGGAAAAAGTTCTTGACTATCTCTTTTATCTTCTCGAATTCTTCTTGATTGATCATGGTTGTTTCTTTTTAAATAAAGCTCTCTGCTCAAAAATTGAGAATGCTGTGGTTACCAGCCAGTAGAGTCCCAGAGCAGAGGGAAGGGCATACAGGACGAAAAAAGTTATCAACGGTATGAAGAATATCATCTGTTTGGTGACCATTTCCGTTATCTCGGTCGCCCTGTCTTTGGTTCCGGTCTGGGGAGCGGGCGGAGTGGCGGTCTTCGCCTGGAAGTACTGGGCTACCGCCGTTACAGCCGCCAAAATCATATTCGGCTGAGAAAGATCCAGTCCCAAGAAATAAGGATTGATGTGTTCGGGAAAAGAGACGAAGGAATACATCATAGCCGGGTCGATCGCTATTCCTCCCCTGAAAACATAGAAGAGAGCCCAGATAATGGGAATCTGGAGGAAAAGAAGGAATATCCCGGAAAAGGGGTTGAATTTCTTGTCCTTATATAAAGCGATCATCTCTTCGGCCTGCTTCTTTTGGTCGTCCTTGTATTTATTCTGTATCTCCTTAAGGCGCGGCTGGATTTCGGCCATGGTCTTCTGTGACTCCAAGGCCTTTTTGTTCAAGGGATGGATCAGTACTTTTATAAGTAAAGTCAATCCGATGACGGCCACCCCGAAATTGTTCGTATACACGTACACCAGCACCAAAAAATTCAGCATGGGCTGGTAGAGGACGCTATTGAAAATGAGTGAAAATATATTCATTCTATTTAACCAATTCTTCCTTGCTTAAAATCTTAACTAGGTCCTTTTCTATCTCCTCGTATCCGGCACCGGCTATCCGGGGCAGGGCAATGATAATAATACTCAATCCGTCCTTGATGCTTCCTTTCCTCAATCTCACAATCTCCCTCATCCTCCTTTTGGCCTTGTTCCTTTCCGTCGCCAGCTTGGAAACCTTCTTGCTTGTGATGAACCCGACCTTGGTCTTGTCAGTCCCGTTGACCAGATACCTCAAAAGGACATATTCCCCCCTGAAAGTCCTTCCGCCCTTAAAAACAGCTTCGAATTCCTTCTCTTTTTTCAACCTGTTCTCTTTGGGCAGCATACGGAAATTAGACGGTCAGCTTGGCTCTGCCTTTCCTCCTCCTGTTGGCCAGGACTTTTTTGCCGCTCTTGGTCGTGCTCCTTTCCAGGAATCCGTGGGCTCTTTTCCTTTTTTTCTTTTTCGGCTGATAGGTTAAACTCATGTTCTTATTTTTATGAAATTATACTTCGACTATATCAAAAAAAGAGTCCTCGGTCAATCAAAAAAACCGACTGATTTTATTAACCTTTTATCCACAAGCTGTCCACACCTCCCGTTTCCGGCCTTGATTTTACAACGTTTTTTGCTTTATTGACATTCGATAGGGTATAATGAGGCATAAGATAAAAAGACAAATATGCCCAACGAAGAGCTTTGGCAGGCGGTACTGGCCCAGATACAACTGAACATTTCCCCGGCGAATTTCGCCACCTGGTTCGCCAACACGAAGATATCTTCGATAGAAGATAATGTCGTGGTCGTTTCCGTGCCTAATTCTTTCTCTAAAGAATGGCTGGAACAGAAACACAACAAGGAAATATTGAAAATACTCAAGTCCATAGACGATAATATCAGGGGGATACAGTACGTCGTCAATCCGGCCAACATCAAAGTGGCGACTATTGGGAAAAGAACGAAAAAAGAGGAAGATCCGGTCGAACAGATGGGGTTTTCCGAATTGGAGGTGAGCAAAGAGACCAACCTTAATCCCAAATACACTTTTGACAATTTCATCACCGGACCCTTCAATGAAATCGCTTATGCCGCGGGAATGGCCGTTGTCGAAGAACCGGGCAAGAGCTACAACCCCCTTTTCATCTACGGAGAGGTCGGACTGGGAAAAACCCACTTGGTCCAGGCGATAGGGAACAAAATAAAAGAAAATCATCCGGACAAGAATGTCAAATACATCCCCGCGGAGAAGCTCATCTCGACCATAGTCAGCGCAATCAGGGGACAGAGCGTCGAAGAGCTGAAGAAGAATCTGAGGGACATCGATGTATTAATTATCGACGATATCCAATTCCTTGCCGGGAAAGATAAGACCCAGGAAGAATTCTTCCACACCTTCAATTCGCTGTATCAGAAGAATAAACAGATCATCCTGTCGTCGGACAGGCACCCCAACAATATCCCGGCCATTACCGAAAGGCTTAAGTCCAGGTTCAACGGAGGGATGATTGCCGACATAAACATTCCCGACTACGAAACGAGAGTGGCCATATTAAGGCAGAAAGCCGAAGAGAAGAATGTCTCCATTCCGGCCGACGTCGTCGAGTATATCGCCAACAATATCCAGAAGAACGTCAGAGAGCTCGAAGGAGCAGTGAGTCGGCTGGCCATATACAAGAAAACGAACGGAAAAGTGGTTGCCCTGGAAGACGCTAAAAAACTGCTGAAAAATATCGTTACAGCCCCGGCCAAAGTCACCAACTACAAGAAGATCGTCGAGGCGATTACCGAGTTCTATGATATCCCCTCGGGAAACATGTTTTTCGTCTCAAGAAAAAAAGAGTTCGCGAGACCCAGGCAGATTGCCATGTATTTATTGAAAAAAGAGTTGAAGATGTCGTATTCCGAGATAGGCAGGAAGTTCGGCGGGAAAGACCACACGACCGTCATCCACGCCTGCCAATTGGTCGAAAAAGAATACGAAGAAAACGAAAAAACGCACCAGGAAATAGAATTGATACTCCAAAGGATATATAGTAAATAGTGTGGAAAAAACGGGGAAGGGGAAAGGATAAACCGAAGACAAAAAACACCGCTGAAAAATTGTCCCACACTCTTCCAGAAGATCGCCCCTTTTTCACCCCGAACTGTCCACAATAAAATAATTAACGAACTCTTCAGATTAAAAGAAAAAAGAGATTTTAGAAAAATTATCCACAAAAATCGATTAACTAATATTAATAATAAAAATAAAACTTATTTTAATTAAAAACATATGAACTTCACGATACTGAGCAAAGAATTAAAAAAAGGTGTGGGACTCGCGGAAAAGGTTACCGGAAAAAACCTGACCCTTCCCATCCTCGACAACCTTTTGATCGAGGCTCTTCCCAATTTTTTGAAAATATCCTCGACCGACCTCGAGGTGGGGATACAATGGTGGGGGCTCTGCAAAACAGAAAAAGAAGGGAAAATAGCTGTTCCGGCCAGATTTTTAAACCAGCTGGTCGGATCGTTGCCCGACGACAAAGTGAGCATAAAAGAAAAGGGCAATTCATTGGTCGTAGAATCAAAAAATCTCAAAACCCAGATTAAAGGGTTTTCGGCGGACGACTTCCCGATAATACCGACATTCCTCAAGGATATATACATAGAATTGGACGGCAAGAAATTAAAAGATGGCCTTGCGAGTGTCGTCGACATGGCCAGCATTTCCCAGATCAGGCCGGAAATATCGGGAGTATATCTGGTTTTCGGGAAAGATTCGGCCCGGTTGGTAGCCACAGACAGCTTCAGGCTGGCCGAAAAAACGATCCATTTCAAGACGGGATACAAGAACTTGTTCAACAAAGAGGTTGACTTCATCCTTCCCCAGAAGACGATAAAGGAACTGATCAACATCCTTTCGGACGAAGAGAAAAATATCAGGATATATCTTTCCGAGTCCCAGGTCTTATTCGAAACATTCTTGCCGAATTCCGAACACCAGGAAATCAACCTTATCTCCAGGCAGATAGAAGGGGAGTACCCGTCATACCAGGAAATCATTCCCAAGGAGAGCAAGACCAAAGTTATCTTAAACAAAGAAGAGTTTGGGAAGCAGATCAAAACAGCCGGACTTTTCGGAGGAAGGACCAATGAGGTGGTTTTGAAAATTGACGGGAAAGAAATAGAGATAAAGAGTCAGGACTCAGAAATAGGAGAAAGCGAATCAACTATTGCGGCCAAAGTAGAGGGGGATACTTTAAAGACCTCCTTCAATTGGAAGTTTATTATCGACGGATTGGCCAATATGAAAAGCTCGGAAATATCATTTGAGTTCCAGGGTGCGGATGGGCCGGCGGTTATCAGGCCGGTCGGAGACGCAAGCTACCTGTATGTGGTTATGCCGATTAAGATTTAATAAAAGAAAAGGCGCGGATCATTCCGCGCTTTTTTGTTTCAATTCGACGCTCTTTTCTATAACCTTCCTCCAGGCGGGACCGGAAGCGGATTCTCCGACTCCTCCGGTCATCCGGGTGTTGTCATTGTTTCCCGACCAAACCCCGACGCAGGTGTCTTCGGTGCATCCGATCACCCATCCGTCCCCGTTTTTCTGGGTGGTTCCCGTCTTCACATATACTTTGTAATTGTCGAATCTTAAATTAGAATAGGGTCCGAATATGGGAGCCCTGGCGTTGTTATCGGACAATACGTCGGTGATCATATCGCAAACACTGCTTTCCAGGACCTTCCTGGGAGATTTTTTGTTTTCGTATATGATGTTGCCATTGGCATCTTCTATCTTAATGATGGGAGACGGTTCGATCCTGTAGCCGTCGTTTCCGAAGACTCCGTAAGCGGAGACCATGTCCAAGAGATGGACTTCTCCTCCTCCCAGAACCAGGGCCAGGCCGTAGTATCCGGAAGGCTGGGTCAGGGTTGTAATGCCCATCTTTTTGGCGAGAGTTATGCTATCATCCAGTCCGGCAATGTCTCTCAACACTTTCACGGCTGGCACATTAAGCGATTGGGCGAGGGCGTTCCTCAAAGTGACTGGTCCTCTGAATTTGCCATCGTAGTTCTGGGGGATGTAGTGTTCGGTTCCCCATACCCCGAAATCGGTCAGCTCGTCGACGACCACGGTGTCCGGCGTCGCTCCTTTCCTGAAAGCTTCGGCGTATACGAAGGGCTTAAATGATGATCCGGGCTGCCTTCCCAGTCCGTCAGTAGCCACGTTAAAACTGGGGACGAATTTGCAGTTGGTCGAAGGGTCGCAGCCTTTTGGCAGGGGCTCTCCCCAGGGATCGGCTGATCCGACCATGGCCAATATTTCTCCGGTGTGGGGGTCTATCGAGACCAGGGCGGAATTGTATGCTCCGAATCTGGCAATGTTGTTTTCGACATTTTCCGTTATAGCTGCTTCGGCCGTTTGCTGGAGTTCCCAGTCGAGGGTCGTGTATATCTTCAGCCCTTTTATCTCGAGAAGTTCCGGTCCGTATTCGTCTTCAATCTGCTTTTTCACATATTCGACGAAGTGGACGGCTGCGGTCTTGGGAAGCTTGTTGAAAGACAGTTCCACCTTTTTGGCATCGTCCCTTTCCTGTTCGGTGATGTAGTGTTCCTGGGCCATCCTGTCGAGGACATAGTCCTTCCTTATCAAAAGCTGGTCCAGATGGCTGCCGTAGGGGGAATAGTAGCTGGGAAGCTGGATTATGGCCGCAAGGAGGGCCGCTTCGGGCAGGGTCAAGTCCTGGGCCGGTTTCTGGAAATAGGAGAGAGAGGCCTCTTCCACTCCGTATATGTTTATCCCGAAAGGGACCTGGTTCAAGTACCATTCGAGAATCTGGTCTTTGGGATACTTCCTGTCCAGCTCGATCGAGAGGACGATTTCTTTAACCTTTCTATTGATTGTCTTGTCGGTGGTCAGGAAAGTGCTCCTGATTAATTGCTGGGTGATGGTCGACGCTCCGTGGGTGTTGGTCTTTTTTGTTATGTCTATTTTCAGAGCCCTGAAGATAGCAGGAATATCGATCCCGAAGTGGCTATAAAAGTTGGAGTCCTCTGTCGCGATGACCGCTTTTTTCATTATGTCCGGTATCTGGGAAAGAGGGACGTATGTCCTTTTTTCTTCTCCGTAGACGCTGGAAAGTAGTATCTTTCCGGTCCGGTCATATATCTTGGTCGACTGGTTCATCTGGGCTTCGGTGAAGACCTCCGGCCTGGGCAGGTCTTTCAAAAACACGAAAAACAGGGCTATGCCCATCAAAAACAGGAGCAAAACAACCATTCCGAAGGTTTTTGCAAGATTTTTATCTTTTTTGTTCATGGTTTAATACTATCAAATAACATATTTACAGACAAGTGATTTTAGCTTAAAATAATCATATATATGAAAATCATAACAGACGAAGAAAAAATAGACGAGATATTGAGCAGGGGAGCGGAAGATATCATCGACAGGGAAAATCTCAAGAAGAAATTGATGTCGGGGAAGCAGCTGAACATTAAGTTCGGAATCGACCCGACCGGACCCAAGATTCATTTGGGAAGGGCCACGATTTTGATGAAATTAAGGGATTTTCAGGACTTGGGGCATAAGATAACGTTGATCATCGGGGACTTCACCGCTTTAATCGGGGACGCTTCGGATAAAGATTCAATCAGGAAGCCTTTGACCGAAAAAGAGATAAAAGAGAATTTGAAGAATTATCTTTCCCAGATAGGAAAGATTTTGGACCTGAAAAAGGTTGATGTCAGGCATAATAAAGACTGGTTCGGAAAGATGAAAGCAGAAGAGCTGATTAGGCTGGCCATGAATTTTACAGCCCAGCAGATGATCCAGAGGAGGAATTTCAAAGAAAGGTGGGATTCCGACAAGCCGATCGGAGTCCATGAATTATTGTACCCTTTGCTCCAGGGATACGACTCGGTAGTTATAAGGTCTGATTTGGAAATCGGAGGATTCGACCAGTTGTTTAATTTAAAGGCGGGAAGGGAATTGCAGAGAGCGTTCAATCAGGAGCCCCAGGATGTAATGACCCTGAGGATGATATACGGACTCGACGGAAGGAAGATGTCCACCTCTTGGGGGAACGTGATCAATATCTTGGACGATCCCAAGGACATGTTCGGCAAACTGATGAGCTTGAGGGATGAATTGATAATAGAATACTTCGAATCGTGCACCAGGGTTCCGATGATCCAGATCAACGAATTCAAGAACAGTCTGGAGAGCAAATCGGTCAATCCCAAAGAAATCAAGAAGATCTTAGCCAAAGAAATCATTTCTTTCTTCTATGATAAGAAAAAAGCCGAAGAAGCCGAGAGGGAGTTCGAGCAAGTTTTTGAAGATAAAAAACTTCCTTCGGAAATAGAGGAAGTGGAAATCAATGAAAAGAAAATGAATGTTTTGGACCTTTTGGTCAAACTTAACCTTGCGTCGTCGAAAGGAGAGGCGAAAAGACTGGTGGAACAGGGAGGGGTGAGAGCGATAAAGGGAGACAAGGTCCAGGAATTGACCGACTGGCAATTGGAGATACAGATAGAAAAAGGATTAATCGTCCAGGTAGGGAAGAGAAATTTTAAAAAGATAGCTTAGTTAAATTTATACTTATCGCTGCAGCATATGGCAAGGGCCAATGCGTCAGCCGCATCGTCCGGCTTAGGCATCTCATCCAGGTTCAGCAGGTTTTTAACCATTTTCTGAACCTGTTTTTTTGTCGCTTTTCCGTATCCCGTGACAGAAGTTTTCGCCTGCTGGGGGGTGAAATCGACTGTGGGTATTTTTTTCTTGGCCAAGGTTAAAAGGATTACCCCTCTCGCTTGGCTCACCGGCATGGCCGTCTTCAGGTTCTTGAAGAAAAACAAACTCTCTACCGCAGCCATCTCCGGTTTGTATTTCTTGATCAATTGATCAAGATCGGAGTTGAGTTGTATCAATCTTTCTCCCATGTCCTGCCCGGCCGGGGTCTGGATTACCCCGTAGTCGATACAGGAGAGCTTTTTCTTTTTGTATTCGATTACCCCGAATCCGGTCGTGGCCGTTCCCGGGTCGATTCCCATGATTATCATATGTTGGTGTATATGTTCTGGACATCATCGTTTTCGTCCAAAGCGTCGAACAACCTCTGGTTTTTTTCTTTGACTTCTTCTTCGATTGAGATGTTCTCCTTGGGAACCCATTCGAGATTGGCCGATTCTATCTTCGCTCCCTTTTCTTCAAGAGACTTCTTGGCGCTTTCCAGGTCTTCCGGCTTGGTATAGAGATAGAGGGTGTTTTCATCCCAGTCCACATCGTCCGCTCCGGACTCTATCGCCGCCATCTCCATCTCTTCCTTGTCTTTGCCTTCGGCGCTTACGGCAATGACTCCTTTCTTCTCGAACATCCATTTGATGCCCCCTTCGTTGACATACTTTCCTCCTTTCTGGGTCAAAATCAGTTTCAATTCTCCCAGAGTCCTGTTTTTGTTGTCAGTGATTCCTTCAATGATGAAGGCGGTTCCTCCTGGTCCGTATGCTTCAACCAGGAATTCTTCGTATGAAAATCCTTCAAGCTCTCCCGAGCCCTTCTTTATCGCCTTGTCGATGCTGTCGGCCGGCATATTCATGCTTTTGGCCTTTTCTACGGCCGAACGCAATTTGGCGTTGAAGGTAGTGTCCGATCCTCCGTCCTTGGCGGCGACTGACAGTTCTTTGGAAAGCTTGGAAAACGTCTTGCTCCTCTTGGCGTCTTCAGCGCCCTTCTTGATCTTTATATTATGGAAATGGGAATGTCCGCTCATGTTCTTTTCTCTTAATTTATATCTGCATATTAGCTTAAAAGGGTGAAAAATTCAATCGGGATAACTTTTTTGACATATCGGGATAAAAGTATCAGAATTAAGGCAATAATAATCAACCATACAAATATGGACAGGAATCTAGCATTAGAATTCGTTAGGGTCACCGAGGCTGCGGCCATAGCCGCGGCGAAGTGGGTAGGGAAAGGAGACAAGCACGCCGCCGACGGAGCCGCCGTAGACGAGATGAGGGCGCGCTTCAATCAGGTCGATTTTTCTGGCCGGGTCGTTATCGGTGAGGGCGAAAAGGACGAGGCTCCCAAGCTGTATACCGGGGAGATTGTCGGAAAGGGAGGCGGTCCGGTTATGGACCTCGCCATAGACCCTTTGGAGTGTACGGATAGCGTCGCCTGGGGAAGATATAACGCCATGGCTGTTATCGCCGCCGGACCCAAAGGATCCCTCTTGCACGCTCCGGATACGTATATGGAAAAGATCGCGGTCGGACCGAAAGCGGCCAAGGCCATAGACCTTGACGCTTCCGTCAGAACCAATCTTATGAAGATTGCCAAGGCCCTGGATAAAGATGTGGGAGAAATCGTGGTAATGGTCTTAGATAGGCCTCGTCACGAGAAACTGATAAAAGACATAAGAAAAGTCGGAGCGAGGGTCCGCCTTATCACCGACGGAGATGTCGCTGCCGCCCTGGCGACATGTTTTCCCGATTCGGGGATAGACGTTTTGATGGGCACGGGCGGAAGCACGGAAGCCGTCCTGGCTGCCGTACCGCTGAAGATTTTCGGCGGAGAGATATTGTGCCGCTTCAAGCCGAGAAGCGATGACGATGCGGAGAACATAAAGAAGCATCTGAAAAAGGCGAAGATAAATAATCCGGCCAAGATTTTCAAAGCGGCCGATCTGGCCGAGGGGAAGCAGCTGACCTTTACCGCCACGGGCGTTATCGATGGTCCGATCCTGAAAGGGGTCGATTTCAGGGCGGATAAGATAATCACCCGCTCAATGGTGGTTCGGGGCAAGTCAGGGACGGTCAGATATATAACAACTTATCATAACAAATAAAATTATGATTATTCCTACGAAAAGATTGTTCGAGCACGCTTACGGCAAATATGCCGTCGGCGCATACAACATAAATAACGCAGAGCAGATCATGGGTCTGTTCAAGGGGAATCTGGAGAGCAAGGCCCCTTTCATCATCCAAATATCAAAAGGAGCCAGGAAGTATACCGACAAGCGGTTGCTCGAGGCTATGATCCGGGCGGCTGACGAAATATTTCCGGAAGCGATTTTCGCCGTCCATCTCGATCACGGAGATGAAGATGCCTGCATGGATTGCATCAATAGTGGATTTTACAGCTCCGTGATGATCGACGCCAGCGACAAGCCTTTCGAAGAGAATGTGGCTATAACCAAGAGAGTTGTCGATGCGGCCCACGCCAAGGGGATTTCCGTCGAAGCCGAACTGGGCCAGCTGGGAGGAGTCGAAGAAAATATTTCCGTAAAGGAAGAGGAGGCCAAGCTGACCAATCCCGATCAGGCCAAGGAGTTCATAGAAAGGACAGGAATAGACAGCCTGGCCTGTGCCATCGGAACCAGCCACGGGGCTTATAAGTTCAGCGGCTCTCAGGGCCTGCACTTTGAAGTGATAGAGGCCATACAGAAATTGAAACCCGGATTTGCTCTGGTTATGCACGGTTCAAGTTCCGTTCCTCAAGACGAGGTCAGCAGGATCAATGCTGCCGGAGGAGCTCTGAAGGGGGCCAAAGGAGTTGATGAGACCCAATTCAAAAAAGCCGCCCAGATGGGCGTTACCAAGGTAAACATAGACACGGACGGGAGGTTGGTCTGGTGCAGGGTTCACAGAGAGTTTTTCCGCGACCATCCCGATGTCTTCGATCTGCGCAAGCCGGGAGAAGTTTTTATAGAAGAATACGCCAAATACATCGTACACAAGAATGAAATGCTCGGCAGCGCCGGACAGCTGGAGTCGGCGAGGGAATTCTTGAAGAGCTAGAGAAGTTCATCCTGTTTTTTCGGTGGCTTTATGTTTAAATGTTCATAGGCCGCTTTTGTGGCCGTTCGCCCCTGCGAGGTCCTTTTAATCAACCCCATCTGGATCAGATAAGGTTCGTATATGTCGAGTATGGCGTTCTTTTCCTCCGAGGTGGCGGCAGACAAGGACTGCAGTCCGGCCGGCCCCCCTTCAAACTTGCTAATGATTGTTTCCAGTATTTTTCTGTCGGCCGGTTCGAGGCCCATAGTGTCCACTTCCAAAAAATCCAAAGCCTTTTTGGCGATATCCAAAGTTATCTTTCCTTGTCCCTCGATTTCTGCGAAATCCCGAATCCTTTTTAAAAGCTTGTTGGCTATTCTCGGAGTGCACCTGGCCCTCTTGGCAATTTCTTCAATAGCCTCTTTTTCTATTTCTATTTTTAGTATTTTAGCCGAGCGTTTTATAATCTCTTCAATCTCTTTGACGTCGTAATAGCTCAACTGAAAGATTGCCCCGAACCTGCTCCTCAGGGGAGAGGAAATCAAATCGAGCCGGGTCGTTGCTCCGACCAGGGTGAAGCGCGGAAGTTCCAAGTCGATGTTCTTCGCCATGGGGCCTTTTCCTAAGATGAGGTTCAGCTTGAAATCTTCCATCGCCGAATACAGGTATTCTTCGACGAACCTGTTTAATCGGTGGCATTCATCGATGAATAAGAAATCTCCTTCATTGAGATTGGTCAGAAGGGCGATCAAATCTCCGGATTTCTCTATGACCGGTCCGGACGTTATCTTTATATTCGCTCCGGACTCTTTGGCGATGATATGGGCGAGAGTCGTCTTGCCCAAACCGGGAGGGCCGTAGAAAAGAATGTGGTCGGGAGACTCTTTTCTTCCTTTGGCAGCGTCTATCATCACCTTAAGGTTCTTCTTAACCCTCTCTTGGCCCACATAGTGGGTCCATTCTTTGGGACGGAGGGTGGAATCGATGCTTTCGTCCTCCGGGGAGGGGGATGTGGAAAAGCTCTTGACAGACATTTTTAAGTGTGTTATGTTATTTAGGCCTTCAAAAATGAACGATTTTTGAAATGGGGGAAAGGGAATTTCTTTAGTCAATGGACAATCTGGCGCGGGC
>JBAZLP010000022.1:0-11641 GCA_041650235.1 Minisyncoccota bacterium
CGATAGCCCGTTTGCGCCACTTTAGGCGTCCCGTCCATTTGGTATCCCTGGACCGGATCCTTTACTGGCCTGTGGCTTACCCGCCCTTCCTATGCCCCACCCGTGAGATCAGCCAAATCAAATTCGATAGGACGATTGTACGTTTTTAGGTATCGTGGGCACCTTACCATGAGGATAGTGATAGACTGAACGGAAGAAATTCCAAGTAAGCTTTGTCCTCAAGATCAAGCCCTCCTTCACCTCCTTCTTGCAAAATCAAACCACACGGTAAACACTGTGTGCGTTTTTGTTTTAGGAAACAAAAAACTCCCCTTTCGGGGAGTCGTTTGTTTTATTTCAGTTCCACTGTGGCTCCGGCCTCGGTGAATTTCTTCTTCATTTCCTCGGCTTCTTCCTTCTTCACCTCCTCCTTGATTGTCTGGGGGGCTGTGGCGATGGCGTCTACCAAGTCCTTGGCTTCCTTCAGACCTTTCTGAGTCAGGTCTCTTACCACCTTGATGACTTCGATCTTCTTGTCTCCGGCTGATGTCAGGACGACGTTGAAAGATGACTTCTCTTCTCCGGTGGCTGCGGCTCCGGCGGCTGCGGGAGCGGCTGCGGCTGCTACCATCTGGGGAGCGGCCGATACGCCGAACTTTTTCTCCAGGACCTTAACCAATTCGGCTAAGTCCAATACTGACATTTTTTCGATTTCCTCGACAAGCTTCTTGAACTTTTCGGGAACTTCGATTGTTTCCATTTCTTCTGCCATATGTTTATTATTTTACTTATTATTTATTATTATGCTTTCTTGTCTCTTATCTGCGAAAGGGCCATTACCAGCTTCCTGGTGTTGCCTGACAGTACGGAAACGAAGTTTGATGCGGGACCGGACATCGTTCCCAAGAGCATCCCCAGTAACTGCTGCTTGCTCGGCAATTCGGCTAATCTGACCACATCGGCCATTTCGTAGAACTTGCTCTCAAGGAATCCTCCGAGGATCTTGGCCTTCTGGTTCTCTTTAGAGAACTGGTAGACCGATCTGCTCGGGGCGATTTCGTCTTCGTACCCGAATACCATAGCTACTTCTCCGTTCAATCTCTTAGAATCAAGCTCGACCCCCTTGTTCTTCAGCGCTATCGTCATCAGACTCTTCTTGGCCACTTTCATCTCATTCCCCTCTTCCTTCAGCTTTTCCCTGAACTGGGCCAGATCTTTGACCTTGACTCCGGAGAAATCCATAAAGACGATGGACTTCTGCTTCTCGATCTTGGATTCGAGGTCCTTCACTATATTCTGTTTTTGTTCTTTTGTCTGCATATTATTAAAAAATCCGTGATTACCACAGACAAAAAACGAGTTTCTTATCCTCGGCAGGTCTTAAATGCCTGCTGTCTGTGGATTATTTGGTTATGCTGGTATTATATCTTTTTTCAGCTTTTTGTCAACTCTCGTAGGATCGTTTCCCCGAATTCCTGGCTGAATTCGGCGTTTTCTCCGGTAATGATGTTCCCGTCGATGACAATCTCTTTTCTCGTATATGTAGCCCCGTTTTCCCTCAATATGTTGATGGCGGACTTATCCAGGGAGGAAGACCAGACGGTTGCGTTCTTCCCTTCGAGTATCCCCGCCCTTGCCAGTATGGTCGGAGCGATACATATGGCCGCTACGAGCTTTTTCTTATAGAAAGCGTCCTTGACTATGGAATAGGTCAGTTCATTGTCCAGCAGTTCCGAGGCCCCGCTCCCTCCAGGGAGTATGATTGCGTCGAATTCATCGATTTTGAGGTCGTTGATTAGGATATCGGCTTCGGCTTCCCCGCCGAACTTCCCCACCGCCTTGGGTTTGTCGCAGGCCGTTTTGACCAGGACGCCGCCCTTTTTCAGGACTTCCTTGGTGATAAAGTATTCTTCGTCCCTGAAGTTCTTGGACGCTATGATCATTACCGCTTTTTTCATATACGAATATTATAGCATAAAAAAAAGAAGGTCACACTCTGATCACCTCTTCGATGAATAATACAGAGTTGCTACCTTCTCTGACGATACATTCGACCGATCCTTTAACGAATCTGCATTTTTGTAAGATCCGGTCGACCTGTAATCCATTTAGGATCGTTATTTTTGTTCGGTAAGGATCCCCCTTACCCTGGTCAGTCTTGACGGTCAGCCGTCCTCTTTTCGAAAACTCGCTCAGGAGCATCTTTTTGAAGTGGAAAGCGTCGTTTCCAATCAATTTCTTGCCGAAGAGCCTCAGCTCTATATACGTATCGTAAAGATCGTTTTCGGCAAGGCTCTCGAGCTTTTTTTGAACTAGGCCGAAGTTAATCATGGTACGACTCTCTTTCAATATTCTGTGCATAATTTACCATGAAAACAAAAAAGAGGCAATCGCCTCTTATTTGTTTAATTTTCGGTTTCTTGTTTTTCCTTCCTGGCCATCCTCCAGTGGAAGACGTACAGAGGGAGAGCGATCAAAATCATCGTTACGGCATCGAGCATCTTCTTCTGCCTCTCCGCCTTTATGCAAAC
This sequence comes from Minisyncoccota bacterium, assembly GCA_041650235.1. Taxonomy (GTDB): domain Bacteria; phylum Patescibacteriota; class Minisyncoccia; order Minisyncoccales; family Minisyncoccaceae; genus UBA2211. Next base: position 2,511 of record JBAZLP010000022.1, read on the forward strand.
ATCTCCGGTGTTCTCTTTCTTCCAGTTTTCATATTCTTTGAGCATGTTGTCTATCTGGGTCTTCTGGTCTTCGGTTATCTGGGTGTTCTTCTTTACCGCCTCGGCGTCGATCGAAGAAACGAAGTACGGATAGCTGGTGCATCGGCTGTATTCGTTCTTTTCGGCCTCGGTGAATATATACGCCTTAAGCGTCGTGTTGATCAGGTTTCCCGTCCCGACGGCCAGGAAGACCAGGCTGATCAAGGCGACCGTATACAGATATATCGTTCTGACAATTTTTGTTGTTTTGTTCATATGTTTTTATGTCTGGATTATATCAGATAAACTGAAACAGGAAAAGACTTGATTTTTTATTTTTTATGATATCTTATCCGAGGTTATTTTATGGCACTAATAAAAGGGCTTAAGAAGAATTCTGCGCAGGTAAGGAACAGCATCAAACATTCGATGGGACAGCAACCAGTAAGAGGTGCTCCTACCAATCAACAGAAGTCTGAGCAGAGGCGCTTGGCGGGCGATCCCGGAAAGGTCTATGACAAAATGTCATTGCCAAAGAAACGTTAAAAACACCTTTATTTTTTAGGTGTTTTGTTCTTTTTAGGAGTGGTTTTTATATTCGAAGGATTTTATTTCCATTTCCTCAGCTTGCAGAACATCTTGGTGAAAGAGAATATCCAATAGTCTGTTTCAGGCTGCTTTTCCCCTTTCAATCCGCCTACGTACTTTTCGAAATCAGATTTTTTGACTAGGAGCATCCAGAAGAAGTCCCTTGTCCAGGGCAGGGAGACCGTTACGATCGCAAGGCAGAGCAATGCCAGGGGCATCCCCGAAGGCAGGTAGTGGTAGTATATTATCAATCCTATCGAGAAGAAAAGCATTACGACCGCCAGGTTGTACAAAAGGAGATAGGATACGTATTTCTTTATGTTGTTCTGCTCCACCGCTTCGGCCATCTTGGCTGCCACCAGGGCGAAAAGCCCGAAAGTGAAGATAAGGAGGATTATGGGCGGGAGCCAGTTGTTCTTGAAAGCGCTGTCGTTCTGCAGGACCAAGGGAATCAAAATGACCGACAGGGCCGTGAATATCCCGTTTATTATGAGAAGATTGGAGACGTCTCTTGTCCAAGAGTCTTTCATGCTTTTTTATTGGCAATTTCCGTTTTGAAGTGCAACTGAAATGGGATAACATTTCAGTATGAAAAAGTACACGCATTTGAGCATGGAAGAGAGAGACAGGATCCAAGCCCTCCTCTCTTCCAGACACTCTCAGAAAGAGATTGCAGAGGTCTTGGAGAGGGATAAAGGGACGATATCGAGGGAGCTCGAAAACAACTCCCGATCTGATGGAAGATATGTTGCTAAATACGCCCGCCACAAGGCATATGTCCGGAAAAAGTACGCCAGGTATCAGGGAAAGAAGATAAACGAGAATGAAGACCTGAAAACATATATCATCAAAGGATTGATCCTAGATTGGAACCCGGACGAGATATCGGGAAGGATGAAAGAACAAAAGCTTCCTTTCTATTCTTCCAAGACCGCCATATATGAATGGCTCTATTCGATCCACGGACAATTGCATTGTTCCCTTCTCCCTTCTAAACAATACAAAAAGAAGAAAAGGAAGGAAAAGAAAACCAAAAAAGAGATGATTCCGAACCGGGTCGGAATCGAGCAAAAACCGCTTGATTTCGGGCTTAAAGCGGGAGACATGGAGACGGATACGATTGTTTCCGGCAAAAAGACGGGAAGCAGCGCGGCGATAACGGGAGCGAAGGATGTTTTTTCTAAATTGATAGGATTGAGGAAAGTGATGAGCTTGAAGCCGGCCCTGAATGAAAAAGCCATCGACGATATCCTTCTCCCTCTTAATCCGAGATGCTTGATCCGAGACAACGGAATTGAGAATAAAAACCATGAGCAGGCTCTGGTTCCGAGCTTCTTCTGCCATCCGTATTCTCCATATGAAAAACCGCATATAGAGAATGCGAACAAGGAGCTGAGGAAGTATTTCCCCAAAGGATGCGATTTGAACGATTATTCACAAGACGATGTTTCCCTGGTAGAATGGCTCTTAAACAGCAAACCCAGGAAGATCCTGGGGTACAAAACAGCGTACGAGGTAGCGAGAGAAAGCGGACTGATCCGCGAACCGTTAAAGGTCAGTCGATATGCATTAGAATTTGATAATTTTAACTGCCCGTCAGTTGCACTTCAGGGGTGAACTTGCCTTGGGATACTGAGCGGCCTCCTCCACGCCCTCCGGCAGACTTGAAAACGCCATCACCTCCGAAACGGGGCTCCTAAGAAGAAAGCGGCTCAAGGCCGCTCTTTGTTTTAACGCTTATTCAGAGCACATAAGCACTGGCTCTTCCCTTGCCCACCTGCCTTATCATTTTGATTTTTTTGAGCTTCTGGAGGTGCGACTGGGCCGTTCTCTTGGGACATCCGAGGATATCAACCACATCTCCGGCGGTAATCCTTCCCATTTGGTCTATGAAATCTAAAATTTTCAACTGGTCCTTATCTAAAAAAATCTGCGATGAAATATCCGCTCTCCTAGAGGACAGAGCCGAAACCTGTTCCTTGACCGTATCGATTTCTTCCTTGAATCCCCTTATAAAATATTCGAGCCAGGAAGTGAAATCATTCTTTCTTTCTTCGTAATTCCTGCCCAGATTTATAGCTTCGTAATAGGAAGGACGATCTTCATTATAATAATCTTCCAAAGCGAACAATCTTCTGAAATCGTACCCCCTCTTATAGAGAATCAGGGTCGCCATCGCTCTGGCCGTCCTCCCGTTACCGTCGGCGAAAGGATGGATGGCGGCTATTTCCTGGTGGACTATGCCGGCCACAAGAACAGGATTGATTTCCTCTTTTTCGCTCTTTTCTATCCAATCAATCAGATTGGCGCACAATTCCGGGACCGTTTTGGAATCGGGAGCGGTATAAATAACGCCTGTTATGGTTCCCACCACTTTCTTAACCACATATACCGGGCTCTTCCTATACGCTCCCGCCTGTTCTTTCTTTAGGGTCTTGTCTGTCACCAACTTGTGCAGCTTCAAAAGGACTTTTTCAGAAATCGGTCCCCCTTTCTTCACTATCTCCTCGATATACTTGATTGCGGCCATATAATTCTTCGCCTCATATATGTCCCTTTCGGGAGCATCTATTTTCTTATCTGCGAAAAGGGCGGCCACCTGCTCGGAAACTAATTTGTTTCCCTCGATAGCTGTAGAACTGTGGGTCATCCTGATAATTGCCTGACGCCTTAATTTAAGCTCTATCATCGGCAATATCTTGGCTTTTTCAATGACAATTCTGGCCTCGGCTATGGAGGTGAGAGTCTTGACCATTGAATTCGTTAATTTGTATCCGGGATTGAACATATACTGATATTATATCCCAAATCAACGAATCGCGCAAGAATCGCGCAAGAATCGCGCAAAGATATCTCAATATTTCACGCCCAGGATACGATTGTTTTGGACTAAATACATCACATTATTCCCTATCGACGGGAAAGCATATCCAAATGGCTGAGAGTCGGAAAAAGATAGGATGGCCGAAGGAGACTCTTCGACGATAATACTGGGATCATATCCTAAAATGTTAAGATTATAGGCAAAGTATATATTACCCCCGCTATCAGAAACGACTCGGGATGTCGGAGGGAAAAACGGACCCTTGATCCACCTGTGGCTGCCGTCGCTCAAACTAACTGCCTTAATCTTATATGAACCGTAAGACAAAGATACGTAAACTTCATCGCCGTTTACCCCCAAGACAGGCCCGTATTCCTTCTTGGTCCAGAGAACCCTGCTCAAGTCATTGCTGACCGCATAAAAGACATCTATCGTCGACTGGACGTCATAACAACACCAGCCCTGGGCAAGATTGAATAAAACGGTTCCGTCGGAAGCGATCTGGATCTGGTCGACCCGGCCCGTACGCGGCCCCGAATAGCCGGAAACAATCTCGACAGGGAAAGATTTTTCGATGACCCCTCCAAACGAATCAATCCTGAAAATCGTATCCCCCTTGGAGAAATAAACATTATCATTGTCATCAATGACAAGTTCGGTGACGGTAAAATTGATCAAGCTTCCTATCTGCAATTTATTCTCTATCGAATTTCCATCGAAAGAAAAGATGGCTGCATTATCCGGCTCCTCCGAAGCCACGAAATATATCCTTCCCCGGGAATCGATGGCTATGTGCGTGGTATAAACTTTCAAAAAATCTTTTTGCCAGTTCAATTTGCCCGAAGGACTCAAAGAAACGATGCCGGTGCAGGTAGAGAAAATGACCGATCCGTCGCTCCCGAGGGACGGATCAAATGCGCACGGAACGCTATAAACCCACTTTTGCTCTCCTTCGGGACTGTACGCGTAGATTCCCGTATTTCCGTCTATCCTGGCCCAGAAATATACCGTCCCATTCTCGTCTATGGCCAAAAAGTAAGAAAACTGGTCATTGTTGGGATTCCCGTCGTTTTCTCCGGCCAAAAGAAACGTTTCTCCCATGTTCCCGTCAGTCGGCCCTTCGAATTTGGCCTGATTGCTTCTCTTGAAATCGTAAAGGGGTCCAGGTTTCTGATGGACAGCTGAAGGAATTAAAAAAGAAATGCTGTCCGAAAGAGGAGAATAGTTTCCCTGAGGATCCTTGGCTTTGATGGCAAAAGAGTAATCCGAAGAATAATAAAGATCGGGAATCAAGGCGGTCATATGGCTATTTTCGGCTGGAGCGATGGTAAAAGAGACATAATCATCCATTTTCAAGAGATTGCCCTCATCAATCTCTCCGTTGCGCGAATAATATATTTCGTAGCTTATCTCTTCGGCCGGAGTATCGTCGTCTTCGGGAATCGCCCAGGAAAGAACCACCGAATTCTTCTGTCCCAAATTTTCTGCCGCCAACACGCCATCTATCTTGGAAGGCGGCTTGGGAGCATGACTCCTCGGACTGGCTATCTCCGCCTGGAAATCGCTTGCATTGTCGCCCGTATCTTGATAGCCGAGAGCGGACCATTTTCTTCCGACAACCTTTCCCGCTTCGATATTGATAAGGGAACTGCCTTCTTTGACCAAAGCGTCCGATCCCCAAGATACGGCATCTATCTTCATGGAAGCCGCCAGAACGTCCTTTTCTTCTTCAGTCTTCTCTTCTTCCCCGCCATATCTCGGATTGCCGGAAAAAATAGCCACAGAGCCGCTTTCGGACATCTGTCCGTTCGAATAATACGGGCTCTCGCCTTCGGCAACCGTCGATTTTTCAACTCTCCAATCCCCTCCGCTCTCGCCGAAGATATTAACGATATAATATGAATCTGGAAGAATCGTCTCTCCCTCCATGAACCTCCAATTACGGTGCGAATCTGACCATGTAGAGGCCGATGAATAATATGAGAGGTAATAGCAATCGTTTTCGCTTGCGCACAAATCGATTTCTTCATCGGACGGATTGAACAATTCGATATATTCATTCCCGCCAGATTCGTCGAATTGAACTTCCGTAATCAGAAGAGCGACAACGGGATTCTCATCCTCCTCTTCCGGGTTAGGATCATTTTCCTCTTGAGGAGGTGTTTCTTCCTCATTATCCCCTGCTTCTATGCTGTTCGTTGACTTTGGCGTTCCCCAAAGTCCGCTAATGGCATCGGCAAAAGAATTAAAATATGTATGCCAGCTCAAATCGTCGCTTCTCTCCATGGTCTTTTTTTCCTCTTTGTTTCCGGCCGGCCAATCAGGACTGGCTAAAATCTCATCGACCAAAACGCAATTCTCGTCAAAAAGCCTCAATGACTCATTCGTGTCGGAAAGCGCTCCGGTATACACCTTATCCCCCTGAATACCAAGAACAGAATCATCGCCGCTTCTCTCCAGAAGATAAAACCCGCCAGGATTAATGATATCCGAAGAAGAAAAAACAACCTTTATCTGGTTGCCTTGGTCCAATAATTGCCATCCATTCAGTTCGATCGCGGATTCGGAGATATTCTTCAATTCTATCCATTCGTTGCTTGAACTCGTATTACTCCCCATCCAAGCCACTTCATTAATGACAATCTGGCGGGTCGGAGAAGAAGTTCCTTCTTGGGAGCAATAATTTACCGCTACCGGATCCGGTCCGCCTCCGGAAAAAGAAACGGCGACGGAGGCTATGGCCGATGAGCTTTTCTTTGTTTCTTCCTTCTTCTCTTCCTTTTTCTGCCCCTGGCTGTTTGCTTCTCCGGGAGTCCCCAAAATACTGCCGTTCCCGCTTCCCGAATACGTCAGCCAAGAAAAGTCGTTCATCCTTTCCATCGTTCTTCTCCCATCATTGTCTCCGGCTTGCCAGGTCGGATTGGCCGAAACATAATCCTCGACATTGCAGGAAGAATCGAAGAGATACAGCTCTTCATTGGTATTGGAAAGAGCCCCCTTATAAATCACGTCCGCCTGCTTGAAAGGGACGGAAACATCATCGGTCCTCTCCAGCAAGACAAAACCACCCGGCTTGAGGATATACGGTCCGAAAATTATATCTATCTTCCCTTCCTTGTTGGAAATAGCGTATCCGTTTAAGTCGATTTCTTTCCCGGAAACATTCTTTAACTCCATCCATTCGTCGTTTGAACTTTTCTGCGTTCCCATCCAGGCGATTTCGCTAAAAATAATATTGTGCCTGCCGTCGGTTTGGCCGTTTTTGGAACAAGGAGCGGGAATGAACTTTTCCTCCTTCTTTTCGGTCTTTTCCTTTTTATTGGCGGTAACTTCAATCTCTTTCTCCTTTTGTTCCTCCTTTTTAGCAACAGTCTTTTCTTCTTCGGGATACTTTTCTGCGACATCATCCCCCTCCTTCATGTCCTTGATTTCTTCGTTTATCTTGTCGGTATTGCCGTCTTTGAGGATGTAATCAGCAATTTCCGTTTGGAAACCGAAAAAACTACCGATTGAAAGAACGTCGTTAATTTTCTTCTTGATCGGATCGGCTATGTACTTTTCCTGCCAGGTTTTTGGTTTTAAGCCAAAATCTGGGACCTTTGCCGGAAAAACCGTCTTAATTGATGGAGAGTATTCCCAGTTATATGAACCATACATTCCCTTCTTCATTTCCCCGCTTATTTCAACGATAAAAGGAGGTATCTTTTGCCCAGAATCCAAACTATTCAAAAATCCTTTAGTCATGCCGATTGAACCGCTACTAGCTGGAGGAATTATTTCCTTAGGAGAATATATCCTGATAACAACCCTCCCCCTCTCTTCATCAATCGGGCTGTATATGATTATATACTGAAAAGGAGAATCTACACTCCCTGCCGCCGTCTTATACTTAACCTCCATCGCCCCGAAAGACGCTTTTATCTGATTCTTGAAAAAATAGTCCTTCAAATAATTAACGGCTGCCTTGGCCGTTTCTTTCTCTATCTTATTCAATAATCCGGAAATATCTTCGGCAGCGATAAGCTTAGATATTTCAACTGCTTGGTTAGTGACGGCAAGGGAAACATCTATAGGGAGATCTCTGAAGTAGTAGTTCCAAAGATTTAAAGTCGATAACTCTTTAAGAAGGCTAATGACGGTTTTTTCTTTTGAATCAGAATAACCATCCATCATTAGAGAATTCCACTTCGTAAAAAATATATCGGGAAAAGATTCCATTATTCTTTTTCCGTCAAATTCTGATAAGGTCTGATAACCGTCTCCTGAGAAATCGATATCTTTAGCAAAAATTTGCTGCGGTATCGTTAAAAAACCTACTAACATTGCTGTCAGCGTTATACCGCATATTAAATTGTAGTATTTCATTTCTTTTTAATAGAGACTGACTTTAAAAAATTATCGAATTCTTGGAGGCACGCATCTTTATTTTCTCCAAAAATATACGATTCAAAACGATAAATTATATTATTATATGGAATGCTTAAATTAGTAAAAAATCCGGGATTTTCGGTCTTATTTTCTGAAAAACTATCCCTCACACCTTTTAATCCATAAAAATCGACTATCTCACATTTTTCCTGATTATCATTGTTAAAAAGAGAACAACTACCACTATCTATTCTTTGTTTTAGATCGGTGTATTGCAAATCATATTCGCTTCCCTCAATCTGTATCTCTGGATCAATGTTAATCAAGCACCCCTTTTTAGGCAACGGGGAAGGATCTGTAAATGGCTCGAAATCTTGGCTTGCCACGGATATAGATGACCATGTCAGATTCTTGACCTCCCACCCCTCCGGAACCATAAACTTCAGGCCTATATCCTTATTTTCCATAAAGACCTTGCCGTCCGCTTCCGTCCTCTTGAAGCTTTCGAAAGAAACCGGCCCCATCTTGTCTTCCTGCGCCTTGTTGTAATAAAAGAATCCGGCAACAACCAAAGCCAAAATGAAAACCGCTCCGATTATAATTTTATACTTTTTGCTCATATTTATCTTATTTAACTTATATACAATCTATTTTAATATAAAAGGACTTTATTGCAACAAAAAGAGCTGAATCCGAAGAGCTAATCCGAACTTGACAATATTTATTTATGATATACGATATATATAAATCATTACGAAAAAGACCCCTTTATGGATTCGTCCTTAGCGGGGGCTTTTTTAATTCCTCTAATATACTCTTCGTGAGATATTCCCAATATCCTCAGGTTATTCTTTATAATAAAAACAGGGATTTCCCTGTCTTTCGGTATAACCACCGGCCTTAATAAATCTTTTCTCTCATAAATAAGATGGTCGCCCTTTGTCCTGGAAAGCCGGCAACCCACGGATAAAAAATATTGGTGGAGCTTCCTCCACGAAACAGCTATGATTTTATTAGACATTAAACCAATGCTGGAACATTAAATTCTTTTTCTTCCAGGCACTCAAACGGAGGGAGCCATTCTTTCTCGGCCTTCTTCCATCCCAAGCTTTTTAAAACCTTTTCGAGCGTTCCTTTCCTGGAAGTTTCTTCAAAAAATATATCCGCCACTTCTTCAAACCTCTTCTGAGCTTGCTTGACACTGCTTCCCGATGCGGATAGATCCAAAGACGGGGCATAAGCTATAAAATGCTTTCCCTCCTTGAAAATAGAAACATGCAAAACGACTTTTGAATTTCTTTTAGCCATATTTTCTATATTTTATACTAGCAAG
>JBAZLP010000023.1:0-9771 GCA_041650235.1 Minisyncoccota bacterium
TGCAAAGAAGCCCGCAAAGAAAGCAGCTAAAAAGAAAGTTGCAAAGAAGAAGAAGAAATAGTTTCGTTAAAACAACTCGTCAAGAGTTGTTTTAATTAGAACTGATTTAAAAATATGAAGATAAGAATAAAAGCGACGGAAATAGAGATGACTCCTTATCTCAAAGACATGATCAAGGAGAAGTTATTCGAGATATCGAAGCATCTGAGGGGAAGAAGAGTGATCATTGCCGAAATAGAAGTGGGGATAACGAGCAGGCATCATCAGAAGGGCGACATCTATCGGGCGGAAATGCAGATTGAAATACCGGGGAAGCTCTTCAGGGCCGTTTCGGAAAAAGAAGACTTCCGTTCAGCGTTGACCGACGCCAAGAATGAGATTGAGAAGCAGATAAGGAGGCATAAGGACAAGAAGGTGGCGGAGAAGAGGAGAGTCCCGGAGAAATGATTTCTTGAAAAGGGGCCGAAAGGCCCTTTTGACGTTTCATGTTTATTAATATAGGATAGAATGGTATAATAATGGAAAAGATATGGCATTTTTAAGCGGATTATTCGGCAACGCGAACGAAAAATACATCAAGGGGCTGGAGCCCGTAATCAAAAAAATCAACTCTCTTGAGGCGGACTTGGTCGGTTTGAACAAAGAACAAATCAGGCTAAAAACGGAAGAACTCAAGGAGAGATTGAAGAAAGGAGAAACTACGGACGACATACTCCCGGAGGCTTTTGCTTTGGTCAGGGAGGCCGGGAAAAGGACGATGAACCAGAGGCATTTCGATTGTCAATTGATCGGAGGGATTGTTCTTCATCGGGGAAACATAGCGGAGATGAGGACCGGAGAAGGAAAGACCCTTACCGCCACCTTGCCTTTGTATCTGAACGCCCTTGAAGGAAAAGGTTGCCACCTGGTCACGGTCAACGATTACTTGTCTCGAAGGGATGCGGTCTGGATGGGGCAGATATATGATTTTCTCGGGTTGACCGTGGGATGCGTCAATCATGACCAGTCGTTTAGATACGACCCTAATTTCAAGACCGAAGAGGATGAAGACAAGAAGAGGGACGAACTGGGAGGATTTTTGGTAATGGAAGATTTCTTGAGGCCTTGTTCGAGGAAAGAGGCGTATGATTGCGACATCACCTACGGCACAAACAACGAATTCGGGTTCGATTACCTGAAGGATAATATGGCCTATGACCTCAAGAACAAGGTCCAGAGAGGATTCAATTTCGCCATCGTCGACGAGGTCGATTCGATTTTGATAGACGAGGCGAGAACCCCTTTAATCATTTCCGCTCCGGACGAAGAGAGTTCCAAGTGGTATACCGAGTTCTCGAGGATAATCCCCCGCTTGAAGGCGATTGACGACTACGAAGTCGATGAGAAGATGAGGGCGGTTACTTTGACCGAGAAAGGCATCGACAAGATAGAATCGATTTTGAACGCGGGAAACATATATGACGAGAAAGGAATAAAGTATCTGCACCACCTGGAAGAGGCTCTCAAGGCGGAGATACTGTTCAAGAAGGACAAGGACTACGTGGTCAAGAACGGGGAAGTTATCATCGTTGATGAATTTACCGGCCGCCTCATGCCCGGAAGAAGATGGTCGGGAGGGTTGCACCAGGCGATAGAGGCGAAAGAGGGAGTGAGGATAATGCCGGAATCGATAACTCTGGCTTCCATCACTTTCCAAAACTATTTCAGGATGTATAAGAAGCTTGCGGGAATGACCGGAACGGCCGAAACTTCGGCCGAGGAATTCGACAAGGTCTATCACTTGGACGTCATCGTTATCCCCACGAATAAGCCAATAGTGAGGAAGGATTTGGGTGACAAGATATTCAAGACCGAAGAGGCTAAGTTCAGGGCCGTGGCGGAACTGGTCAAAGAGAAGCACGCGCTCGGACAGCCGGTATTGGTTGGAACTACTTCGATTGAGAAGAACGAATATTTGGGCAGATTGCTTTCGCGGGACGGAATTCCCCACAAGGTCTTGAATGCCAAGCACCACGAGGAAGAAGGAGAGATCATCGCCCAGGCTGGAAAGAAAGGCGCGGTGACGATAGCGACGAATATGGCCGGACGAGGGGTGGACATCTATCTGGGAGGCAAGCCGTCCACTCCGGAAGAGAACGAAGAGGTGAAAAAACTCGGAGGGCTGTTTGTCATCGGCACGGAAAGGCACGAGGCGAGGAGGATAGACAACCAGCTCCGGGGAAGGGCGGGAAGGCAGGGAGATCCGGGAACGACCCAGTTCTTCGTGTCCTTGGATGACGATGTCATCCGCATCTTCGGAGGAGACAGGATAAAGGCCCTGATGGAAAGGTTCAACATTCCCGAAGACGTTCCCATAGAGAACGGGCTCATCTCTTCGAGTATAGAGTCGGCCCAGGGAAAGATAGAGGGATTCAACTTCGATGCGAGGAAGCACGTCTTGGAATACGACGATGTTTTGAACAAGCAGAGAGAGACGATGTATTCGAAGAGGGATCAGATACTGGAGAGTGGCGATCTGAAAGAAACGATTTTGCCTTTGCTTGAGAAGCACGGATATGCTCTTGAAGCGTACGAGAAAAAAGAAAGCGAGGTCGGTTCGGAGAATATGAGGAAGATAGAGAAGGTGGCCGGATTAAGGGTGATCGATACTCTTTGGATAGAGCATCTGGAAAATATGGACAGCCTTAAGGATTCGGTCAGGCTGAGAGCGTACGGGCAGAGAGACCCTCTGGTCGAGTATAAGAAGGAGGCGTTGATAATGTTCAAGGAATTGCTCGAAAACTACGAAAAGACGCTCATAGAGAGCATTATGAGGGCTACAATCAATGTAGGGAGCGCTCCCACCCAGATGCAGGAGGCGTCGCAAAGGAGTGAAACCGTTGCCAAAGACGAAACAGGAAGGAACGATCCTTGTCCTTGCGGGAGCGGGAAGAAGTACAAGAAGTGTTGCGGGAAGGATAAATAATATGGCCGTAATCAAAAAGAAAATACCACCTGAATATTTCGATCTTGTCGATTCTGGAAATAAGAACTTCGAAGCGAGAGTCGCTGATTTTGAAGTTAAGGAAGGTGATACCATCATTCTTGAAGAGTACGATCCGAAGACGGGACAGTATACCGGAAGGACGATAGAGAGGGAGGTCGGGTATGTCCTGGATTTCAATCTGGATACTTTCGGACAGAGGGACCTGATAGAAAAGAAGGGGTTGGTCATCTTTTCCTTGAAAAAGAAAGGATAATCTTTGACAAAATCAGCCTTCTGTTATATATTATGAATACTTAAAGCTTTCTGCTTCGGCAGATTTTTTAGATTATGGAAATAAGGAATATAGCCATTATAGCTCACGTCGACCACGGCAAGACCACCTTGACCGATGCCTTGATGAGGCAGACCGGAGTGGCGGAAGAGGGCTTCACAATGGATACAAACGAATTGGAGAAAGAAAGAGGCATTACCATCTATTCGAAGAATGCCTCCATCTTCTACAAAGATACGAAGATAAACATAGTGGACACTCCGGGCCACGCCGATTTCGGTTCGGAAGTGGAGCGGGTTTTGAGATCGATCGACTCGGTTCTTTTGGTCGTGGACGCTCAGGAAGGCCCCATGCCCCAGACCAAGTTCGTCTTGAAGAAGTCTTTGGAATTGGGATTAAAGCCTATTGTCGTCATCAATAAGATAGACAAGCCGGCGGCGAGACCGGACGACGTCAAAGAGATGGTTTTGGAATTATTCATGGATCTCGGGGCGAATGACGAACAGCTTGATTTCGAATGCATCTACGCCATCGGGAGGGACGGTATCGCCAAGAGGAATCTTTCCGATGAATCAAAAGATCTGACTCCTTTGTTAGATTTGATTTTAGAAGAGGTACCCATGGCGTCTTCCGAGGAGATGACCGAGAAACCTTTGAGGGCCCAGCCTTTCAATCTTGCCTACGATAATTTCTTGGGCCGTCTTGCCGTCTGCAGGGTCTATGAAGGCAAATTGAAGAACGGGAGCGAGGTATATGTCAAAGGCATCAGGGACGAGGCCAGGAAGGGGAAGATTATAAAGATATATTCTTTTTACGGTCTGGACAGGAGGGATTCCGAAGAGGCAGTCGCCGGAGATATCGTCATGATTGCAGGAATAGCGGATATCTTCATCGGAGAGACCATCTGTGCTTCTCCTGACCAGGAGTCGTTGCCCGTAATCCAGATAGACGAGCCGACCATATCGTTGAATTTTCTGGTCAACAATTCTCCTTTCGCCGGACGGGACGGCAAGTTCGTCACGAACAGGCAGATAAGGGAAAGGTTGGAGAAGGAATTAGAAGTCAACGTCGGTTTGAAGATAGATTTCTCTTCGACCGAATACTACAAGGTCTACGGCCGAGGGGAATTGCATATCGCCATACTTTTGGAAAAGATGAGGAGGGAAGGATATGAGCTCCAGGTCTCCCAGCCTCAGGTAATCATAAAGGAAGAGAACAATCAGAAGCTTGAGCCCTTTGAGGAGGTGATTATAGACGTTCCCGAAGAGTCTTCGGGAGTGGTCATCGAGAAGCTTTCAAAGAGGAAGGGATTGATGACAGAAATGAGGCCCGAACAGGGGCACGTCAGGATCGTCTTCGAGATGCCTACAAGAGGCCTATTGGGATACAAGCCCGAATTCGTCATGGATACCCGTGGAGAAGGCATTTTAGCGAGCCGAGTGATAGGTTTCAGGCCTTACGCCGGAGAGATAGAGAAGAGGAATGTCGGTTCCATGGTTTCCATGGTTACAGGCAAGGCCTCGGGATTCTCTTTGTGGGGCCTTCAGGAAAGAGGCGTCTTGTATATCGGCCACGCTGAAGAAGTATATGAAGGAATGGTTATCGGGAATGTTTCCAAGGGAAACGACCTGACCGTCAATCCGACAAAAGGAAAAGAGCTCTCCAATATGAGGGCTTCCGGTTCTGACGAGGCGATTAAATTGACCCCTCCCGTTACCGTCACTCTGGAAAGAGGGCTGAGCATTATGAACGATGATGAATACTTGGAAATCACTCCCAATAATGTCCGATTGAGAAAACAATTCCTGTCCGATATAGAGAGAATCAGGCAGAAGAGGAAGGAAACCAAGGGAGAATAATTTAATGTCAGAGAGTAAAAAATATCCTACTTTATTTAGTAGGTATTTTATTTGAGATTTTTATCTGTAAATAATCTCATTGTTTACAAAGAAGGCCTTTTTAAGTTTGTCTTCTTTGTCGAAAGAAAAGATTGGATCTCCGTTGCCCCAGTGTAACCTGCCACATTTTTTGCAGGGAAAGGCGCATCCCGTAGCCATTCTGCTACAGCTTATCGGTCCAGTCAGTGTTTGGCCTATGTCACTCTTTTCGATTTCTCCTTCACAATTTTTTTCTCCGCATTTCATTTCCGAGTCCTCCCCGGTAGTTAATTTATATAAATATATATCTTGTTTGTCAAATGCAGGGGGTGATGAGATTAGAGTTGGCAATAAAAAAGACCCCTGCGGGCCTTTTTGTTTAATCTATTTTATTGAATACGATATCATCTGTCTTTTCGTGGGTTCCTACGAGTTTCAGCCAGTATTTCTTCACTTCCATGTCGGGAAACTTTTCTTTAATCATCACTTCGGCTTTAGCCATGTCTTCAAGCTGTATCTTCTTTTCCTCCTCCTCGTCTTCTATGGCGTATGCTCCGCAGGTGCTGTGGCCGGTCAATATCATTTCTCTTGAGCCGTGGCCGTCGTGGGAGATCTTTATCATGTTCATTATCCAGTCCTTTACATCCTGCTTGCCGTTGGCCAATTCCTTGACCGATCCGGCCACGGAAATGATGTCGCTATCTTGCCAGTCGTTTTCCTTGAGCCAGTCCTTGAAGAATCCGTTCTGTCTGAAGTCGATGCACTTGATTACGGTAGATACCTTATGCATGTTTTTTCTTTTTATTTTTATATCCCATATATACCATAATTGAGAGTATAAAAAAAGAGGAGGGTTGGTTACCTCGATCTTGAAACGCTCATCAGGGGAAAAAGAGAGAAACTCCCTTTTTTGAAGCGGACTTCGGAAATTCTTACCTCTTCCGGAGCTATTTCAGCCCACATGGCGGTCAACTTGACGCCGGGAAAGTCTTCCCTGCATGCATCCATTGTTTCCCGCAGGTCTTCGAATGGCTTTTCTGCTGATTTTCCTCTGTACATCAGGCAATCGCTGTGGTTGAGGAAGACGATTTCTTCCAAATCGATTTCCTTTGCGATGCTGATCAGTTCCGGCATGGCGTCTACACGCTCAAGCAGATTCATGACCGACCCGGGCCTTGAAATGACGTGCAATTCTTCCTGCTCGGTTAAGAGTTTGAAAAATTCATCCCGGGCCTTCTTAAGTCGGGGGTCTCCGCAAGTGTAAAGAATGGTTTGACTAATAATGATTCCTCCGGACGTTTTTGGAACGTACCACAGGCAGATTATTCCTTATCCGTCATTTTGTCAAGATTACAGAGGAAGGATGTATTTGTAGATTCCCCAGAAGTGGGAAAGGGTTCCCAGGAGGACTAAGATATGGAATATCTCATGGAATCCGAATTCTTTGGAGATATTCGGTTTTTTCTTTGAGTAAATGACGGCCCCGACGGTATAGAAGATGCCCCCGATTAAGAGCCAGATTATTGCATCTATGTTTGTCGCCTTGAACAGGGGATAAATCATGAAGACGGAAACCCACCCCATGATTATATAAAGGGAAGTGGCTATCTTTCTCGGCACCTTGGTCCAGAAAGATTTGAAGAAGACGGTCGATATTCCGGCCATCGCCAGAACCCAGATGACGCAGAGCATGGCGATTCCCCAAACTCCTTTGAGGGCGATTAAACAGAAGGGGGTGTATGTTCCGGCAATCAAGATATATATCATCGCATGGTCTATCTTCCTGAAGACATCGACTTCTTCCGGGGAGTGCCCGAAGAGGTGGTAGATGGCGCTTGATGCGTAGAGGAAGATCATGCTTCCGCCGAAGATGAAGAAAGACACTATTTTTGTCAGGTCGTTTTGTTTGTATGCGGAATATAGGAGGACTACCGTTCCGAAGATGGAGAGCAATGCTCCTATCAGATGGCTTATTCCGCTAATTGGATCTTTGATTTTCATTTTATCTCGTATTTATCTTTTAATCCTTGAATTTTATCATACGAATCGTTTATCTGCTGTTCGGATATTTCTCCCCTCTTTACCGCTTTGTAGATTATATCCACTGCGTCGTACGGAGCTTTTTCGTCATATGTTTTTCCGTTATTGGAAAGTATGAGCATGTCGCATCCGGCATTGACTGCTTTGATTATAGCTTCTTCGAATCCGTAATTATCGACTATCGCTCCCATCTGCATGTCGTCGGAGACGACGACTCCTTTGAACCCCAGTTTTTCCTTCAATATGTTTTTGATAAAAAGAGGGGAAAGGGTGGCCGGGTATTCGGGATCGATATTCCTGTCGATGATATGGGCGGTCATGACCATATCCGAGTACCCGTTTTCTATTAGTTTCTGGTAGGGGACGAGCTCCTCCTGTTTGTATGTGTTGGTCACATCCACCATACCCAGGTGCGAATCTGATGTCGAGCTGCCGTGGCCCGGGAAATGCTTTATCGCCGGAATGATGTTGTCATCGTGGAGTCCGCCGATGAAGGACGAAGCGTGTTCGTATACTTTTTCAGGGTCGTCAGAAAAAGACCTTTCCAGGTATCCGATTACAGGGTTTTCGGGATTGACGTTCACGTCCACGACCGGAGCGAAGTCCATGTTGAACCCGAGTTCTTTTAATTCTTTTCCGAGAATGCCGGCCTGGTTCTTGGTTTCTTCAGCCGTTCCTTTTCCCATTTGTTCGGCTGAAGGGATATTGATGAATCCGTATTTTTCTTTGAGACGGTTTATGTATCCTCCTTCGGCGTCAACTGAAATGAAGAGCGGAGAAGGAGAATATTCTTTGAGTTTTTGAATCAGTTGTTTTGTTTGTTCCGGATCGGTGATATTTCTCGGGAACTGCCCTGAAGGATTGTCCTTGTCGAAGAGGATCACTCCTCCCAGATTGAGGATATTCATCGCTTTGCTTATATAAGAAGTCCTGTCGATCTCGGTTCCCCTGAATCCGACGATGAGCATCTGTCCGATTTTCCTCTTTAAGGCGTAGTCGTCCTTTTGACTCTGGTAATATTGGTATACTCCGAGAGACAGAGCCGCCAAGATAAGGATGATTATCGTTGTTTTCCAAATTTTGTTCATATGTTTTTTCTTATGATGTTTAGATGATAGCACGAAACCTGAGGACAAAAAACATTGACATAATAAGAGGTTTAATGTATCCTTGGTATTAAACACTTTGGTGTCGTGCTCTTCTCTACAGTGTTAGTGAGAGTAGGTCGTTAATTAATCAATTTTTCAAATCAAAATGGAAAAGAAGCTATACGTAGGAAATCTTCCCTACAGCGCAACAGACGCTTCTCTTAAAGATTTATTCTCAGCAGCCGGCAACGTTGCCGCAGCTAGCATCATCGTAGATAAGTTCAGCAAGAGATCAAAAGGCTTTGGTTTCGTAGAAATGGCCACAGAAGAAGAGGCTGCAAAAGCTAAGGACATGTTCAACGGAAACGAAGTAGAAGGAAGAAAGATCATCGTTGACGAAGCAAGACCCATGAAGGACAACGACTTCAGAGGTGAATAATTCGTTCACGATCAAGGAGCCCTTCTCGGGGGCTCTTTTCTTTTCTTTTAAAAGTTGTTAAAATGTATTCATATGACGAAACAAAAAGAAATATACAAATGCAATGTGTGCGGAAATATAGTCGAAGTTCTCCATACCGGAGTCGGAGAACTGGTTTGTTGCGGACAGCCCATGGAGCTGTTGGCTGAAAAAGAAGTCGACGAGGGGAAGGAGAAGCACGTGCCCGTGGTCAGCGGCAACAAGGTTTTTGTCGGGGAGGTTCCTCATCCCATGGAGGAAAAGCACTACATCGAATGGATAGAGGTCGATAACTGCAAAGTGTTTTTGAAGCCGGGAGACAATCCGGAGGCGGAGTTCTCTGAGATAAAAGAAGATTCTTCGGTGAGGATATATTGCAATATACACGGATTATGGAAGTCATAAACATAGAAGAGTTCGGCAAAGCCGATTTGAGGATTGGAAAGATCTTGTCTGCGGAAAGGGTTGATGGTTCGGACAAGCTTTTGAAGCTCGAGGTCGATTTGAAGGAAGAAAAAAGACAGATACTGGCCGGGATAGGCAAGGCGTATGCCCCCGAAGAATTGATTAACAAGAGCGTTGCTGTTATAATCAACTTGGAGCCGAGGGAGATGATGGGGCTCAAGAGCGAAGGCATGGTCCTCGCCGTCAAAGACGAAAACAATTTATCGGTCCTCGTTCCGGAAAAGGACATAATCCCCGGTTCGAGAATCAGCTAAAGGTCAAAATAATAAATAATCATATAAAAAAATGGAAGCACAATATTTCGAAAAAGAAGCCAGGAACGAGAATCCGATCATCAAGATACTGATGATAGTCGGGATCGTTTTTCTGGTGCTATTGATGATATACACCGTTTTCGCCATCCAGAAGACGGCAAAGGAAACGACTTATATCGGAGCAAGCGGCAACCAGAGCACGATAAACATATCGGAGACGGGTACCGTTTATTCCGTTCCCGACGTGGCCGTGGTCACTTTCACGGCCATTACCCAGGAAGCGACGATAAACGAGGCCTTGAGGAAGAACAACGATAAGGCCAACGGCATAAT
>JBAZLP010000024.1:0-8273 GCA_041650235.1 Minisyncoccota bacterium
CAGCTTGTTGATGAAGCAGACTCGGGGAACATGGTATCGGTCAGCCTGCCTCCAGACGGTTTCCGACTGGGCTTCCACTCCGGCTACTCCGTCAAAAACAACCACAGCGCCGTCCAAGACCCTCAAACTCCTCTGCACTTCTGCAGTGAAGTCGATGTGTCCGGGAGTGTCGATGAGGTTGATCCTGTGCTCGTTCGTCTTGTCTTTTTTAAGATAGTCTCCGGGAGACCAGAAACAAGTGGTGGCGGCGGAAGTGATGGTGATGCCCCTCTCCCTCTCCTGTTCCATCCAGTCCATGACGGCCGCTCCTTCGTGCACCTCTCCTATCTTGTGCGATATTCCGGTGTAGAACAAAACACGCTCACTGGTAGTGGTTTTTCCCGCATCGATGTGGGCGATGATTCCGATGTTCCTGTATTTTTCTATTGGATATGCTCGACTCATATATTTTTGTGTTGTTTAAAGCACAAAACCTATTTGGCTTGAAAATAGGTCTGGTGCCGTATTACCAGGCAAAGTGGGCGAAAGCCCTGTTAGCCTCGGCCATCTTGTGGACGTTTTCCTTCTTCCTTACCGAATTTCCTTTGTTCTCTGAGGCCTCGATCAGTTCCTCGGCCAGCTTAAACTTCATCGCCTTCCCTTTCTTGTCCTTAGCTGAATTGATCATCCATTTCATGGCCAAGCTCAATTTCCTTCCGCCTTTGACTTCCATGGGAACCTGGTAAGTGGCTCCTCCGACCCTCTTGGGCTTGACTTCCAATACCGGAGAGACGTTCTGGATGGCTAGCCTAAAAACTTCCAAGGGTTCTTTCTTGGTCTGTTTCTTTATCAAATCAAAAGCCCCGTAGACGATCTTCTGAGCTATGGTCTTCTTTCCGTCGAGCATCACCTGGTTTATGAACTTGGAAACCATGATGTCATTGTATGCCGTGTCGGGCATTATCACCTTCTTTTTGAATTTGAGTCCTGTTGCCATATTATTTTCCGCTTGGTTTCTTAACTCCGTACGCGCTCCTTTGTTTCTTTCTTCCCTCCACTCCGGCGCAGTCGAAGATTCCCCTGACCACGTGGTATCGTACACCGGGCAAGTCCTTGACCCTGCCTCCCCTTATCTGGACGATTGAGTGTTCCTGTAAGTTGTGTCCTTCTCCGGGAATATATGCCGTAACTTCCATTCCGTTGCTCAATTTCACCCTGCAGACCTTCCTCAAAGCCGAGTTAGGCTTCTTGGGAGTGGTGGTGAAAACCTTCAAGCAGACGCCCTTCTTAAAAGGAGCTTCGTATTCCTTGGGCCTGTTCTTTAACGGATTAAAACCGAAAGACAAACCGGGAGTGTTACTCTTGGCTTTCAGAGGTTTCCTGTTCTTCTTGATCAGCTGTTTTATCGTGGGCATATTTATTCAAAATAAATCGCAAGCGAAAATTCGCTTGTGATAAAGTTATCAGATATGAAACGAAATGTCAAATCCCTTATGGCCTTAGCCGATCTTTAACAATCTAGAAATAATTTTCGAAGAAGAAACTGCCGGCTTCTTACTGTAAGGAACGAATTCGATTCCCAACTCCCCCATCTTTTCCTTCTTCTGCTTCCAGGAACCGTCCGCCTTGATTGCGCTGAAAAACATATCGGGACTTATTTCTTTAACAATTCGCTTGTAGAAATCGGGGATTGATTTGGCCTTTTTCCTGGACGGTATCTTGAAAATAAAGTCCACACACTTGAGAGACGACAAAACAGAAGCCCTCTCTTTGAAATTAAATATCGGCCTGTTCTTTCCCTTGAGCATCCTGATATTCTCATCGCTCTCCAGTCCGATAATCAAAATACCTACCTTCTTCTTTGCGAATTCAAGGAACTCGACATGCTCGAAATGAAGGATATCGAAAACTCCGGTCACCAATCCGACTTTTTTGTTTCTGAATTTTAATTGAGAAATATTTTTAATTTTGTCCATAACTATCTGGCCGTCCATCCTCCGTCAACGTATAATATGGAACCGGTTACATATTTTGAATCTTCCGAAGCGAGATATAGGGCGGCATTGGCTATATCCTCCGGCTCTCCCATGTATCCCAAAGGCGTCATTCCACTGACCAGCTTCAAAAGATCCTGATCTTCCTGAACTCCTTTGGTCATATTGGTCTTGATGAATCCCGGAGCGATTGCATTTATTCTTATGCCCGAAGGAGCCAGATCAAGGGCTCCGCTCCTGGTCAATTGATTGATTCCTCCTTTGGAAGCGCAATAGGCCAGAGCCCCGTTGAATCCGACCGACCCTAGGATCGAAGTCATATTGATTATCGATCCCTTTATCCCTTTTTCCTTCATCGCTCTCCCGGCCGAACGGATGCCGTAGAATACTCCCGACAGGTTTATCTCTATCGTCTTGTGCCAGACATCGTCTTCCATGGTCAGAGTGTCTCCCAAGCTCCCGATTCCCGCATTGTTAACCATGATGTCGACTTTGCCGAACTTTTCCAGACAAGCTTTAACGAGATTGTCGACTTCCTCCGACTTGGAAACGTCGCATTTAACAAAAATCGCCTTATTGCCAAAGCGACTGACATCCGACTCGTTGACGTCGGAAAAGACAACCGAAGCTCCTTCCGAAACGAACTTCTCGGCGATGGCCTTCCCTATCCCCGAAGAAGCTCCTGTCACGATTGCTGCCTTGTTTTCCAGTTTCATATGTTTATCCTTATCTATATGACTTTATTATACAATATAAAAACTTTTTTTACCAAGCTGCCTATTTGACAATATTGATATTTTATTTCAATATTAAAGCGTCCTGCAAAGGACTGCTGATGATTATCATGACTGAACTTATCTCTGTTATCGAAAAATCGGTATCGCCCGTTGAAAAACCAATATACATAACAGATGTCAAACCACGAAAAAGCGAATGGCCGGAACGACACATCAACCTACCTCCGCTTGCTCGAAGGCCTGAATGCCATGAACCAGAATATCTTTGCTGGTATAATGAATATGCAAATTTCTCTGTGCACACCTCAAACGTCCACATCGCCAAAGAGTTGGCAGAAAAAATATGGACTGCTTTTAAAAACAATGATTTCGAAAGAGCTAAAAAAATCTTTGAGGAATTACGACCGCTTAAGGTCGTCCCCTTTGAAAAAAGATCTAATCAAGAAAAATGGGCGCACATGATGGTGCAACTGCCCGGAGATATCGGAGGGCCGAACAAGAAAGCTATCCGAGACATTCTTTCAGAAAAATGCAAAGGAAACGTTCTTGAGGCGATGTGTGGATTCAACTCTTATATACTTCCTTCGTTCCACCGCCAAGTGACGGCCATGGATTATTGTCGAGAAGCTCTGGAACGCTATGCATATCCAGAAAGGAAAAGGATCCTTTTCGACCTCAACAATGTCACCGAGGGAAAAGGCATGCCTTTCTTCCAAGAAGGGACGTTCGATAACATTGTAATTTGTTTCGGTTTCCAATATCTCTCCCATCCAGAAAATGTTTTCCGAGAATTCAATAGAATTCTTTTGGAAAATGGGGAATTGTATCTTGTCGAAAACCCGAGACAGCATTACGAAGATATGTCTTGCCGCCCCTTCTCTCCGCAATCCTGCGCTTCTTTTTTAAAACAAGGGCGCTTCGAAAATGTTCAAATAAAAGAATTGCCCATTGCAGAAGATTGGGAGTTGGACCGTGGAGGGCGTTATTATCTTATCGAAGCAATCAAGAGCTAATTTTTAAAAAAGCTCTTTATTTTTTGATAAAACTAATACACCATCCCCTGCCCGAACAGAAACACCAAAACGCTTTGGGCGAAATTGAAAATCCAGTCCAGCCCTCCAGGAATTATAAAAATGATGAATAAAAGGATTATAAATCCGTACTGCCAGAGGAAAATCTTGAAAGAATTGAATCTTTCCGGCAGAAGAGAGAATAAAATGTGCGATCCGTCCAAGGGAGGAACCGGTATAAGATTGAACAGAGCTAGAACGATATTATAAAAGACTACTATCGCCGCGATGGTCAGAAAGCTCTGCGGCAGAAAAGGCATGAACTTTATAATCAGCCCGAAAACTAGGGCGACGGACAAATTAGATAATGGCCCGGCCAATGAAACCTTGAGGTCTCCCCACTTCCTATCGCTGAAATTAAGAGGATTCACCGGAACCGGCTTAGCCCAGGCGATCACCGGCATATTCAGCATGACCAAAAATAAAGGCAGAAGGATCGAACCGACCAGATCTATATGGACCAGGGGATTCAAAGACAGCCTTCCTTCATCTTTGGCCGTCGTATCGCCCAAGGCATAGGCGACTCCGCCGTGCGATACCTCGTGGATGATTACAGAAAACAAAAGTATTAATAATGTGAAAATGGTTATAGCTTCCATGATAAAATGATAACATATAAATCAAAAAAAAGAAGACCTGCTACATCTTAGATTTTAAAATATAATACAGCTCTTCTTTTAACCTCTCGTTGCCGCCCCTCTTGTCTTTTAAGGCAAGCTCTAAAAATCTCATTACTGTGATTTTTTTAGCAGCCCTAATCACATCAAGGGGCACATTGTAGTAATCAGGGGGACGGTGAGGATCTTTTTCATCAAGATAAGGAAGGATGATTTCTTCGGCCTCTTCCTCTCTCAAGGGCTGCCCCAGGTCCTCTCTGATTTTTAGTATTTCTTTTCCGTACCCGTGTTGCTCAACGAGGGCGGAAATTAATTTTTCAACGACCAGTTCGTTAGCCGGCTTAAAGAAAGAGAAAATCTCAAGAGCCAGCTTCAGATTACCCTTCTTGATAAGAAGAATAATCATTTGCCTTGCAACAACATCTTCCTTCATCATTTGCCACCTTTAAGGCTATAAACAAGATAAAACATCGACTTGATAATGTCAACAGCTTGCAATTTTTCTTTTTTTTGGTAATATACTATACATATGGAAAAGACATGCACAATCTGCGGAAAATCATCCTCGATGGGAGGCAGCTGGTATAAGCTGATTTCGAGATACAATCCTTCCACCAAAAGAAGGATCAAGCCCAACTTGCAATGGGTGACTGTTCCCGCAAACACAACCAACAAGAACTTCAAGGAATTCGCCGGGAAGAGAATCTTGGCCTGCACCAAATGCATCAAATCCTTGGGAAAGGAATAAAAAAATGAACGGCCCCGAAAGGGGCTGTTTTGTTGACTTTAATAGTGTTTGTGTTATCTTCTAACCAACTCCCAAGGAGGGAGAAATATGAAAAATAAATTGTACCTGATTAATTTTTCAATCCTCTGCCTGGGGAATGCACAGCTTTTTGAAAAAACCGAGCACGGCGAGCTGGCTCATGAAAAGGTCTGGAGATACATCATCGGAACAGAAAAAATAGATCTTGAAGCCCTTCGCGCCCTGCCTTCCGAACAGAAAGAAAGGGATTCTTCCTGGAACAATGATTTTTCAATCGCAGTGGAAGCCAGGAATATCTGTGAATGCCTGCAGGTATTCCTTAATCACGTCCGCAAAGGGTATTTCCCCAGAAGGGACGGACTAAGCTTCTGCGATAGAAAGCTTATCGACAGAAGGACCTGCAAGCTGATCAAAGATATCACCTTTGAAAACTGGCCGGTAAAGATAAAGGAAGTTATCGTCTTTCCGCACTGCAAAATGATCAACAAGAATATCCAGAGAGACCGGAGGACCTTGGTCTGCGGAGGACAGGAAGGCAATGAACTCGTTTACGCAGAAATGTGTTCTCTTGTCTGCTCTAACGCGGCACAAGAAGAAGACGAGTGCCTGGCCTCGGCCTATATGCTCGGAAAAACAAAAAATAAAAAATGCGAGATAGAGTTGTCGTGTGGCTTGACCTTTACATTAGTCAAACCGCTATTTGCCTGAACAACCTTATCTCTTTTTTTTAAACATTGCAATTATCCTTTTTTTTGATAAGATGATTCCATACGGACGGGCTGTAGTATAGTGGTAGTATTTGCGCATGGGGTGCGTAAGACCTGGGTTCAACTCCCAGCAGCCCGACAAAAGAACAGAAAACACCGCAAAACGGTGTTTTTCTGTAGGTCCTACCGCTTTCAAGTGAATCCGAATGAATCCACGTGGGTGGCCTCATCCATCAGCCAAGGCGGATGAATATATGGCCTCCCTATTGAAAGTTGTTCGGAATTTTGAATGATAGGACCAGGTATATTATACCTCCGCCCAGGCAAACTTTCAACATCAAAACCTTTGCCTCTTAAGCATCAAAGAATTGAGGACGACGCTCACTGAAGACAAAGCCATGGCCAGGGCCGCGAAAGCCGGATTCAAAAGCCATCCCGTGAAATGATAAAGAGCGCCCGTGGCGAAAACTATGCCCACGCAGTTATAGAAGAAAGACCAGAAAAGATTCTGCTTTATCTTTACGAAAACCGCTCCGCTCAATCTGATCGCTTCCGTTATCTTTTCTAGATTATTATTGATAAGGATCATATCTCCCGTTTCCACGGCTATGTCCGCTCCGGACCCGAGAACCATCCCAATTTCGGCCTGGGCCAAGGCCGGAGCATCATTGATGCCGTCTCCGACCATGCAGACGATCCTGCCTCCTTCCTGCATCTTCTTTATTATCTCCGCTTTCCCCTCGGGAAGGACCTCTGAAAAGAAACCGTCCATGCCCAACTTTTTTGAAATCGCGCCGGCCACCCTTCCGTTGTCTCCCGTGATCATGATTGCCTTCCTCCCCGCCTTCCTTATCTTCCTTATTACCTCCGGAGAATCATCCCTCAAGGAATCTGTGGCGGCGAAGACGGCTTCCGATTTGCCGTCAACCGATAATATCATAACCGTGTCTCCCGCTTCTTCCAATCCGGACATCCTTTCCTCGAAAAATGATGTGTCTATATTGTTGTCCGCCAAAAGCTTCCTCGTTCCCATCAGCACGGAACGGCCGTTGATCAAACCCGAAACCCCGCCCCCCGGAATAGCTTCGAACTTTTGGACATTGAACAAGGGAACCCCTTCTTTCGATGCTTTATTTACCAGGGCCTTGGCCAAGGGATGCTCCGAATTCTTTTCGATCGAAGCGGCTAAAGACAGAGCTTCCTCGATGTTTCCGCTCATAGAAAATATCTCCGTTATCTCAGGTTCTCCCCTGGTCAGGGTGCCCGTCTTGTCAAAAACGATTATCTCTGACTTGTCCAATAGCTCAAGGCTCTTTCCGTTCTTAACCAAGATCCCTCTCTGGGCCCCCATACCGGTTCCGACCATTATCGCAGTCGGTATCGCCAGCCCAAGAGTGCAGGGACAGGAAATAATGAGGACGGAAACGAAAACCGTCAAGGCGAATCCCAGCGGTTTTCCCATAAGCAACCAGACCGAAAACGATATGAATGCTATAGAGAAGACCGTCGGTATGAAGTAGAAGGAAATCTTGTCCGCCAAAAGCTGAATCGGGGCTTTTGAATTGAGGGCTCCTTCGACCGTCCTGATTATCTTGGATATGGTCGTTTCCGGTCCAACTCTCGAAACCCTGACTGTGAGGATTCCGGTTTTGTTCAAAGTCGCTCCGGTGACGCTGTCTCCTATTGTCTTTTCCGAAGGATTGCTTTCTCCGGTAATGGTTTTTTCGTCCACGGCCGAAAATCCCTTTATGACCGTTCCGTCAATCGGGATTATCTCTCCCGGCTTGATCAAAACCATGTCGCCGACCCTGATTTCCGCAATCGGGACCATTTTTTCCATCCCGTCAATTAGCAACAGGGCTTCTTTCGGCTTCAGATCGATAAGCTTCCTCAAAGCTTCGCTCGTTCTTCCTTTAGCCATCCCTTCCAGATATTTGCCCAAAGAGACAAAAATCAATATCATTACCGCGCTTTCGAAGTAGACGGGCTGCGAACCGTTTCCGGAAAAAACAGACGAAAAAAATATGTACAAGCTGTATGCGTAGGCGGCGACCGTCCCTATCTCTATGAGGGAATCCATGCTCGGGTTCATCTTAATCAGGTTCTTCAAACCCTTCATATACAAATCCTTGTTGATGACCATTATCACGGTAGAGATGACCAACTGGATCACCGCTTCGGCCATAAAAGGAATCTTGAATAAAGAAAGATGGAAAAGGCCGTTGATTGCCAGAATGATTACCGGCAGGCCGATGATCAAAGAGGCGAAAAACCTCTTTTTCAATCCGGCCACTTCCTTGTCGACAGATGAAAAAACATCGTCGCTTTCATCAATCGAATAGCCCAGGCCCTCTATATTCTTCTCGATCTCTCCGATCTTTATCTTCTCCGGATCGAAATTAA
>JBAZLP010000025.1:0-8056 GCA_041650235.1 Minisyncoccota bacterium
CGCTTTCCCGCTGCAATTGGCTACGTTCTCGTTCTTGAGGAGGGCGGCGATTTCGTCTTTGCTCAAATTTCTTTTGCTCATATGTTTTTTATTTATTTTCCTAATCTTACCCTAAATACAAAAAATGGACACTATTTCGTGTCCACTTTTTGGGGTACAGATCAGCGACCCGGTTTTCTCTTACAATATTTCCTTTATCTCCGAAAGAGAATCTATCGCCTTCCAGGCGTTGCAGAGCAGTTCCTGGTTGCACCCGATAGCTATCCCCCGGCCGGTGAGCTTGAAGGCCCCTATGTCGTTATGCCCGTCACCGACGCAATAGATGTCCCTTATATCCACATCCTCTTCTTTCGCGAGCATCTCCAGGCACTTTTTCTTGAAATCGACCCCTTCCGCACATTCGCTTTCGATCGAAACCAGATCTCCGGTATCATCGAAAATCATATGGCTCCCGGCGTACACTCCGTCAATTCCCAATTTCCTGCCGATGAAGTTGAGATAGGCGTCGATCGAGCAGGAGAGGAAATAAACCTTGAATCCCTTGTCCTTGAGATACGAAATTACGTCTTCTGCTCCTTCCCTCAAGCTGCCTCCCTTCTCCCAACAATCATACATGTACTCCCTGTTGCTCATCCCGGCCTCCTTGAGGCAAAAAACCATCTCCATCCAAGCCTCGTTCAATGTCAATTCCTTTGTATAGTATCTTTTGAATATCCTCTCTATCTTCCCGCTCACGTCCTCTCTTCCGCAAGTCAAAATCTCCCAGGATTTCTCCTCGATCAATGTTCCATTTACATCAAAACAGATAACATTCTTCATATTTCGGAGATTAATACGTCCAAAGCTATATCCTGGTCTATCTTACCAACTTTTATCTCAAAATCCAAGTCCGTTATCTTCCTGTATATCCTTTTCAGATCTTCCATACTGAAATTCCTGGCTTGATACGAGGCCTTCCTCAAGACAAAAGGGTGCATCCCCGAGCCCGATCCCGACTTGACCGAAATGATATTCCTTATCTGTGAAGCTATCATCGAAAGGAGATAGAGCACGGAATCACCCTTTTCTATGTGTTCCTTCATGAGCTCAACCGCCTTTTTCTTATCTTTTATCGCAATAGCATCGATGGTGTCGAAAATATTGGTCTCGTAGTTTGGACGAACCATCTCTTCGACATCTTTCTCTTTAATCTCTTTTGAATAATTGACCAACTTTCCTATTTCATTATCCATCCGCCACAAATCCCCTCCGACGCATTCGATCAATTTTTCCACTGCATTCTGGCCTATCTTCCCCTCCCTGTCTTCTATCTCTTTAACCACCCAGGCCTTGAGCTTCGCCCCGGACAAGGGCTCGAACTCCTGGACTTTTCCTTCTTTTTCCAAAAAAGCATACAGCTTGTCCTTATCCGGAACGACAATGCTTTCGGTCAAGAGCATGACGTTTTCGGAATCGACGAACGCCTTTACTTTTTCAAGAAATTCTTCCTTGAGCTTGGCATTGGATAAAAGGCCGGAAACCACCACCAGCTTCTTTTCCTTGAACATGGATGCGGCCAGCATCTCGTTCTTCAGGTCCTCCAAAGAAGCGCTCTTGCCGTCGAGATATCTCAAATTGAGCCCGCTCTTATGCTTCTCTCTGTGCTCATCCATTATTTCCCGCACCTTCTTTTTCATCCGGTACGTATCTTCGCCGTGCAAAAGTATTATCATCTTTTTATCTGGCAGGCGGGACAGAAGAAAGAGCTCCTCCCTCCCTGCTTTATCCTTTTTATCTCTCCCGCGCAACGGGGGCATTTCTTCCCCTCCTTGCCGTATACCTTCACCACCTCCTGGGTCTTCCCCTTCTCTCCGTAGATAGTGCGGAAATCGGAGAAACTGTCTCCCTTGAGCTCGATTGACTCTGAAAGGATCTTCCGCGTTGCATCGTATATCCTTTTCAAATCTTTCTTGTCTAATTTGGAAACCTCTTCTTCGGGATGTATCTTCGCATCAAAGAGTATCTCCGAGGCATATATGTTTCCTATCCCGGCGATGAAGTTCTGGTCCATCAAGACCTGCTTTATCCTCCCCCTCTTCTTTTCGAACAATTTATCAAACTTATCAAGAGTAAAATCCTTTTCCAAAGGCTCCGGGCCGAGACCTTTGTATTCCTCGGATTCTTCCAATTCTTCCTTTTTCCATATCTGTATCTTGGCGAACTTCCTCAAATCGGACAACGCTATCTGCCTTTTACCATCCAGAAAAAAGATAACGTGCAGAAAACCGTTCATCGGATCGAGACAGAGGGGCCCTTCCTCTTCCGATATCCATTTCCCTTTCTCCCGCTTCCATTTTCCCAAAAGCAAATGGCCGGTTATCTTCTGGTGGACCAAAAGGATGTTCCCGTCCGAAAGGTCGATCAATACGTTCTTAGCCCTCCTCCTCACTTTGACGATCTTCTTCCCGACAAGCTTTTTCTTGAAATTTTCGAAAGTATCTTCCTTGATCAAATTCTTCGCATCAGTCCAAACATCAAGAAAAGTCCTATTCCGGACTTCTCTGTCTAAATCTCTGACTATTGTTTCCACTTCCGGAAGTTCGGGCATTATTCGACGATTGTTTTAAGCTTGTTGATTATCTCCTGGGGAGTGAAATGGGCCTTGACCAGGAAATCCTTGGCTCCCAGCTTCAGCCCCTTTTCAATGTCTTCGCTCTGCCCCAGGTTGGACAAGATGATTACAGGCACATTCGCCGTCTCTGGATCCGCCTTGGCTTTCTCTAGAACGTCGAATCCGTTCATTCCGGGCAAGATCAGGTCCAATAGGACCACGTCCGGCTTCGCTTCCTTTATCATGGCAAGCCCGCTTTCACCGTCGGCAGCGGCAACAACATCATATCCCATGACCACGAGCTTCTTGTTCATGAGCTCCCTTAGGAACTTATCGTCTTCGATCAAAAGTATTTTCTTTAACATATGTTTTTATATATTTTAACCCTGTTGTATTGAAGCGTCAATGCTTGGCATAAGGAAGGGAGAAGAAGAAGGTTGTTCCTTTTCCTTCCTTCGATTCGAACCAAATCTTGCCCCGGTGGGCGTCAATAATGTTTCTGGTGGTATAAAGCCCCAATCCCGACCCTTCTGTCTCCATCTTAATGACGTTATCTCCCCTGAAAAACTTGGTGAATATCCTCTCGTGCTCTGCTTCAGGTATGCCCACTCCCGTGTCCTTTATCTTAAACACAACCTCGGCTTCGTGTTTTTCCAGGGTTATATGGATACTTCCTCCTTCCGGAGTATATTTGGCCGCGTTTTCAACAAGATTCTGGACCGCCAGCTCCATCTTCTCCTTATCCATGTTGACCGGGGATATCCCTTCAGGGATATCTACGCTCATACTTACCTTCCTCATCTTGAACAGTTCTTTGGAGCTTTCGACCACCGTCTTGACCACTTCTTCCAATTGTCCGGGAGCCTGCTTGTACAAAAACCTTCCCTCTTCTATCCTCGAGACGTTCAAAAGATCATTGATTAATGAAATCATCCTTTCATTGCTGACATATGTTTTTTCCAGAAGATCCTTCTGTTCGGCGCTCAATGCCCCGGCATCACCGTCCAGGACCATCCTCAATGTCCATTTTATCGCCGATAAAGGAGTTCTCAATTGATGGGCGGCGATGGAGACGAATTCGGTCTTCATTCTCTCTACCAATTTGTCCCTGGTTACATCATGGAAGATTATCAAAACCCCCTTCTCTTCGCTTTCGGTTTTTAAATATACGGTTGTCACTTCGAGATCCAACCGGTTGCCGACCGAAACCTCCTGCCTGAAAATCTGCTTCACCTTCCTTCCGGCTTCTCCGTCAATCAAGGCCTCTTTCAGTTGCTTAAGATCCTCTCCGGAAAAAAGATCGGAAACGTCTTTTCCTATCACCGCCTCCTTCTCTTTCCTGAAAAAATCGACTACGGGGGGGCTGATTATCTCTACCTGGTTCACCTTGTTCAAAAGCAAAATGCCGTCGGTGAGGTTCTCAATGATGGCCATCGTCTTATTCCTCTCGCTGACGGCTTCTTTCCTTGATTCTTCGGTGTCTTCGAGTATGTTCAAAAGAGCCACCCTCACCCTGCGGAGTTCATCCTCTTTGGCCTCTTTTAAGTTAACTGTTTCTTCGTACATTTTTCTTCCATTTTACCACAACTTAAGGTTTTGACCAATCGAATCGGCTTCCGGAGACACGTTCTTAACCAGAGAATTGAAGCCGAAATCCTTGAGCATCCCCACGACCTCCTTTTCATCGTATCCTCCCCATTCGCAATCATTCAAATCAACCTCGACTGGAACGTCTTTCCTGATTTCGGACAAATCCCTGCTCAAGAAAGCATTATCCTTCCCCTCTTTCAACTTCTCCTTAACCGCAGAAGAGATGTCCGCTCCCTCAAGGTTGTCATACAGATTCTTGATGCTTCCGAATTCCTTTATCAGCTTCAGGGCCGTCTTCTCGCCTATCCCCTTGACTCCGGGAATATTATCAGAAGCGTCTCCTCTCAATCCCTTGAAATCGATCAATTGGGAAGGAACAAGGCCTTCGTATCTTTCCGCAATCGCTTTCTCGTCGCAGAGGACGGCATTCTTGACCCCTTTGTTCAAATAATAGACGGATGTGTTCGAGTTGATCAATTGGAGATTGTCCAGATCCCCCGAAACGACGATGTTGTTCTTTTTGCTCTTGACCGACAGCGTTCCTATCAGATCGTCGCCTTCGTATCCTGATTTCTCAAACACGGGAATGTTGAATTTCTTCAATACCTCCTTAACCACGGGTATCTGCTCGTACAGCTCATCGGGCGCTTTCTTCCTGTGGGCCTTGTACTGTTCGTATGACTGCTTCCTGAAGGTCGGCTCGGGCAAATCGAAACAGGCGGCAATGTATGCCGGCTTCAATTCCTTGATCAGCTTGAACAAAACCAGAAGGAAGCCGTACACGGCGTTGATTATCTTCCCGTCCTTGGTCGTCAGGGGCGGGAGGGCGTGGAACGCCCGGTGGATCACCGAATTGCTGTCGATGATGATGAAGTTTTCTTTATTTTCCATTTTTGATTGTTATCCTCCTCTTATCTCCTTCCAATATCTCGAAACCGATCATGACCGTTTCTTCGGGAAGGATCCTTTTTATCCTCTCCGGCCATTCGACGCAGATAATATTCTTCTTGTCTTCGACTATCTCTTTAAAACCGAGGGCTTTCATTTCCTTCACGCTCTCCAATCTATAGCAGTCGATGTGGTAGAAATTCCTGAACTTGCCTTTTTTCAAAGGGAACCTGTTCATGATGACATAGGTCGGGCTGATTACCCTGCCCCTTATCCCCAAACCCTTAGCAAACCCCTGGAGAAAGGTCGTCTTGCCCGCTCCGAGGTCTCCCTTGAGTCCGAAGAACAGAGCCCTTCCTCCGGGCTTCAAGTCCCGGGACAGCTCTTTTCCGACCTCCTTCGTTTCTTCCGGTTTTTCGGTAAAATACTCCATATATTGATTGATTATACTATTTTTAAGCCGAAAAGAAAATGATTGACTTCGGCCCCCAAATACAGTAGAGTTAAGGCAATAATATGGAAGAGGTATTGAAGGCGAAAAACAGCATAGAAAATGCCAAAAACATTGGCATTCTGACAAAAACCGATGCCAGCGACGATGCCATAGGAGCGACTTTGGCTCTTTTTTTTGCCCTCAAGAATAACAACAAAAAGGTTTTCTTCCCCTCCCCCGAAATCCCGGGAAAGATAAATTCCCTGCTCGGCGGAAAGGAGCAGAAAAGATTGAGGATCAGCTTCAAGGAAGATGTTTCCGAAGTGTACTATGAAAAAAACGATAAAGGCATCGACATATATCTCACTCCCCGCGACGGCAAAGCCGGTGAAGAAAGCTTCTCATACAAGGTCGTCTCGGGAACCGAACAATTGTCTCCGGAAAATCCCGAAGCATACGACCTGCTTTTGACCGTGGGCATCGGAGAGTTCGGCGACGTCGAATCGCTCTGTTTCGACAACCTCGACCAATTATACGGCTGCACGGTCATAAACATAGACACCGATCTGAACAATCAGAACTACGGGGAGATAAACCTGATCGAGGACTCCCAGGCCATCTCCCAGAAGGTCTCCTGCATGATAAAAGAGTTCGGACCGGAATACATGAACAAGGACGTAGCCAATTTTCTTTTGTACGGGTTGACCACTTCCTCGAAAAAC
The DNA here is from genome assembly GCA_041650235.1 of Minisyncoccota bacterium. Classification (GTDB taxonomy): domain Bacteria; phylum Patescibacteriota; class Minisyncoccia; order Minisyncoccales; family Minisyncoccaceae; genus UBA2211. The sequence goes on from JBAZLP010000025.1 coordinate 6,224, forward strand.
ATAAAAAACAGAAAAAATATCCCGACGATAAGGTGGCTCTTCAAGCACGGAGGGGATCTGAATCTTCTCGACTCGAAAAGCCCCCAGATGAAACTTCTGGAGCTGGTCTTGAAAAACATCAATTATATAGAAGAGAAGAATATCTACTCTTCGTCGCTTTCGGAAAAGAATCTCCTCGACAGCGGAGCGACTTCCAAGGATCTGGCTTTCGTGGTGGAGAAGATAAAGAACTTCTTCAAGCTCCCCTCATTCCTCCTCCTTTGGGAAAGCAGAACTTCTCCCCTTTCGGTCAAGGGCATCTTCTATTCTGACAAGAAATTACAGGTCGAAAGAGTGGCCAATAACTTCAAGGGAGTCTCTAAGGGCAACGGGGCCATGTTCCTTGCCGGCGAGACCTCTCTTAATTTGGCCAAAGATATGGTAATATCAATCATATAGCATGGAACAGCAAATAACCGAAAAAATAGAAATAGAAAAAGAGCTTGCCGAGGAATTCGCCAGGGACATCGTCAGCATCCCGACCCTGAAGACCAAAGCGGAAGAGCTGGCTATCAAAGACGTCTCCTCACTTCTCAAGGCCCTGATGTTCGGATCGATAGTTCTCGACAGCTCCGACATGCACATAGAGGCGGTCGAAGAAGGATCGATTCTGAGGATAAGGGTTGACGGAGTCCTCCAGGAGGTCGCTTCTTTCGACACTTCGAAACACCAGAGGATCGTCTCGAGGGTGAAGTTGCTGTCAGGACTCAAATTGAACGTGGAAGACAAGCCCCAGGACGGAAGGTTTTCCATAATCCTTAACCGGGAAGACAAAACCGAAGAGATAGAAATCAGGGTGTCCACCCTTCCGACCGAATACGGGGAAACCATAGTCATGAGGGTCCTCAATCCCAAAAACCTGATCAACCTCGAAGACCTCGGACTGAGAAAAGACCTCTACCAGGTATTCGAAACCCAGTCAAACAAGCCCAACGGCATGATCATCGTCACCGGTCCTACCGGATCAGGTAAGACGACTACTTTGTATGCTTTTTTGAAGAAGATAAGGAGCCCGGAGATAAAGGTCATTACCATCGAAGACCCGATCGAGTACCATCTCGAGGGCATATCCCAGACCCAGGTCAATCCGAAAAAAGGATACGACTTCGCCGCGGGACTGAAATCGATAGTCAGGCAGGACCCCGACGCCATACTCGTCGGTGAAATCAGAGACCTTGAAACAGCATCTATCGCCCTTCAGGCGGCCCTGACCGGACACCTTGTTTTAAGCACTCTCCATACCAATGACGCAGCGGGAACCATTGCCCGTCTCCAGGCCCTGGGAGAAAAACCGGTCAACATCGCTCCGGCCATAAACGTATGTATCGCCCAGAGGCTGGTGAGGAAGGTCTGCTCCAAGTGCGCCGAAATGAAACCGGCCTCCCCGGAACTGCTTGAAGAAATCAAAAAAGGCCTTGAGGGAATCCCCCAAGGCATAGATATGCCGGAAATAAAAGAAGGCATGCTCGTCTCCGAACCCAAAGGATGCGAACACTGCAACATGACCGGATATAAAGGAAGGGTCGGCATCTTCGAAGCCATGGCCATAGACGATGAGATGCAGGACTTCATCCTCGCCTCACCTTCCACTTCCGCCTTGGAAAAACTGGCGATAAAGAAAGGCATGACCACGATGAAGCAGGACGGCCTGATAAAGATACTCAAGGGAGTGACAACGATGGAAGAAGTGAAAAGAGTCGTCGGATAAACAAAAAACGATTCCTGAAATGGGGGTCCTCGTTAGCGTTAGGGCTAAGCTAAAGAAATTTCCCGAGGAGCAACCCAGCCCGCGCC
>JBAZLP010000026.1:0-7335 GCA_041650235.1 Minisyncoccota bacterium
ATCGAAACCCCTTCCTTATCCTTTTTAATGAAAGCCAAAAAAGGCGATGTTTTCGTATATGAATTGTCTTCCCATCAGCTCCAGGGCATGCAAGCGAGCCCGCACATAGCCGTCTTTTTGAACATCTATCCCGAGCACCTTGATTACTACAAGGATTTCAAGGAATATTTTTCGGCCAAGGCGAACATATGCAAATACCAGAAAAAGGATGATTATTTCATCTTCAATCCCAAGATGAAGGAGATAAATGATTTGAGCAAAAAAGTTAAGTCGAAGAAGATAGAAATCAACCCTCTTGATTTTTCAGGTTTTTTGAAGGAACACCAGGAATTCCTGGAAATAACCCATATCGACAATCTGGTTGCCGCTTTGAACGTCTTCAAGATTTTAGGCATCGAGGAAGAAAAGATCATCAAGGCCTTGAAAAAATTCAAAAGGCCGGAGCACCGATTAGAATTCATCGGAGAGAAAAAAGGAATCCGCTTCTATGACGATTCCATCTCCACCATACCCGAGGCGGTTGTTTTCGCCCTGGATTATCTCGGCCCCGACGTCGAAACGATCATTCTGGGAGGATACGACAGAGGAATCAAATTCGAGAAGCTTGGAGAAAGATTGTCCAAGAGCGATGTCAAGAATCTGATATTGTTCAATCCTTCGGGAGAGAAGATCTTGAAGACAGTCAAGGGGAAGATGAGGAGCGTTTTTGTCAAAGACATGGAAGAAGCGGTCAAGCACTGTTTCCGCATAACTTCCAAGGGGAAGATTTGCCTTTTGTCTCCGGCTTCGCCCAGCTTCGGGATTTTCAGGGATTATAAGGAAAGGGGAGATCTGTTTAAGAAATACGTCAAAGCATGAAGAAGCAGGTGAACATAGGGCTGTTGGTCATAATCTCTCTTCTTGCCATTATGGGGGTTTTGGCTCTGGCCACTTCATCGACTCCGATTTCGCTCAAGCTAACCGGAAACCCGAACTACTATCTTTTCCACCAGTTGTTGTGGGGATTGTTGCCGGGACTCGCTCTCGGTTTTATTGCTTTCAAGATACCTTTGCATACTTTGAAGAAATGGAGTTTTGCCATATTCGTCCTCTCATATATATTGATGTTATTGGTTTTTATCCCCGCTTTGTCCAAGAGCGAATTGGGAGCGACCAGGTGGCTTGATTTGGGATTCGCCAGCTTCCAGCCGTCCGAGATATTGAAGCTGGCCGCGATAATCTATCTGGCCGCAATTTTGAACGACGAGAAATCCAGAAAAAAGTTCACCGCTTTTTTCATCATTTTGGTTTTGATATGCTCCGTTTTGTTCCTTCAGAAAGACATGGGAACCCTTATCGTCATTTTCAGCATAATGATGGCTATGTTCTTCTGTTCCAAGACCCCGATCAGGCAGACGCTTGCGATAATCTTTGTCGCGGTAATCGGTTTTTCCGCTTTGATTTTGGTTGAGCCGTACAGGATGCAGAGAGTCACTTCTTTCCTCCATCCGGAAACCGACATTTTGGGTTCGAGCTACCATATCAACCAGGCCCTGATTTCGGTCGGATCCGGAGGTTTGGCGGGTTCAGGACTGGGATTATCCGTCCAGAAGTTCGGATTCGTCCCCCAATCCATTTCCGATTCGATTTTCGCCATATTCGCTGAAGAAGCCGGGTTTATCGGTTCGGCCGCCCTGGTCGCTTTGTTTCTGGCCCTGTTCTTGTCTTCTTTATCCGTGGCGAAGCGCCTTAACGACGAATATCTGAGATTGATAACAATCGGGATAGGGTCTTGGTTCATAGTCCAGGCGCTGGTCAATATCGGAGCGATGATAGGGCTCTTGCCCCTGACCGGGATACCTTTGCCGTTCATCTCATACGGCGGGTCGCATTTGATAATGGAATTGATCGCTTGCGGATTTTTGCTGAGCATTTCCAGGAACGCCAAGGGATAGTTCTTGTTAAAATGCCTAAAAAATACTATATTTAAGGTATGAAAAAGATATTGTTCACAGGAGGAGGGACGGGAGGCCACATTTTTCCCATAATCGCCGTGGCGGAAGAGATGAAGAAAAGGGAGCTTGATCTCGATTTTTCATACATCGGACCGTCTGATTTCACTTCGGAAACTTTTTTCAGAGACAAGAAGATAAAGACATGGTATGTTTCCTGTGGGAAGATAAGAAGGTATGCTTCATTCTCTTCCTTTTTCGCCAACCTGTACGATGTCTTGATAAAGATACCTTTCGGTATCTTTCAGGCCTTCTGGATTATGTTCTTCACCGCTCCGGATTTGGTCTTGAGCAAGGGAGGGTTCGGTTCCATACCTGCCGTCATCGCCGCCTGGATATTGAGGATTCCCGTGTTCATGCACGAGTCGGACGTGATGCCCGGGCTGGCCAACAAGATAGGGAGCAGATTCTCGGAAAAGATCTTTGTTTCTTTCCCCGCTCCGGAAACGGGATACTTCAAAAAGGAGAAGATGATCGAGACGGGCAATCCGGTGAGGAAGGTTCTGTCCGAGGGGAACAGGGATGAAGCCAAGAGTTTGTTCAATCTGTCATATGAAAAGCCGGTCATCTTAGTCATGGGAGGGTCGCAAGGGAGCGAGAGGATAAACGATGTGATATTGGATTCTCTTCCCGACATGCTCAAGGATTTCGAAGTTATCCACCAGACGGGACTCAACGGCTTCAAGAGGATGAAGAAAGAATCGGAAGCGCTGGTGGAGAGCGAGCTTTTGAAGCGCTACCATCCATATTTCTTCCTTGACGAAAGAGAGCTTAGCGACGCATATGCCGCAGCCGATTGCGTCATCGGAAGAGCCGGCTCGGGAACCATATTCGAGATAGCCCTGGCAAAGAAGCCGAGCATCCTAGTGCCTCTTCCCGAATCGGCCCAGGATCATCAGGTCAAGAACGCCTATGCCTATGCCAAGAGCGGGGCTTGTCTGGTTTTGGAGGAGGGCAATTTCACCCACCATTTCTTCCTGGAAAAACTGAAGATTCTTTTGAAGGATGATGCCGAGAACATGAAGAAATCTGCCGAGCTGTTCTCGAAGCCGTTTGCGGCAAACATTATTGCCAGATATTTATTGGATTTTTTGATATGATTGCCAAAAGAGAAGAAAAAAAGATAAGGACGAGGTTTGCTCCGTCTCCGACGGGCCACCTCCACATAGGGACCGTGAGGACGGCCTTGTTTCCGTATCTGTTCGCAAAAAAGAATAAGGGAGCTTTTATTTTGAGAATAGAAGACACCGATCTGGAGAGATCGAAAAAGGAGTGGGAGGACGAATTATTGAAAGGGCTGAGATGGCTTAATATTTCCTGGGACGAGGGTCCCGGTCCGGAAGGGCCTTACGCTCCGTACAGGCAGAGCGAAAGAGCTTCCGTATACAGGAAGCATTTGGAAAAGATGCTTGAGGAAGGGAAGGCGTATTACTGTTTCTGTCCCAAGGAAGAGATAGAAGCGGAGAAGCAGTATCTGATGTCGATCGGGGAATCCCCGGTCTATCAGGGAAAGTGCAGGGATCTGCCCAAAGAAACGGTTAAGAAGTATCTGGAAGAGGGAAGACCTTCGGTGATCCGCTTCAGGACTCCGGATAACCAGAAGATAGCTTTTAATGACTTGATCAGAGGGAAGATAGAGGTGGACACATCTACCCTGGGCGATTTTGTTATCGCCAAGGATTTGGATTCGGGATTGTTCAATCTGACCTGCGCCGTGGATGATGTCGAGATGGGGATAACGCACGTGATAAGGGGTGAAGATCATATTCCCAATACGCCCAAGCAGATGCTCCTGATTCAGGCGATGGGTTTTGAAGCGCCCGAATACGCCCATTTGCCTCTGATATTGGGAACAGACAAAAAGAAGCTTTCCAAGAGGACGGGCAAGACCTCCCTAATCGACTATATCGAAGACGGATACCTGCCCGAAGCGATGGTCAACTTCGTCGCATTCCTCGGCTGGAATCCGGGAACGGAGAAGGAGATATATTCCATGGAAGAGTTGATTAATGATTTTTCCATAGAGAAGATACAGAAATCGGCAGCCGTGTTCAATATCGACAAGCTCGACTGGATGAACGGATACTACATCCGCAAAACTCCTTTATACGAATTGACGCAGATGTGCGTTCCTTATCTCGTCAAAGCAGGATTCATCAAAGAGATATCTTTGGAAAAATATTCGGTTGTCGAAACGGGAGAGGGAATACATATCGAAGACATAGAGAAGATGGTGGCTTTGTATCAGGAGAGGCTGAAAAAGCTTTCGGAGATAACCGAACTTCTTGATTTGTTTTTCAAAAAAGAACTCGATTATCCCAAAGAGCTTCTGAAATGGAAAGAGATGGGAGACGAAGATATTGTCATATCATTAAAGAAATCGTCGGAAATAATCTCTTCGATTGAAAAGTTCAACAAGGAGAATCTGGAAAAAGAGCTGCTTGAAGAAGCGGAAAAGAGCGGAAACAGGGGCAATCTTTTGTGGCCTTTGAGGGTGGCCGTTTCCGGAAAGAAAAGTTCGGCCGGACCCATGGAGATAGCGGCTGTCTTGGGAAAGGAAAAAACATTGAAAAGGATAGAAGAAGCGATAAATAAGTTAAAATAATATGCTTAAAAGAATATTGTCCCTTGTTCTTCTGATTTCTTTCTTTTTCGTCGGTTCTTGCTTCGCTTTCGACATCAACCAGTATCTGCCCCAGATAGGCGACTGGTGGAATTCATTCCTCAATTGGGTGAATACGGTCGCCATTCCCTGGATAGAGACCAATCTGGGGGCCGGAAGCAGGGAAGAGTTCCAGAAGGAATTCATGGAGGCACTGTCCGATGTTCCCGTTGCGGCACAGAACCTTTGGAACAGCATAAAGGATTTGTTCAAATAGCAAGATTGGTATATATTGATGTATATGGTATCTGAAGAAGAAATCAGGAGAATAGCCAAATTGTCCTATCTGGAAATAAAGGACGGGGAGGTAGAAACGATGAGGGAGAAGTTTTCTTCCGTTTTGGAATACGTGAAAAAGCTCCAGGAGCTGGATCTTTCTTCAGCTTCCGAAACGGCCAATTTGTCTCAGGCGGAGAATGTTTTCAGGGAAGATATCGGAATTGAGAAAAATTCGGAAGATCTGCTTAAGGCCTTGTCCAAGAGAAGAGACAATTATCTCGAGGTTAAAAAGATTTTATACAATGAAGACTGATCTAACCAAATTGACGATAACGGAAGCCCATGAGGGATTGAAGAAGGGAGAATTCACTTCGGTCGAACTGACCAGGGCTTTTTTGGATAAGATCAAGGAAAAAGACCCGGAGATAAAAGCATATGTCACCGTTAGCGAGGAACTGGCTTTGAAACAAGCCGAGAAGGCGGACGAGATGATTAAAAAGGGAGAAATCAATGTCCTAACCGGCATCCCTTGCGCCATCAAGGACAATATTCTGATCAAAGGAGTCAGATGCACTTCTTCTTCAAAGATTCTGGAGAACTATATCGCCTCATACAATGCGACTGTGATTGAGAAGCTGGAAAAACTGGGAGCGGTATTCTTGGGAAAAACGAATATGGACGAATTCGCCATGGGTTCTTCCTGCGAGAACTCTGCTTTCTTTCCGACCAGGAATCCCCATGACCTGGAAAGGGTTCCCGGAGGATCTTCAGGCGGTTCTGCTGCAGCCGTGGCCGCTGACTTGTGCGTATATGCTTTAGGATCCGACACAGGAGGATCGATCAGGGAGCCGGCTTCCTTCTGCGGAATCACCGGATTCAAGCCAACGTACGGGACCGTTTCCCGAAACGGGCTCATGGCCTACGCTTCTTCATTGGACCAGATAGGAGCTCTGGCCAAGAGCGTGGAAGACGCCAGGATTGTTTTTGAAGCAATCAGGGGAATAGACAAGATGGATTCGACCAGTACCAACTTGAAGAAAGAAAACGATTTGAATAAATTGAGGATAGGGGTACCCAAGGAATATTTTGCGGAAGGACTGGACAAGGAAGTTGAGGGAGCGGTCAAAAATGCGATAGAAACTTTCAAAAAGGCGGGAGCCGAGATAGTCGAAATCGGCTTGCCTCATTCCGAATACGCCCTGGCCTGCTATTACATCATCGCTCCGGCCGAAGCCTCGGCCAACCTGGCCCGATTTGACGGATTGAGATACGGGAAGTATTCTGAAGAGGATGGGGGAGAGATAATCGACACTTATCTGAAGAATAGGACTTCCGGATTCGGGGAAGAGGTCAAGAGGAGGATAATGCTCGGGACCTACACCTTGTCTTCCGGCTATTACGACGCCTACTACAAAAGAGCCCTTAAGACGAGGACCCTGATAAAGGAAGATTTCGAGAAGGCGTTCGAGAAGGTGGATGTCGTTCTCGGACCCACTTCGCCCTGTCTGCCTTGGAAGATAGGGGAGAAGTCAGAAGATCCCTTGTCCATGTACCTTGCGGACATATATACGGTTTCGGTCAACCTGGCCGGGCTGCCCGGAATATCCGTTCCCTGCGGTTCGTTTGAGGGCTTGCCCATAGGTTTGCAATTGATCGGAGCCCCTTTCACCGAGGATAAATTGTTATCAATAGCTTCCTTATTTGAAAAAAACCATGACAACAACTGAACTCATCCAAATGATTGAGAACAAGGAACTCACGGATTTCCTCTTTCCTTTCCGGGTGCTTTTCATATTCATGACCCTGCTTCTGCTTTTTGCTTCGATCTGGTACTTTTTCAAGCAGAAGATCATCTGGAATGATATGAAAAGGAGGACAAAGGACTTCTTGAGTTTCCAGAGGTTCACTCCACCCCGATCTTTTTCGACGAGATGTAAGGAGATAAACAATATGCTCGATAAGGGAGATCACAGGAGAGCAATTTTGCGGATGGAAGAGCTTTTCCATGAACTCTTGAAGAGATTCAATTATTCGGGGAAGACCTTGAAGCAGATGGCCGAGGATCCGAGCGTTCCCGACGGAGAAAATCTGAAAAGGCTGGCCGAGGTTGCCGAAGCGGTCAAGAAGGATCGCCAGTATTCGGTGAATATCGAGGAGATGGATAAGATGTTCGAGTCGTTCGAAGAGACTCTGAAGAAGTTCGGAGTCATCACCGACGAAGTGGAAGATTAGCGTACTCTTGATTTTATTCTGTTTTTTGTTAGAATAACCCATACCTAGCGGTTTAGAGGAGTAGTACCTCGCCAGTCTCATAAGCTGGAGACCCTGGTGCAATTCCAGGAACCGCAACATTTTTTGTTTGGAAAGAGAGCTGAGTTCGGCCAGAGTAGCTCAGTGGTAGAGCACTCGTTTCATAAGCGAGTTGTCATGGGTTCGATCCCCATCCCTGGCACACAATTCAAT
>JBAZLP010000027.1:0-6280 GCA_041650235.1 Minisyncoccota bacterium
GAGGGGAGGTGATGATAATAGGTGATGATTTAATAGTGAGCAGTCCTGATTTGATAAAGGAGGCCCAGATGAGGAAGGCCGTCAACGCGGTCATATTGAAAATAAACCAGATCGGAACGGTTACGGAAATAATCGAATCGGCCCGGCTGGCCAAGGAGGCGGGATGGAAGACGGTCGTTTCCCACCGTTCCGGAGAGACCTGCGACAGCTTCATCGCCGATCTGGCTGCCGGCATCTCTTCCGACTATATCAAGTCGGGAGCGCCGGCCAGAGGGGAGAGATTGGCAAAGTACAACAGGTTGTGTAAAATAGAGGATAAGATTAAGAAGATATAAAGACATGGAGAAGAAAATAGGCGTTGGTGTGGGTGTGATGATATTAAACAACGGCAAAATCCTTCTGGGGAAGAGGAGCGAAGATCCGGAAAAGGCCGGCAGCGAATTGCACGGGGAAGGGACGTGGACCATGCCCGGAGGCAAGATGGAATTCGGGGAAAGCTTCGAAGAAGCGGCGGTGAGGGAAGTTTTGGAAGAGACGGGAATCGTTATCGACAAAAGCAAGCTGAAACTGATAAGCGTCGGGAACGATAAGGCGGAAGATGCGCAATTCGTCACTCTGGGATTCTTGTGCGAGGAATTTTCCGGCGATCCGGAAGCGAGAGAGCCCGAAGAGATAACGGAATGGAAATGGTTCGAGCTGGCCAAATACCCTTTGAATATTTTTCCTCCGAGCGGGAAGATAATAGATAATTATTTTGATAACATAATATACAAAAAATGAATAAGATACGACTATTCACCACGCCCATCTGCCCCTACTGTTTCGCCCTAAAGAGGTTTCTGGAGGAAAAAGGATTCGAACCCGAGGTAATAGATGTTTCGGCCGATCTAGTTGCCCAGAAAGAATTAATTGAAAAGACCAAGCAGGCAACCGTTCCGGTTATAGATATAGACGGGGAATTCGTAGTCGGGTTCGACAGGAAGAGGATCTGCGAATTATTAAAAATAGAAGATTAATAATAAACAAACATATGCCTATCAAAATAGCCATTAACGGTTTCGGAAGGATTGGAAGGTGCGTTCTTCGGGCTGCCATTAAGAAGAATCTGGATTTGGAATTCGTGGCCATCAACGACCTTTCGGACAACAAGACCCTGGCACATCTTTTCAAGTACGATTCTTCGTATGGGGTTTTTGATGGAGAGGTCTCCTTGGAGGGAGACAGTATGGTCGTTAACGGAAAAAAGATAACGATGCTTACCGAAAAAGACCCGGAAAAATTGCCTTGGAAAGATATGCAGGTTGATGTTGTCCTTGATTGCACGGGAGTATTCAAGGATAAGGAAGGATTGGGCAAGCATCTCAAGGCGGGAGCGAAAAAGGTTATAATGTCCGCTCCGGCTAAGGATGACTCCATTCCTTCGTACATCCTTGGAATCAATGCCGAGGAATACAAGGGAGAGGATATAATCGATATGGGTTCGTGCACGACTAACTGTCTGGCTCCCTTGGTGAAGATTTTGGAAAAGGAATTCGGCATCGTCAAAGGGTTCATGACCACGATTCATGCGTATACCAACGACCAGAACCTGCTTGATTTACCCCACAAGGATTTGAGGAGGGCGAGAGCGGCGGCCGTGAATATGGTCCCGACTACTACGGGAGCGGCTAAAGCAATAGGGAAAGTGGTTCCTTCGGTCAAAGGGAAGATGGATGGCATAGCGGTGAGGGTTCCGACGCCGGTCGTTTCTTTGGTTGATCTGGTCTGCGAGGTGAAGAAGGAGACGACGGCCGATGAGGTTAATGCTGTTTTTGCCAAGTATTCGGATGCGGGGGAGATGAAAGGAGTTTTCTTCGTCGAGAAAGATCCTCTCGTATCATCGGACTTCAAAGGCAATCCTTTCTCTTCCATATTCGATCCCGAATATACCAAGGTCAACGGCAACATGGTCAAGATAATGTCCTGGTATGACAATGAATGGGGATATTCCTGCCGTTTGGCGGAATTAGCCGAGAAGATAGGGAAAAGATAGTTGAAAGCTCTCCGGAAGGGGGTTTGACACACGATTTGTTATAGTATAAAATATGGGAAATATGGCTAAAAGAAATTCAAAAGTCGTTTTGCATGTTTCTATTTTCAAAGAAGGAAAGCATTTCATAGCTTATGCTCCGTCTTTGGATTTATCCGCATCGGGAAGCAGTGTCAAGCAAGTCCAGAAGAGGTTCGAGGAAGCGGCGGATATATTTTTTGAAGAAACTTCCAAGAAGGGAACACTCGAAAAGGTTTTAAAGAGCTTGGGGTGGAAAAAGGCCGAGAGAGAATGGCTTCCTCCTTTTGAGTGCTTGGAAGAAAAAGAATTTAATGTCCCCGCATTGATTTAATGTCTGATAAAATCATAGCCGTTTCGTGGAGGAAGCTCCACCAATATTTTTTATCCGTGGGTTGCCGGCTTTCCAGGGAAAAGGGCGACCATCTTATCTATGAAAGAAAAGATTTGTTGAGGCCGGTAGTTATACCGAAAGACAGGGAAATCCCTGTTTTTATTATAAAGAATAATCTTAGGATATTAGGGGTATCCCATGAAGAATATATTAAGGGAATTAGAAAAAGCCCCCGTTAAGGACGAATCCATAAAGGGGTCTTTTTCGTGATGATTTATATATATCGTATATCATAAACAAATATTGTCAAGTTCGGATTAGCTCTTCCGATTCAGCTCTTTTTGTTGCAATATGGCCCTTTTATATTAAAATAGATTGTATATAAGTTAAACAAAATAAATATGAACAAAAGGTGTAAAATTATAATCGCGGTTGTTTTTATTTTGGCTTTGGCTGTTGCCGGAATCTTTTATTACAACAAGGCGCAGGAAGACAAAATGGGGCCAGTTTCCTTCGAGAGTTTCAAAAGGATCGAAGCTGACGGCAAGGTCTTTATGGAGAATAAGGACATAGGCCTGAAATTTGAGGTTCCGGAGGGTTGGGAGGTCGAGAATTTAGTTTGGTCCGCCATATCGATGGCAAGCCAGGATTTCGAGGCCTTCACCGATGAATCACCGTTGCCCAAGAAAGGATGTTTGATTAATATTAATCCGGAAATACAGGTCCAGGGAAGTGATTACGATTTAGATTATACCTATAATAAACAAATTATAGATGATAAAAATGCATTAGCGGCCAGGAATGTCGGTAATGAAAAATGCGAAATAATAGAAATATCTGGGATAAAAAGCGTTAGAGATAGTTTGTTTATTGATAGCAATTTAAATAATCAAGGGGATTATATAGACATATCGATTCCTTATAATAACGTGGTATATCGTTTCGAGACCTATATTTTTGGTGAAAATAAAGATAGCTGTCTCGAGGATTTTAATCAATTCTTAAAGACGATTTCCATTAAAAAGAAATGAGTTACTACAATTTAATATGCGGTATAATGCTAACAGCAGTGTTGGCATGTTTTTTAACGATACCGCAGCAGACTTTTGCTATAAGTTTAGATCTTGAAGGAGGTGACGGATATCAAATTCTTTCGGAATTTGATAGTAAGAGAATATCAGAAAATTTTCCAGGCGTTTTATATGACAAATGGTCATTGTTATTTTCTAGTGGTTATTCTGCTCCCGCAGAGAAAACAGTTCTTTCCTTATTAAAAGAAGTAAATACACTAAATTTGTGGAATTACTACTTTAAAGATCTCCCTGTAGATGTTTCTCTCGCCGTCACAAACCAAGCCGTGGAGATATCTAAGCTTGTTGCTGCCGAAGATGTTTCTGGATTGTTGAATAAGATAGAAAAAGAAACGGCCAAAGCGGCCGTTAATTATTTGAAGGACTATTTTTTCAAAAATCAGATAAAGGCATCCTTCGGAGCGATGGAGGTGAAATACAAAACAGGGAGGGGTGACGTTGACTCTCCTTTCCAGTATATAATCGTATATAAGTCGACAAGTGAAGGAGGGGGAAGGGTTGTTGCGAGGATATATTCTCCCAAAGAAATCATTCCGCCGGCCAGCAGCGGTTCAATCGGCATGACCAAGGGCTTTTTGAACAGCTTGGATTCGGGAGAAAAGATACCTCCCTTTATCGTTGAAATCAGCGGAGAAATGGAGAAGGGAATGTACGGTTCCTATTTTTGGGTTGGTAGCCCAGAGATAAGGACAATTTTCCCTGAAAAAGTGCCTGATTTCGAGTTAAAGCCCAAGACATGGCAGGAAAAGTACATAACCGATCCGATAAAGAAAAAGATTAACGACGTCCTTTCGTTCGGTAGTTTTTTAGGTTTTCAAACGGAAGTCATCGACTATGTTCTTAAAGACGGTAATGTTGACAAGATAAACGCCGAAATCAAGGATATAAAGGAGGGGAATGATGTTGTGGAAAAATACCCCGAAGAAAAGAAGAGCGTAGTTAAAACAGAAGAGCGACAAGAAAAAGAAGTTAAGATTGTCGAGGAAGAAAAATTCGTTCCCGCCCCTTGTTCCAAGAATAGTCAGCCAGACGGGCGCCACAATATCATTTTTAACGAAATTGCTTGGATGGGAGGTAAAACCAGCTCTAACGACGAATGGGTGGAGCTGAAGAATGTTTCCGGAAAGGATATTGATCTAAACGGTTACATGATTTCTAACAAGGAAGGGAAGATAGATATTATTTTCAGTTCGTATATTCTCAAAAATGGAGGATTTGTTCTTTTAGAAAGAACGGACGACATCTCCGTTCCTTTCAAGGAGGCGGACATTATCTATAAAGGGGCTATTTCGAATACCGACGAAGAGCTGTATCTTTTTGATTCTTCGTGTAATGTTGAAGATTATGTCTCAGCCAATCCCGTCTGGCCCGCCGGAGATAATGCGGAAAGGAGGACGATGGAGCGAATGAGCGATTTTTCTTGGCTTACCTATTCGGGAAGCGGGAGCGGCAATATTTGGGGAACACCGGGAGAATCAAACAGCCAAGGATTGAAAAAGGAGGAGAAGAAAGAAGAAAAGAAGGAATCGGTTCAAGTCCAAACAGTTTCTTCTTCCAGCTCTTTTTCCGGAGGCGGTCCGGATCCGATAAGTTATTGTTCCCAGTCCGATCTTGCTTCTCCGACCCGTCAGATTGTTATAAACGAAGTCGCTTGGATGGGGAGTGAGTCAAGCTCAAGCAATGAATGGATAGAATTGAAGAGTGTGTCCGAAGCCGAAATAAGCTTGAATAATTGGCAATTGTTGGACAAAGGCAACCAGATAAAGGTTGTTTTTTCTTCTTCAAACATCATCGGTCCCGGAGGTTTTTATCTCCTAGAAAGAAGCGATGACGATTCGGTTCCTAATGTTCCGGCAGATAAGATATATACGGGAGCGCTTTCCGATACGGAGGAATCATTGAGGCTTTTTGATCAGAACTGCAATTTGATTGATGAAGTTCTGGCCGATCCTGATTGGTCTGCCGGAGATAAGGAGGGAAAGAAAACCATGGAAAGAGGAGGTGATTTTTCCTGGCACGCCTATTTTAATACTTCAGCCGATTCCTTGAGCGGATTACGGGGTACTCCTAAAGCCGAGAACAGTATAGAAGGGGGGAGTGGACAAGAAGAGACGCCGTCCCAAGAAGAGGATATTCCCGAACCGGAAGAGGAAGAAGATGAGGAGATTATTCCTCTTTTGATCACGGAAGTCCGATTTGACGAATCCGGGGGACACGAATATGTTGAATTTTTCAACTCGTCGGACCGGGAAATCGACCTGTGTGCCAGTGAAATAAATTGTTATTATCTTTCATATTATTCTTCTACTTCCAGATGGTCCGACCCGCACCGGAATTGGAAATTTTTGGACGGGGAGACGATTCTTCCCGATTCTTATTATATTGTTGATATTTTCGGCGACAGCGGAGGGGATTGGAGGGTAGAAAAAACAACAGTCGCCGAAGGAGAAAGCCCTTATTATTCCAGCGGACAGATGGCGGAAGACGGCTCTTTGGCTCTTTTTTCCGGGAACCCTAGATACGGCGAAGAAGATAGGTCCGATGAAGAAAAAGATGCTCTGGCTGTTTCCATGAAGATTGATGCTGTTGCATGGGGGAATTCCGATCCGGAAGCATTAGTCAGGGAAGGCGGCCAGTTCATCGGAATTGGACAGGAAAAGGTTTTAGGAAGGAAGTGGTCCTTATCCGGATATCAGGACACCAATGATAACGCGAGCGACTTCCAGATGGAAATAGCCAGTCCGAGAAGCCACGCTCCCAAGCCGCCGTCTAAAATCCAGAATTTGTCCGTAGCCGAAAACCCGGGAC
>JBAZLP010000028.1:0-5652 GCA_041650235.1 Minisyncoccota bacterium
TGAACTACATCGGCATCCGGCTGTGGGCGATGAGGGATTTGCACCCCCGAAGGCCGAAGCCATCTGATTTACAGTCAGACCCGTTTGACTACTTTGGTAATCGCCCAATGAAACAATGATAGCAAAACATTGATTATTTTTCAATAACCTTCTCCCTTTCCTTCCTCCACCCGGCTATATTCTTCTGGTGGCCCGACAACAGGACTTTGGGCACTTTCCACTTGATCCCCTTCTTAGGAGAGAACACTTCTGGCCTGGTATACTCGGGATATTCGACGAATCCCCCTCCCCTGACCGTCCTTTCCTTCAAAAAAGACGGTTTTCCGAGAACATTGGGTATGAGGCGGGAGATTGTTTCGATAACGATTAGAGCCGGCAGCTCCCCGCCCATCAGATCGTACTCTCCTATGGAAATCTCCTCGTCGGCGATGTGCTTTGCCACCCTTTCATCCACTCCTTCGTATCTTCCGCAGATGAAGATGAGATTGTCATATTTCTTCAGAGCATTGGCTTTCTTCTGATTGAAGGCCTTCCCTCTCGGAGTGAACAAGATGACCCTGGTTTTCTTCTTTTTCTTTATCTCCTTTACCGCCTTGTATATCGGTTCGACTTTGAGGACCATGCCCAGTCCCCCTCCGTACGGCCTGTCATCGACCGTTTTCCTTTCATTGTCCGTCCACTTCCTCAAATCGTGCACCTTTATCTTAAGAAGGCCTTTGTCCCGGGCCTTCTTGATGAAAGATTCGTTCAAATACGAATCGAATATGTTCGGAAATATGGTAATGATGTCGAACTGCATTAATTACTTTGTATATTGTTTGGTGGGATAAGTCAATCGAGAAAAAAAGCAGAGAGCATTGATTGCAATCTGCGCTTTGCGCTTGTGCGCGTTATCCCGATACCGGCCTTACCCCCGAATCTTCGAGGAATTCGAGGAAGTTGACCAGGATGTAGATGTCCTCGGCAATTTTTTTTATCGCCGAAAGGATTTTGTTCATTTCCCGGATGTTTTCCGGATCCAGCCTGTTCTCGTAGGACAGGAATTGGTTATTGAGCTTAATCAGCTCGCCCAGTCCTTCCTTTCTGAGTTCTTCCGGAAGGCTGTTCAACAATTCGTTGCTCCTCTTTATCAAAGGAAACAGCTTGAGAGCTTCTTTTTTCGTTAGCATTTCAAAGGGCCTCCTATGAGGTGTTTTAACTATACGATAAAGAGTGGGATAAGTCAATCAAAAAGCCCCTTTCGGGGCTGTTTGAGTTTTAGATCTTGAAATCTTCAAAGTCTTCCGTTACAGAAGGCTCTTTGGCGGGAGCCTCTTCCTGAGGCTTTCTCCTTCCCCCTTCGGGCTCTTCTATCTTCAGATTGACTCTGGCGTGATTCTTGAGGCCGATTATCCTGACCAGGTTCCTGATGGCCCTGGCTGTGGATCCCTGCCTTCCGATCAATTGACCCATGTCTTCGGGGTTGACCTTTACAGTCAGCAATACCCCCATCTCATCCACTTTCCTGTCTACCTTGACGTCATCCGGGTGATCAACTAGCGTCTTAACGATGAATTCAAGGAACTCTATATCTTTTGCTTCTGACATGTGCTAGTTCGTTCTTAATTTTAAGCTTCTCCGGGTAGTTCGACCTTTCCTTATATTTATATGCTTTCTTGCTACCCGTATCTATTATCTAAAAAAACAAGAATAGTGTCAATGACACTACTCTGCTTTGGGAGCTTCTTCTGCCTTTGTTTCTTCCGCGGGAGCGGGTTCGGCTACAGGAGCTTCTTCCGTTTTCGCTTCAGGAGCGGGCGTTTCAGCCGGCTTGGGAGTGGCGGGAGCTTCGGGAACGGCCTTCTTCTTTTTCTTGAAGACGATCTTCTTCTTTTCTCCTTTTATAACACCTTCGTTGATGAGGATGTTGTATACCGTGTCCGACGGCTGTGCGCCTACGCCCATCCAGTAGTTGATCCTTTCGTTGTGCAGGGTCTTTTCCCTGGTCAGGGGGTTATAGAATCCCACCTGTTCGACGAATTTTCCTCCCTGAGGCGGGTTGTTCCTGTCGGTAACGACAACCTTGTATGAAGGCTGCTTTTTCTTTCCTGTTCTAAATAGTCTGATTACTAGCATGTTCGTTATTAATTAATGACAAAGATATACTACACTATATTCGAATTATTTTCAACCCTTGACTCGGGACGGATGTTGGTATAGGATTTCAAAGGTTGTTACCATGACGAATAAGGAATGTAAGTGCAGAGGATCGGATTGTAACTGCTACAGGGAAAAGAAAACGAATTTCGTATTCGGGATGATCGCCGGCGGACTGCTTCTTCTTGCGTTCGAGGTGATATTTTTGGGAGGGCGCCTATATTAAAGGTTGATCCTCTTTTTTTTTATTCCCAATCCTTTGCCTTGAGCGCTTCTTCCGCAGCTTTCAGTTCGGCTTCGTGCTTGGACGATCCGTCCCCTTTGGCGACAAGCTCTTCTCCGAGCATGACCCCCACGACGAAGTGCTTCAGGTGGTCGGGCCCGGTCTCTTCCAGGACCTGGTAAACGGGAGTGATTCCCACTATCTCCTGGGACTTTTCCTGGAAAAGAGATTTCGGGTCCTTGAAGAGCTTCTTTTCGATTATTTCGTCCAGCTTCTTTTCGATAAGGTTATTTTCGATGAATTTCCTGCAGGCCTCGTATCCCAGATCTAGGTAAAGCGCTCCAATGAACGCTTCAAAAGTATCGGACAAGATGTATTTCCTCGCTTTGCCTTTTTCCTTTTCTTCTCCCGAAGAGAGCAAAAGGAAATTTTCAAAGCCAAGTTCCCTTGATGTGTCCGAAAGTATATTGGCATTTACCAAAGATGCCCTCCACCCGGTCATCTCCCCTTCCGGCTTGTCCGGATATTTCCTGAAAAGGTAATCGGTCGTTATCAGTTCCAAAACCGCATCTCCGAGGAATTCGAGCCGTTCGTTGTGGGAGAGATAAAAATCGGGATTTTCGTTCAGGTACGAGCGATGGCAAAAGGCCTGGATCAGCAGGTCTTTGTTTCTGAAAGAAATACCTAATGATTTCTCCAGAGGAGAAAAATCCTTCATGTTATTCTTCGTCATGCTTCTCTTCTTTTTTCTCGGCTTCTTCCCCGGCCAGTTCGCGGTATACGGTCCCGAGAACCCCGTTTATGAACTTCCTTGAGTTTTCGCCTCCGAAGTTCTTGGCCAGTTCAATCGATTCGTTGATGGCTACCTTTGGCGGGACTTCGTCCTTGTTTTCGTATAGGAGTTCGAATATCCCTATCCTCAATACGTTCCTGTCGAGGATGTTGATCTGGGCGATGGGCCACTCGGGAGCGGTCTTTTCGATGATCTTGTCTATCACTTCTATGTTTTCCCTGACTCCGTTGACCAGTTGCCAGATGAAATCGTAAGATTCGAGCCCGTGCCCGAATTCTTCGATGTTCTTTTCAGTTATCCTCTCCAAATCTCCCTCTACCTTTCCGTGGAAGTCCCACTCGTACAGGCTTTGCATAGCGACAGATCTTGATAGGTGCCTTGAGGCCATAGGCTATTTCTTTTCTTCTTTCTTAGTTTCTTTTTTGGCTTCCTTGGGCTCTTCCGTCTTGGCTTCGGCCATTTCTTTCTGCCTTTTCTTCTGCTCTTTCTTTTCGAGCTTGGCCATGACGTTCAGGAATTCGGTTCCCTTGTAGTAGCCGCAATATCCACAGATGGTGTGGGGCAGAACGGGCTTTCCGCACTTGGGGCATTTAGCCAAAGCCGGGGCCTTGATGAAGATGTTCCCCCTTCTCCTGTTCTTCCTCGACTGATTGTGTCTTTGTTTTGGTACTGCCATGTTTTTATCTTTAATCTATGTCTGTATTATACATTTTTGGAGAGATTTGTAAAGTTTAAAAAAGATGAGGGGGAGGTTATTGAATGCCTCCCCTGTTAATGGGTTTGAAAATACTTTGCCCGGGCAAAGCATCGTTGCCGCTTTATCCGCTATGATACGGATAAGCTTCGTTTCCATTTCCATCGCCTCTACGGCCAGGCGCACGAAATTGCACCCGTCGTTTTTTAATCTGGCGATAATCCTGGGCGATAAGCGGTCGAATCCGTTGAAGACCGCATATTCCCTTGCCAGCGGATCATCGCTCATTGCAAGGTTCTCGAATCCTTCTGTGCGAGAAAGGGCTTCAAAACCCTTTCTAAGGATTTCCTCGGAGGGGAAATCCACTGGATATGAATAGTAGTTAACCATGGTTATCCTCCGTTTGGCTTTTGGATATTACAATAAATCTTGTATTTTGTTCAGGGGTACCCTCCGGCCTCGGGATGTCATCGGAAGCTTTTTGAAGTTAGGTTATATATAAAAAAAGAGAGGTTAACAATCATCGAAATGATTACCTCTCGGCGTTTTCAGTTCTTTGCGCGCTTAGTCGGCCGGGATACAGACTTCGAAGCCCTTGCTCTCCAGGTAGATATATGTCTCCTGGGCCGGATCAGTGCCTGGTTTCAGGGGTTCTGGCAGGTAGCCAAGTTCCCTGCATTTTTTCCTCAAGAAGGCAGCGATCGAGTCTCCTTTGAAGTGTGCTTTTTGGCAACGGTCATTGAGAGGCCCGTGACTTTTGATCCAGTGTGGCAGTAGTCCTTTCCTGTATTTTTCAAGCTCTTCTGCAGAAAAGCCCCAGAGATTTTGCATTTCCTCTATGGCTCTTGAATTTGCGTACCACGCGATATTCGGAGTCGGCATGATATCCTCCTATCTATTTTGATAGGTTGATTTTATAATACAATATATTTATATCTTGTCAATGTATGAAAAATCCCCATAAAATAAGATTATAATGTGGGGTATGATGGTATTTCCTTAATTTTACCATCAAGAAAATCTCGTAGGCGGGTATCTTCCGGCAAGAGAGCGTTTCTGCGGTGGCACCATTCGGATTCATTGTCGTAGAGCCACAACAACTCGCCTCCTGGAAGAATATAAACTGGCTCGTAGCCAGCAATCATCATAACATCCTCAAGTCTTCTTTGGAGGAAGTTTGGGCAATCGATTACGACAGGCCACGCATATTCTTCCGGATCCCCGTCGTATTCGCATTCCGAATTCGGGAAGGATATTTTTTTCTCATCGCTCAACCTTTTCAACCCTTCGTCGATACAAGAAACGATGGCACGCGCCCTTTGGACCAGGACTTCTTGAGTCGGTGGCATTTTTTCAAAATCCTCCAACTCTTGAATCTTTTCCTTGATATCGGCAGGAAGTTCGATGACTCCCTTTTCGAAGGTTATTTCCTCCCCTGTCGTGTTGACGACAGGATTCGGTTTGGCCATAACGGTCATTTTAAAATTACCTCCAATTTTTTATTGGATTGTGTACAAAATAAAACAGAATAGTATTTTTGTCAAATGCGGGGGTATGCCTATTTTTTTAAATAAATCAATCTATAGAGATATTTTATCTCCCTTGAATCCGAAATAATTTTTATATTCCTTTTCCCCGAACAATATAGGATAAAAGTTTTTATCTGCCACAATCTTATTTCTTCGGTTCACGGCATAGACCTCTCCCTTTTTAACCAATTTATAGTTTTTAATATGTTTAGCGGTTTTATATCCTTTTATTTTTGGAACGATCGAATTTACGATAAAATAATTAATTTTATTTTTG
>JBAZLP010000029.1:0-5084 GCA_041650235.1 Minisyncoccota bacterium
TCCTTGAAATCCTTGTAATAATCAAGATGCTCGGGATAGATGTTCAAAAAGACGGCAATGTGCGGGCTCGCTTGCATGCCCTGGAGCTGATGGGAAGACAATTCATATACGAAAACATCGCCTTTTTTGGCTTTCATTAGAAAGGATAAGGAAGGGGTTTCGATATTCCCGACCAGATACGCCTTTGATCCGGTTCCTTTCAAGACCGAATGGATCAAGGAGGAAGTGGTGCTCTTTCCCTTGGTTCCCGTGACTCCTATTATCATCGCCGGGCAATTATCGAAAAACAGTTCCGTCTGGCTGGTGACTTTGGTTTTCTTTCCCAGATATTTCCTTATACTCGACAAGGATATTCCCGGAGATTTCAAGATGACATCGAAAGATTTAATGTTTTTCAGATAATCTTGCCCCAAAAACAACTCCGTATTCTTGTCGAAAAGCTTCTTTGTCTTTGAATCCAAATCCTTCAATTCTTTCCTGTCCGCGACGAAAAGCTTCTTTTTGGGGAACTTCTTTCTCAGGAAAACAAAAGAATCGGCACCCTCCCTGCCTATCCCCAGAATCAGAACCTTTTTCTTTTCCAAAGAATTTATCTTCATTACTGTATAATTTAACATGTTTGGGGAATAAAAAAAAGAGCTTATCGACGGCCAGCATTGAAATTCAAGAAATCAATTACTGTCCGAACGACTCGCTCCTCGGTGACCAGCTCCCTGTGCCCGACATCCGGAAATTCTTCCAGGTGGGTATACGGAAGTTTTGCGAAAACATCTTTCGCAAGACGCATTTCCGAAAACTTTCCGTGGACCTCCAGAACAGGATTTCCATTAAAACAGTTGTCGTTGAGATCTTTCAGGAAAGCACTCCTTCTCCAAAGGTCTCTGATGCAAGGCCTCATCGGAGAATACTTCGTGCTAATGATGAGCAACTGCCACCAGGATACCCCCCAGTTCGGTCCTTCCATGAGAACAACGGGGACATCCGGGAAATCATCCTTTAAGATTTCACAGGACTTTCTCAGAGTCAGTACCCCCATAGAAAGGCCGGCAACCGCATCCGGAGAAAGGTCAACAATTTCGTCTGCCAAGATTTCGGCATACGATTCGATCGGCCAATAGGACGGAAGGTTGCAAAAGCTCGGAAGATGGATTTTCCATCCCGCCTTTTCGAATTTCGGAGCGACCTCTGCGAGGATTTCTCCGATAAGCCGGACATCTTTTCCGTCATGGATGAATCCGGGACAAAAAAACAGCAAATTCAATCAAATCACCCCGAAATAAGAATTTACTTTCCTTTGTCCCCATGAAAGGGTTGGATCCAGTACTATCGAAAATACTATCACCAATCCCGCAATCACGGATACTAACGGAGAGAAAAAGAAAAATACTGCCCCAACTATAACAACCACGATTAAGGCTGAGATGTGGGAGATTTTTGCCAGTGCAGTAGCAAATACCAAACTGGCTGCAATGGAATATCCATACAGGCTGTTCAACATCAGTGCCATCGCTACGGCTACGGCCGCAACGATAATATAAACAAGGTTTTTAATGAACCACATAGCTCACACCTTGACTATACTATAAACTACAATTAGAACATTGTCAAACGCTAATCCTTGAAATAAGAAGGGATGAAGTTCTTCTTGTTCCAGTGGTCCATGACCTCGATGGTCATCTTTTCCCAGTCCTTCCTCTTGGGCAATAAGTTCTTTTCGAAATGTTTCAGGAGATAAGGGAAATCGGTCGATTTCTTGTATGAAAGATACAAAGCGACCAATGCCTCCTTCCTCGTTCCCACGCACTCGAACGGCTTAACCGGTTTCTCCCCTGTCAACTCTTTCAAGATCGATAGCAGTTCCTTCTTTTCATACAGATCGGAACCGAAAATGGAAACCAATTCTTCTTTGGAAACGAAAGGATACAAAATCATATACACGAACAAACATTTGGAACAGGCCCCGCACCACTTCCCCGTCTTCTTCTTCGTCCCCGAATAGGTCTTCTCCGCCTCATTGCAGCTCAAAAAGACCGAGAAATAATCTTTCATGTATGAGAATATCCTCGCGATCTGTATCTCGTACAATAATCTCAAAACGCTAAAATATTCAAGCCCATTAACGAGATACGAAGAGCAATATTCCCTGAACTTCTTCTCGAAATCGTACGTCTTCGAATACTGATGATTTATCTCCCTCCCCTTCCATCTGACATTGCCCTCGTTCGAACTGTCTTCATTAGAAAAAACAACGAATTTCTTGTTATAAAGATAGGAAACAAGGACGGAGAGGAAAGAAAGATAGGCGACGAAAGGAGTATGCCCGTTCAGATACCCTCCCCTGTTCAATTTCAAAAGCTTTTCTTCTATCCTCCTCTCAGCTACAATCATCCTTCCGTATCCAGATACCCTGAACATCTCTTTCGCGCTCAAGGTCGGGTTCAAAGAGAAGCAGTCCACATCCTTCTTGAATTTCTTCATCAATTCCAAGGTGACGGCCGAATCCTTGCCTCCGCCCACGGGAATCAATATGCCCTTTCCCGAAACCCTCCCCTTTTTGAAAAAAGATTTTCCCGAAGAAACTATCTCAACGAAACCGGAAGCGGTGAAATCGATCTTGTTCTCGTAGAAATACTGGCCCATCCCTTTCAACAAGATATCTTTCCACCATTTCCTCTGCTTCGTATCGAGAAAACCGGCCAAAACTACTATCTTTTCCGAACAAACCGCTTTCCAATAAGAGAACGATTCTATCATTCCCAGATTGAAAACCAGATTGTCCAAAACCTTCTTGTCGGCTCCCTTCAAAGAAACCCCTCTGATCAATACCGAGGGATTGAATTCCAGTTCCGAACTCCTGAAAACGAAAGAAACCCGGAGGTCTTTCCCCTCCGCCTTCCACGAAAAGCTCTCATACACGAACTCCGGATATTTTTTTCTCAATTCTTTCAGTTTCATCTGAGTAATTGGATGGCCGCCCCTATAACGGCGAAAATAATGCTCAAGAGCCACATCCTCATCGTTATCTGATACGGCTTCCACCCTATCGCTTCCAGGTGGTGATGGATTGGCGTCGAAAGCCAAATCTTCTTCCCTCTGTATTTCTTGGAAAGCAATTGGAGAATCACCGAACCCGTTTCAATGACCAGTATCCCGCAGATTACCGGCAGCACTGCCACCGAATCGGTCAGGAAAGCTATCGCCGTCATTGTCATAGCGAGTCCCAGTATCCCGGTCTCGCCCATATAGAACTTGGCGGGCGGGATGTTGAACCAGAGGAAGCTAAACAAAGCCCCCAATATGGCCATGCAGAAACCCGAGAGATCGATCATGCCCTGAGAGAAAGCAATCACCGCGAAAGCCCCAAAAATGGCCCCGTAGACGCCTCCGGCCAAGCCATCGAGCCCGTCAACCACTCCCGAAGCCCAGGAGGCCAGACTGACGATTATGTATAATAAGATGAACCACAATCCCAGGTGCCAGTCGAACCCGTGCGGGAAATTCAAAAGCAAAGGTATGTGGATCGAATCCCATCCCAATTTGTAGTAAAGCCAGGATCCCCCGATAAGACCCATCGCGACGACGAGCAATAACCGGGTCTTGAACTTCAACCCTCCCCCTATGTATTTGCCCGTGCCGTAGACAACGGAAATGTCATCGATCAGTCCGATCAACGAAGCTGTGATCAAAGCGAACAAAGGTATCCATGTTTCCTCTCTCGACAGGAAATTGAGTCGCTCGAGCCACCAGATGTCGGAGAAGCTTCCGAGAATCATGAGGATGATAAGAAGGATCAAAACCGAAGACCAGATGATTATCCCTCCCCCTCTCGGAGTACTAATCTCCTTTTCCTTGTGGAAAGCCAGGAAAACTTCCGCCTCCTTTCCGTCGATCGTCTTCTCTCTCGGCTTCTTCTTCCAGAACTCTATCTTGTACAGGAATTTTATCAAAAATCCGGCTACGAAAAAAGAAATCAGGGCGCAGAGGAATCCCAGAGACATTATTTTGATGGCATTGAAGGTGAATAAAGACATATTACCAGAAGAAAGAATCCTGGAGCCACGCATTCAATTTCCTCGCTTCCTTGAACCTGTCGTCGGCTCCGGTAATGACGTTGATTATATATCCGTTATCGGAAGAAGAATAATTCTTCAGTATGAGTATGATACACCCGTTGGCCTCTTTTGTATATCCCGTCTTGCCCCAGAGATACGAGGAATTCTCCTTCAAAAGGATGTTGGTATTCTTGAGATTATGCAAAACTCCGCTTGAACTCCTGATTTGCTTGTCCGGGCAGGAAAGTATCTGGGGAATCAGAGGATAATTCTTTAATATGTACACAACCAGCTTTTCCAGATCGTACGGCGTTGAAACATTGGTTTCGTCCACCTCCTTTTCGGAAGAATCGGTGAAGATATCCAGCCCGCTCGGATTGACGAAATGAGTATTCTTCATGTCGAGCTCGTCCGCTTTCTTATTCATCTCGACCATGAATTCAACCCTGCCCATCTTCTCGGCCAGGGCTTCAGCCCCGTCATTCGACGACTCGATCAATGTCACATACAAAAGATCCTCGACCGAAATCACCTCCCCCCTCTTCAGTCCTCCGAGAGTGCTGTACGTGTTGATCGCCGATTCGCTTATCTTCACTTCATCATCGAGATTGTAGTTTTCGAGGGCGATCACAGCGGTCATCAGCTTGCTTAAGGAAGCTATGGGTATGACTTCGTTACCCTTCTTTTCGGACAAGACGACTTCCCTGCCTTCTTCCAGGTTGACGAAAACGGAAAGGAAGCTGTTCGAATTCACAAACAGATCGTTTATCTTCTCCTTGGACAATGGGTAAAGGAGGTCTACTTCGGACGCCTTCAAAAAGGAAAAAGAGCTCCCCGAAATATTGGCTGAGCGCGAATTAAGCAAGAAACAGAAAAGGAAAATCAAAACCAGGGCAAGAAGGAAGAAAAGATTCTCTTTTTTCATGATTAAGGATTCAATCTTTTAACGTCTCTCGGGAAGAGGATGGCTTCCTTGATGTTCTCGAGCGAGAGCATCTGCTTTATTATCCTCTCCGAACCCATTCCCCAGCC
>JBAZLP010000030.1:0-5052 GCA_041650235.1 Minisyncoccota bacterium
AGAGTTCATATCCAAAACTTCCGGCTTAAATATACAAAAACTGCATACGATGCAGGAAATAATCAGTGAAAAGTGTTCGGTTTGAGGGCAGAGCGTGCCCTTAATGTTCTATCTTAATTATAGAACACTATATATTTTTGTCAACAAAAAAGACCCCACTTCCGGGACCCCCGTAAAAAGGGAGAAGAGCTTTATATTCCGCCTCTAGAAAACAGATACAAAACTCTTCTTCATAGAGAATCTTCTCCCCTCCTTCCTTTTTGATCACCAAAATTAAAAACTTAAAAAAGACCTCTGTTGGTCTCGAACTTTTAGTGATTTTTGTTTAATGATTCTAAATCAATATTACCCTGTCTTTTTATTTTTGTCAATAAAAAAAGACCTATCAAGTCACTAAGCAGGGTTTCGGGATTGTTCACTATTGCACGTAATTGATGTGACCTTTGATTCCCGAAGCCCTACCTTTGGAAAGTGATTTTTTCATTCAAGCCCCACTTTGTGGTTTTTTGGCTATCACCTCCTTTAAAAACTTTGATCAAAAGAACTGTTCCCGCTTAAGCGTCGGCACTTGTACGATGACAAGCTCTTCTCAAGCGAATTTAGGATGCGTTTTTCTATAATATATTCTTTAAGATGTTTTTTGTCAATTCTTGACAATACGGACACGGATATATAGAATGAGAACGTATGGAAAACAGGATTAATCGAACTTGTTGCTGCTGTCCCCTTTAAGCTAAGAGATTAGTTCTATTCCGCATACTCAGACAAACCAATCTCTTAGCCAAAGAGATTTTTAATTATATATAACAAATGAAAACAATTTTGGACCACATCGGCAATACGCCGTTCATAAAAGTAGAAGAAAGCATTTTCGCCAAAGTCGAGGGATTCAATCCCGGAGGATCGATCAAGGACAGGATCGTTTTGAATATGATCAACGAGGCGGAGAAGCAAGGGATATTGAAAGAGGGAGATACCTTAGTCGAAGTCACCAGCGGAAATACCGGAGTCGGTTTCGCCATGGTCGGAGCTATGAAAGGATACAAGGTCAAGGTCATCATGCCCGAGAGCACGAGCAAGGAGAAGATAAAGATGGTCAAGGTTTTCGGAGGAGAAGTGATATTGGTCGAAGACATCAAGTTCAGGAAGGCCGTCATAGAAGACCTCAAGGAAAGGATCAAACAGGGAGAGAAGCTGGTCTTCTTGAATCAGTACGAGAATCAGATGAATCCCCTCGCCCACTACGAGAAGACGGCCGAAGAGATATTGGGACAGATGGAAGGAAAGATAGATTACTTCGTCGCCGGCATGGGAACGGGCGGGACGATCACCGGAATCGGAAGGAAGCTCAAAGAAAAATACCCCGACATCAAGATAATCGGGGTCCAGCCGGTCCAGGGCCAGATAATCGAAGGATTGAGGTCTCTGAAGGACGGATTCGTCCCTCCGATAATCGACCTCGACTTGATCGAAGAGATATACGACCTCGAGGCGGACAAAGCCATTGAAGCCAGGGATGAGCTGGCCCAAAAAGGAATCCTGGTCGGGCCCAGTTCCGGAGCGGCTCTGTATGTTTCAAAGATGATAAAGAGGGAGAATCCGGGAAAGAACATAGTCACCGTCTTCCCCGACCGCGGAGAGAGGTATCTTCAATAAAGGAGGAAATTAAGATATAATCGAAATATGAAACTATATAACACCCTGACCAGAAAAAAAGAGGAATTCAAGCCGATCAAGGGCAATGAGGTGAGGATATACACCTGCGGACCCACGGTCTATTGGTTCGCTCATATCGGAAACATGAGGACATACATCTTCGAGGACATCTTGAAGAGAGTTTTGATGTACAACGGATACAAGATCAAGCACGTGATGAATATTACTGATGTCGGCCACCTCACTTCCGACTCCGACTCCGGAGAAGACAAGCTTGAAAAAGGAGCGAAGAAGGAAAGGAAGACCGTCTGGGAGATTGCCCAGTTCTATACGGATTTTTTCAAGAAGGATCTGAAATCGTTGAACATCATTGATCCCGACATCTGGATAAGGGCGACCGATACGATCGATGACCAGATAGAGCTGATCAAAGAACTGGAAAAGAAGGGCTTCACATACGTGATCAAGGACGGAGTGTATTTCGACACTTCGAAACTCAAGACATACGGAAGATTATGGGGAGAAGGAGAAAGGAAAGAAGCCAAGGCGAGGATAGAAGAAGTCAAAGAAAAGAAGCACAACAGCGACTTTGCCTTATGGAAATTCAGTCCTGAAGGAGAAAAAAGGCAGATGGAGTGGGATTCTCCCTGGGGCAAAGGTTTCCCCGGTTGGCACACCGAGTGCGTGGTCATGGGAGTGAAGAACCTGGGAATACCTTTTGACATCCACTGCGGAGGAATAGACCACGTCTTCATCCACCACACCAATGAAATCGCCCAGGCCGAAGCGGCGTATGACAAGCCCCTGGCCAACTATTGGCTCCATGGGGAGTTCCTCAACCTCAAGGAAGGAAAGATGAGCAAGTCATTGGGAAACATTGTCACTCTCCAAACCTTGACCGAAAAGGAGGTTTCCTCTCTCGCCTATCGTTATCTGTCGCTAAACACCCACTACAGGACAAAGCTGTTCTTCAGCGACGAGAGCATCGAATTCGCCGAGACCAGCTTGAACAAGCTGTATGACAAGGTGGCCGAACTGATGCAGGCGGAGAAAAAGGACCATTCGAAGAAGTATGACGAATACGAAAATAAGTTCAAGGAATTCATTAATGACGATTTGAACATCCCTTCCGCTCTGGCCATGACCTGGGACATGCTCAAAGACAAGGATCTGTCCGACTCCGAGAAATACGACCTCCTTATCGATTTTGATAAGGTCTTCGGTCTCAGTCTTTCTTCGGTTCAGCCCAGGAAAGAAGCCGATTCCGATTTCTTGATCAAGACAATTAAAGACGGTATCCCCGTCTGGACGAGCGACACCTCTATTGTCCCCGAAGAAGTGATGGGAATGATAAAGGAGAGAAACGAGGCGAGGAAGAACAAGGAGTGGGACAAATCAGACGAATTGAGGAAGAAAATAGAAGAAAAAGGATGGCAGGTTGAAGATTCGGGAGAGAAGACGGTCATCAAGAAGATATAACAAAGAATCCGCAGAAATGCGGACTCTTTTAATTAGTGGTTATGTGATGCTCTTCTACCTGTGCTATATGTTTTTCGATCCATAATTTAATATCATTTAATACTTTTTCCATTTCATTGTTCGGAGATCTGGCTACATACAAAGTCATGTCGACAATTTCTTGTTTGCTTGCATTTATTTGCATATCGTTGATATATAGAAAAACTATCAATGATGCTGCCGATATTCTTTTATTGCCGTTTCTGAATGGATGATTTTTATTAATTCCGTAAAATAATATCGCTGCTTTATCTATTAATGTTGGATAAAGCTCGTTTCCCCCAAAGGTTTGTCGAGGTTGATTAATCGCAGATTCAAGTAGATTTGAATGATCTTCAAAGCATGCAATAGGATCGTCTTTTGTATCAAAAACTCTTAGAGCAATCCTGTGGCACATATTTTTCATCAATTCCATGTCTAAATATTTTACAGACATAGATTAATTTAGAGTTCTGTCGTATTCGGCTAGTTTTTTAAATACTTCGCCGTATTCACGTATTGCAAAATCAGTACCCTTAATTACCTTTGTTTTGAGCTGTTCTCTTTCTTTGGCATTATGAATATCGCGAAAAGTCTCTTTTTTGTCATTTTTCGCCGATCCCAAGAGAAGAGTTTTTATTTCTTTGAGTATTTTCATGTTTCTATTATACCAAATGATTACTTTCAAATGCAATAGATGCTCCTATTTATGACATATTTATATTAAATAGTCAATATGGTCAGGTCACGCACATTTCGGACAAATCGGGAACGCTGATTAAGGAATCAAAGCGGGCGCTGCGATGCATTTTCTCCAGTATATACTTTCTGGCCGCCGCTTGTCCACGATGCTTGCGGATGAGCCGTATCTTGAGCATCTCCTGGGTCTCTTTCGACGTTATCCCCGAAGATATCTCCCTCGGGGTCCTTTTCAGAGGATCGGAATCCATCCTCTTTTTCGTATTGTAGTATTCGATGTATTCTTCGAGGATCTTCTGTTTGCCCCTGAAGTCCGTCCATCCGCCCCAGTGGCCGGTTGAAAGGACATCCCTCTTCAAGACCTTGTTAAAAGATTCTACCGGCCAGTTCTGCTGCGGAGTCCCCGGGTCTATGAATTGCATCTCAATTCCGTTTAAGAAACAGTACGCTTTGAACGCCCTGGAGAGATGGGCCTTGGCGTTGTCCAGCCGGACTTTCTTGGGCAGCCTTCCGTTCTTTTTCCTTATCATCTCCATCAGTTCTATCGCGTCCCATCTGTTCACCCTGCGCGGGACGAACAGTATCGATACGCTCTCGCCCGAATATTCGTCTATGGCGTTGAAGACCGACAGTTCGCGGGGCTTCCTGTTGGTCAGCCCTATGTCGTCTATGCAGACGGTGTCCATGAATCTTTCCGCTTTGGGATAGATGAGGAAGAGCTTCTTTTTGTCCTTGAAGACCCTGCTTAATCCGTTCCTCTTCAGTATTCCCTTGACCCCGGAAGGGGAAACGGAAAACCCCTTCTTCAGAATGAGGGAGGATATGCCGAGAGGGGATCTTTCCGAATTGAAAAGGCCCGCATCCCCCCTTATCGAAACTATCTCTTTTTCGACAGGGTCCGGGGTCTTGTTCCAGACGGTTTCCGGCGCCCGGGACTCATTCCTGCCCCCGGCTTTTTTCCAATCGTAGTATGAGCTCTTGGGGATGCTCATCCGCTTCAGAATCCAATACAGCGGCTTCTTCGTCCTTTTCTTCTCCTCTTCTATCTCTCGGAGCTTCTTTATTTTCTCAAACTCGGAAAAAATGTTATACTTGTCCATGGATAGGGCTGGTTATGCTTGTTATTCTTACAAATACAATCATACCGCCCTATTCTTTTTTTACCTAATCATTTTGTCCGAAATGTGCTCGTCCTTACCA
>JBAZLP010000031.1:0-4967 GCA_041650235.1 Minisyncoccota bacterium
AAGAAGCTGGAAGAGCTTGGTTATCCGAAAGAGAAAATAGATTTGGTCAAGAAGTGCATCTTAAACCACCGGGGCTCCCAGGAGAACAATCCGGAAACGATTGAAGAAAAGATAGTTTCCGACGCCGACGCTTTGAGCAATTTCGACAATGTTGCGGGAATATTCAAAGCAGCTTTCGTTTATGAAGGATTGGACCAGCAGGAAGCGAAAGAGGCCACCAGGAAGAAGCTTGAAAATAAGTATAACCAGCTCCATTTCAACAATTCTAAAAATATCATCAGGCCGAAATACGAAGCGGCCATGATCTTATTAAAATAATAAATAAAAAATATGAACAAAGCATTATATTGGCTCCCGAGAGCAATCGTCATTCTCTTTATTCTTTTCTTTTCACTTTTTTCCTTGGATGTTTTCAGCGAAGGAGGCACGGCTTTGGAAAAAGCGGGAGGTTTTCTTATCCACAATATTCCTACAATCATCTTGATCCTTGCTCTGGTTTTTGCCTGGAGGAACGAGAAAAAGGGAGGATATCTCTTTATAATCCTCGGATTGCTGTTCGCTTTCTATTTCCACACATACCAGAGGATAGACACTTTCCTTATGATTTCCTTCCCGGCCATACTTGCGGGAGCGCTCTTTGTCTGGAGCGGGGATAAGAAATAATTATCATGTCTGAATATTACAGAAAATCAAACAATATCTTCGACCCCAAGTCGGATAAGCCGTTCCGTTTGAGCCGTTCGAAGATAGATCTGTTCATGGAATGCCCCCAGTGCTTCTATCTGGACAGACGATTGGGAGTGGGCAGGCCTCCGGGTTTTCCTTTTACCCTGAACAGTGCCGTGGATGCTCTTTTGAAAAAGGAATTCGATCTGCACAGGAAGGAGAAGACGCCTCATCCCTTGATCGAGGAATTCGGGATAGACGCCATTCCTTTCGAACACAAGGATATAGACGTTTGGAGGAATACCCTTAAGGGAGAGACGTATCTTCACGAGTCGACCAATCTCCTCATAACCGGAGCGATCGACGATATCTGGGTGAATCCCGAAGGAGAAGTGATGATTGTCGACTACAAAGCCACTAGTAAGACGAGCGAAGTCAATCTCGATGCGGAATGGCAGAGAGGATACAAGAGGCAGATGGAGATATACCAGTGGCTGTTCAAGAAGAACGGGTTCAAGGTTAGTCCTACCGGATATTTCGTCTATTGCAACGGAGACACGGGCAAGCCTTTCTTCGACAAGAAGCTTGAATTCGACATCAAGGTCATCCCTTATACCGGAGACGATTCCTGGATAGAGGGAGCCCTGAAAGATATCAAGGAGTGTCTCATGTCCGACAAGATACCGGAAATGAATCCCGATTGCGACTACTGCAATTACAGGAAAAATGCGGTAATGGCTAAGATAGAGCACGAAAAGAAATAGTACGTTTTTCGATTTTTATGGATCAAAAAGAAATCAAAAAATGCTTGGAAGAATTCGAGAAAAACAAGGATCGTTCTTTGGTCGTGGTCGATTACGGAAATGTTCAGAAATGGGAAGAAAGTTTAGGGTGGAAAATAGGGATAAGGGAGCTGTCTAACTTGGTTAAGCATCTTTCCTTGGGGAAGCAGTTCCTTCGCCGTTTTTATTACGGATCCGATTATGGAAAAGAAGAAAGGAATATTCAGATGAGCGAATGGTCGAAGATGATAATGAGCAAAGCTTCTATGAACAGGTTTGAATTGGTAACGAAGCGGGTTAAATATATAATAGATAGCGATTATAAATCAGGTTTTGTCAAGAAGTGCAATTTCGACATAGAAATGGCAGTGGATATTCTTTCGGAAAGAGATAATTACGACAAGATTTTCCTTTTCTCCGGAGATGGAGACATGTCTTATTTATTGGATTATATCCATAGTAATTATGATAAAGAGATATATTTGTTCGGAGCGAGAGGTCATGTCGGCAGGGAATTGCAGGATGGATTGAGAAGTGGGATAATAAGGGAAATATTTTACGCGGAAGATTTCAGATACAGATTGGAGAGAAAAATCAGGTAGTCAAAAACCCGCCTAAGCGGGTTTCGATCAAAATCAGGTAAGCCTGTGCTTACAATTAAAGTATATTTTATAGCTTAAATTTTGTCAATCTATGGAAGCGAAAGGAAAACCGGCAATAAAGGAACTTCTGGAGAACAACACGTTCTCCATTTCCGCTTATCTGAAATTGCTGAACAGCGTTTTGAATTCATTCGAGGCGAGAATAGTGGGAGAGGTGAGCGAGATGAAATTCGGCCCTTCCGGACATCTTTATTTCTCCCTCAAGGACAAGAAAGACCAGAGCGTCCTTTCCTGCGTCATCTGGAGCTACGATTACAAGATTTGCGGAGTGCAGATGAGGGAGGGACTCGAGATAATCGCCAAAGGAATCCCCGATGTGTATCCTCCGACAGGGCGCTTGAGCTTCAAAGCCAAAACGATCCAGCTGGTCGGGGAGGGGGAATTGAAGAAAGAATACGAAAAGCTGAAGAAGAAGCTGGAAGATGAAGGATTGTTTTCTTTGGAAAGGAAAAGAGAAATACCTTCGTTCGTCAGGAATGTGGGAATAATCACTTCCAGGAACGGAGCGGTCATTTCAGATTTTTTGAATAATCTGGGCAGGTTCGGCTTCAAAATAAAGTTCGTCGATTCGAGAGTGGAGGGGATTGAGGCGGTGAAAGACCTTTTGGCGAGCGTTAAGACGATGGAAAAGCTCAATCTGGATGTTCTTGTCATCATGCGAGGTGGGGGGTCCCTGGAGTCATTCTTGGCTTTCAATAACGAAGCATTGATCAGGGAGGCGGCCAATCTGCCTTTTCCGGTAATCGCCGCTCTGGGGCACGATAAGGATGTTCCTTTATTGGCCCTGTCCGCGGATAAGATGGTTTCCACTCCTACAGCGGCGGCCAATCTTTTGAACCAATCGTGGCTGGAGGCGGAAATGGAATTAAAAAGGAGGACGAGCGATATTTTCAGTTCTTTTTCATATGCCCTCAACGACTCTAAGAACAAGGCGAACAAGTTTTTCGTGAAGATAGAGGGAAGATTGCAGAAGCTTATCGATGCATACAAGATGCTGGAATACAAAATCAGGACCGTAGTTCCGAAGATGATGGAGAACGCTTTCGGGAAGGTTAGAGAGATGCTGGATAATATAGAAAAGACGGTTTCCCACAACAATCCGGAGAGGAACTTGAGGCTGGGATATTGCATAGCCGTCAGAGGAGAGAAGATAATCAAGAGCGTTAAAGATATCAAACCGGAAGAGGAGGTCGATCTTAAGGTTTTTGACGGGATAATAAGCACGCAAGTTAAAAAGATTAAAAAATATGAAGGAAAAAAATCTTAATCAGAGTTTGAAGAAATTGTCTTCCATAGCCGAATGGTTCGATAAGCAGGAGGAGATAGACGTGGAAGAGGGATTGAGCAAGGTCAAAGAGGCGGCCGAGATAATAAAAGAGGCCAAGAAGCAGTTCAAGGAGATAGAGAACGAGTTCGAGGAAATCAAAAAGCAGATAGAAGAGGACTGATTTGACCGGTTTTCAGGAAGGGGGTAAGATATAGGTGGTTCATAATACGCGCTTTGCGCGGAACCGTCATTCTTGTCATATCTCTTGGAGATGATTTATTGAAAAAAGGAGTCATCGTTCGGAGAACAGAGTTCAGGATTCTAGACTTCGACATAAGAAATCATCGGGAGAAGAAAGACAAATACAAGAAACCCCAGAAGGTCAGTAATCGTCCTTTGGTCGATTGTAAGAGGTGTGGTAAGCCGAAAAAGGTGGAGATGGCATCACGGCTGGCCACAATGGATAGACAATTGGCTAAAAGAACTGGGTCTTGTCCCTAGAGATTGTCTCAATAACGACAAAGACGAACTCTGCGACGATTGTCACGAGGAGATTGAACAGATAAACCGCAAATTCGAAGCGGTAAGGATGTTTCCGTGTAAGGCAGCCATGCTCGAGATGAGAGACCGTTTTCTCGACGGAGAAGAGATAACTGATCAATACATCATCGACAAGGCAAGGAGCGTCGAATCTCCTTTGGTAACGATAGAAGAACAAATGTCTGGCCGGGAGGTGGTCATACAAACAGAAAATTGATGGAGCATTGCCTCCTTTTTCTTTTTTATATATAATATGGTTATATAATAAACGATAAAAGAAATGAACATTCTAACAGACGAGCTGTTTGACAGTTCGATAAAGAGTTCGGATATTCCCGTATTGGTTGATATCTTCGCCGAATGGTGCCCACCCTGCAAGCTATTGGGTCCGATCGTCGAGAAGCTTTCCGAAGAATACAAAGGCAAAGTCGAGTTCTATAAGATGGATTTGGACAAGAATCCGAAAACGGGTGATTTGTTCCAGGTGGACAGGATTCCCACGGTCGTATTGTTCGTGGGAGGGCAGGTTAAAGACAAATTCATCGGCTTAAAATCCGAAGAGGAGATAAGAAGCTGGATCAATTCACACATCTAGTATGGACGGGGAAATGGAAAAACTGATAAAGAGGTCGGAGGAATACGCTGAGAGCAAGGGTTTCAAGCTCAATCCGAACCGGGCTATCGTCGAAGGGATCGTCAAAGGCCTCTTGTCGAGGAAAGAGAATTTCGGGGAAATATACTGTCCCTGCCGGAGGATGTCCGGGAACAAAGAAGAAGACAAGAAGATAATCTGCCCCTGCATCTATCATTTGGATGAGATAGAAAGGGACGGGCATTGTTTTTGCAATTTATTCGTCAAATAGAAATCCGCCTCTCGGCGGTTTTCTTTTATTCATTTACCCTTCTCACATACAATCCGCTTTCCGTGTTGATTTCGATAACGTCTCCTTCGTCCACGAAGAGGGGAGCGTCTATCTTAGCTCCTGTTTCAAGGGTGACCAGCTTGTTTCCGGACTGGGCCCTGTCTCCTTTGACCCCGGGAGGAACTTC
>JBAZLP010000032.1:0-4831 GCA_041650235.1 Minisyncoccota bacterium
TTGTTGACCGGAGCCTGGGGCTTGCCCTGCTTGTATTCCTGGGCATATTTTTTGCCCTCCCTGCACACTTCCGTCCTCATGTATTTGGACAAGGCGCAGACAACGGAAACACCCACTCCGTGCAATCCTCCGGAAATCTTGTATGCGTCTCCTCCGAACTTTCCTCCGGCGTGGAGGGTGGTCATAATCGTCTCCAAAGCCGATTTCTTCGTCTTTGCATGGATATCGACGGGGATGCCTCGGCCGTTATCGGTAACTTTGACCTGATTGCCCGGCAAAAGAAATACCTCTATCTTGTTGCAGTATCCTCCCAATGCTTCGTCCAGGGCGTTATCCACCACTTCGTATATCAAATGGTGCAACCCCTGGGGTCCTGTCGATCCGATATACATACCCGGCCTTTTCCTCACCGGATCGAGACCTTCCAGAACGAATATGTCTTTAGCGCTGTATGAACTTTCTTTTTCTTTTGCCATATGTTTATTTTCTTTCTTCCCAATTAATGGTTTGTTTTAATTTATTGAGCAGGTCCGACACCATCCCGTCAATCGTCTTCGCATCGAGCGTCTTTTCATCCGACTGATAGGTCAGATGGAAAGAGATGCTCTTCTTGTCTGAAGGTATTCCTTTTCCCTTGTATACGTCGAAAACCTCCACCGATTTCAAAAGGCTGTTGCTGCTGTTTCTTATGGCTTCGGCCGCCTCTTCAACCTTGATCTCCTCGGGCACAATTCCGGAAATATCCCTCAAGGCCGGAGGATGGTATGATATCTGCTTGTATTCTTTGTTTTCAGAACATTGTTTTTGCAACTGGTCGAAATCGATCTCGAAGAATACGGCGTCTTCCATTCCGAGAATATCTATCAAGTCCGAAGAAAGGTGTCCGGCATATCCGACCGTCTTCCCCTTGATTTTGATCTCCGCGGTTTTCTTAGAGTGCCAGATTTTATCATTTGCAATAGAAGAGAAGGATATCTTTTCCACTCCCAGCTTGTCGAATAATTCGTTCAAAGATCCTTTAACCGAAGCGAAGCTCCCGCCAAGAACAGCTCCGGACAAGACCATCTTCTCTTCGGGAAAGAACACCTTTCCCAGCTCGAACACCTTCAATTCCTTGAAGAATTTGGAATTCTCTTTCACTGTCTTCGCCATCTGGGGAATAGCCGTAGTCCTCAAATATTTATAGTAGTTGCTGACGGGGTTAGAAATTTCCATTCCTTTCAGACCGAAGACCGCCTCCTCTTCGTCGCCAATGAAAGAATAGTTATATGATTCGACAAACCCGAGCTCCTTCATGTAGTCCTTAGTCCTGTTCTGCCAGAAAATATCGTCGTTCCTCAAGGCCGGCTCGGAGAAGCAAGGCAGATTAAGGGGAACCTTGTTATATCCGTACACTCTTCCGACTTCTTCGATTACGCCTTCGGGTATTGTCACATCCTGCCTGAAGGTGGGGACCTTAACGGTCAGGATTTCTCCCGCAATCTTGACCCCGAACCCCAACTTGCCCAAAATCTTTGTAATTTCCGTTTTGGAAATATCGACTCCGATCAATCGGCCGACATCAGACGTTTTCAATTTGATTGCCCAAGGTTTCAATTTTTCTTTGTATGCATCGATCTTTCCCGAAACTATTTCGGCTCCGCTCAAATCAGAAATCAATGCGGCAACCCTGTCGATAGCCTCTTCGGTCAGATTCGGATCTATGTTGTTCTCGAACCTGATCGAAGCGTCCGTCCTCAGATTCAATCTCCTGGCCGTCTGGGAAATGAGCTTGTGGTTGAAGTTGGCCGATTCCAATACGATGGTTTCCGTCTTTTCCGTTATTTCGGCGCTCTTTCCTCCTTTTATCCCGGCCAAAGCCAGTGCCTTCTTAGAGTCGGCGATCAGTAGAACGTTTTCATCTAAGACGTATTCCTTGTCACTCAAGGTCAAAAGCTTTTCTCCTTTTTTAGCCTTCCTGACGATGATTTCCTTTCCCGTTTTTTCATAGTCGAAAGCATGGAGGGGCTGGCCCGTCTCAAGCATAATGTAGTTCGTGGCATCAACCACGTTGTTTATCGAATTCTGGCCGCAAGCATTAAGGCGCTCCTTGAGCCACTTGGGCGACGGCTTTACCTTAACGTTAGTCATAACTCTTGCCGTGTATCTCAGGCAATCCTTGCTCTCCACTTTGACTGAAAGATAGTCCTTAATCTTCTCTTTATTCTCCTTCAACTTGAAAGAAGGAACGGTCATCTTCTTGTCCAAAAGGGCTGACAGCTCTCTCGCTATTCCCAGATGGGACAGACAGTCTCCGGCCCTGTCCGGAAGCACATCTATATTCAAAACGTAATCGTTGCCTTTCTTCTCGACCGATTCGACTTCAAACGAGTGCATAGTCAAAATCTCGGCCAGGTTTTCCGGCCTGGGCAAGGGGCTTTTGAAATATGATTGGAGCCAGTTATACGATACCGTCATTTTAAAATTGTTTTAAGAATTTAAGGTTTCCCGAATGGAACAATCTGATGTCGTTAATCTTGTATTTCATCATCGTCGGCCTGTCTATGCCCATACCGAAGGCGAACCCTTTGTACTTCTTGGGGTCGAGTCCTCCGTTTTTGATTACGTTCGGATGGACCATGCCCGCTCCCAATATCTCCACCCAGCCCGTTCTCTTGCAGGCCGAGCATCCTTCCCCTCCGCAAACCTCGCAACGCATATCAACCTCGAATCCCGGCTCGACGAAAGGAAAATAACTGGGCCTCAATCGTATCTCCACTTTTCTCTTGAAGAACAATTCCAAAAATTTCTGGAGGACAGCCTTCAGATTGGCCACCGTGACGTTTTCGTCAACGTAGAAACCTTCAATCTGATAGAAATTGATTTCGTGCGAAGCGTCGGTCGTCTCGTATCGGTACACCCTTCCCGGAATAACAATCTTTATCGGCGGTTTCATCTTCTTCATATACCTCACCTGGGCCGAAGATGTCTGGCTCCTTAACAGCTTTCCGTTCTTGAGGTAAAAGGTCTTGCCCAGAGACAAGGCATCTCTTGCCGGGTGCCCTTCGGGAATGTTCAAGGAATCGAAATTATGCCATTCGTCCTCGACTTCCGGCCCTTCAACTACGGAAAATCCCAGCCTTTCAAAGATATATTCCACCTCCCTCATTACCTGAGTAATGGGATGGAGGTGGCCCGTTTCAACGATTTTTCCCGGAGCGGAAATATCCACTTTTTCTTCTGTCTTTTCTTTTTCCGCTTTCTTCATTTCCTTCTGCATCTCCAAGACCTTTTCTTCCAATAAAGAAGCGAACTCGTTTATTTCCCTTCCCAAAACCTTCTTTTCTTCCAAGGCCAGGTCTTTGACGAAAGAGAAGAACTTCCTTATCTCCCCTTTCTTTCCCAGATATTTATCGGAAAATTCCTTCAATTCTTTTGAATCAGCAATCCTCTCCAACTCTTTTTCCGCGTTGTTTTTTAGTTCAGAAAAATCCATATTGTTGCACCCTTATTTTACCTCAAAAACGGGCAAAAAGCAACCTATTTCTCTATCAGTTGCCCGTCTTTGACTATCAGGTATTTGGACACTCCCACCGACGGCTGGGCAGTGAACGGATCGTCCGGTTTCCTCTCTGCGTAATTGATCAGTATCATTCCGTCCGTTATAGAAATATTCTCCGGAGCAATTCTGTCCCCGAGGAGGATTCCGTTAGTTCCGACAATGCCGTTTTTAGAACTCAATCCCGCAACGAGATAATAAAATGTCCCGCTGCCTCCCGAATTTCTGGCCAGAATCATGACATAATCGTCTGTTCCGTCAGAATCAAGGTCGCCCTTGGTCGGAGCCCACAGAACGGAAGTTATTTCCCTTGAAGCCGATCCGGGCACTATCTGTGTTTCCGATTTACCGTCTTTCAAGACCGCCCCTTCCCCCTCTATGATGTATGTAGCATTTAAGGGATCGTTTATCTCTATCCGGGTATTCTTATAATATAGGAAAACGGCCAAAACAATGGCCAAAGCTAAGATTATTATCGTCAGCGTTTTCCTGGACATGGATTATTCCGTCGTCTTTCCGTCGTATTCTTCGGGCTGGTTCTCGGCATCCTGCTTGGTTGCCCTGACCACTCCGTCCTGGTGTTCTGGAGGAGTATAGATGGTGTACAGTTTCATCTTGCTGTCGGGTGAAGTGTTTATAATGTTGTGTTTTGTTCCGGCCGGAATGACGACAGCCCATTCGGCCTCGATGTCGTGCTCAACTCCGTCCAGGATGGCTTTTCCTTTTCCCTCCTCAATCCTGATGAACTGATCCAAGGTGTGAACTTCTTCCCCTATATCCTCATTGGGTAACAAACTCATTACCACCAACTGGCTGTTCTTGGCGGTATACAGAACCTTTCTGAAATTGTTGTTTTCCAGTGACGCTTTCTCTATGTTAACAACGTATCCCATCATATATTTAAGTTATTATTATCTTAGATAAATTATACCAGTTAGAAAATTATAAAGCAATAAAAAAGGGAGGTAGGCTGAATTCACCTAACTCCTGATTCGACAACCCGTGGGCTGCGAAAAATAAGTCGACCGGCATTGAGCCTTCGGGAAGTCTGTCCAGCCTTTGGCCGACTCGATAACCATGTCCGGGAGCGACAAAGTGTCTTATCGGTTTTATCAGCATTCCATGCGGATCAATACGAGCAATCCTCTCTCCCAAAGAGAGCGTTGTGCTCTCTTTTGCCGGACCGGCATAGAACTCGCACACACCGATGATCGTGAGGTCGTCTTTAAGGATTTTTCCTTCATACAATTGATCGACATCCTTTACCGGAGACGCATCGCCATGGGGCGATAC
>JBAZLP010000033.1:0-4633 GCA_041650235.1 Minisyncoccota bacterium
AGGATTCTTTTCCGAAGAAAC
Source organism: Minisyncoccota bacterium (assembly GCA_041650235.1). Lineage (GTDB taxonomy): Bacteria > Patescibacteriota > Minisyncoccia > Minisyncoccales > Minisyncoccaceae > UBA2211. The sequence continues at coordinate 22 of JBAZLP010000033.1, forward strand.
CCTGATCGACGAAAAATTGTGTCCGCCTTTGATTAGGGACTGGTAATCCTCGTATATGTATACGTTATAGCCAAGATTGTTGAAAAGCTTGGCGATGATGAGGCCGGCTCTCCTTGATCCCTGTCCAGCCGCCCCTCCTATTACGATTAAATAATCTTTCTTTTCCATATTACCCATTATACTACATCATCAGTTCTTGGCAAAATCGCTTCCGACCCTCGATAAATACTCTTCTTTAGATATACCCCCACTAATCAATAAACCATTCAGTCCGGTATAGTATTGTTCTTCGATTTTAGAAACTGGAAGAACAGCATTAAAAACCCTGCTATCATCAATCAGCCCATAAAAACAATACGCTCCCGAACTGCAGCCTATGGATAAATTAACACCGCTTGCACCTATTCCATCGGTAAAGGAAGAAGTAGTCGGACACAAAGATCCGTTCAAATAAGCTCTCATTGAGTCACCTTTTCTGCCCGTAAAAACCAGACTATACCAGTTGTTAATGACATAAGATATGTCTGCTATATTGCGGCTATTAGCTCCATCCCAGAATAGAACTCTGAACGATCCATTTTTCGTACCTATTCTAATTCCTCCAGAAGAAGTAAAACCAGGACCACCTTTATAATAAATCAACTGCTCGTTTGCTCCAGAGTACATAGGATAGACCCATACAGAAACTGTTATTTCATTAGCAATATCTAAATTAGTTCCGGCGCCAAAATCTAAATAATCATCGGTACCATCGAAACTAAGGCACTGTCCGAAAATGCATTCGGAAGAAGGACGGTAATTAGCGGATGTATTCGTTCCCCCTCCGGAACCATGCCAAGTTCCATTGTTTCCTCCGCTCCAGGAATCATTCCCATTGCCGTCCAGTTTCCACTCCGAAACCAGATTAAGCATCAAGGCATTTCTCAAAGAATTAGAAAATACCTGGCTTTTGGCGATATTCGCCTTAGCCGTCACTCCGTTCATGGTGACGACGATAAGACCGGACAAAATACCGATGATGGCTATAACCACCAGCAACTCGATCAAGGTAAATGCTTTTCTAATTATTCGAGACATAATCATTGATTCTCGATGAATACTCTTCTTTAGATATGCTCCCGCTGATTAACAAGTTATTCAAACCGGAATAGTATAATTCCTTAATTTGGGAAATCGGCACCGAAAAATCATAGAACCTGACTCCGTCGATGGCACCGAAATATCCAGGAGCCCCGATCCTGAAAGTTCCCGAACTCAAGGCTGGAATAGTAACGGCTCCCACCGTCTTGGTCGAATAAACGACCCCGTTCCTGTATGCGGAAATAACATTGCCGTCATAAGTTAGAACTATATGGCTCCAGGTATTGAGAGGAACCAGATCCAATGATATATCGGAAAACCTCCTAGTTCCGTCATTATATACTTCTATAACCCATGACCTGGGATAAGCATCGTAATACTGCCAAAAATAATAATAGCTGTTCACTCCGGCGATGGCGGAGGAAGTGTTAATGTTCGAGTAGCTTGTCGGATAAAACCATCCTTCAATGGTCATTTTTGTGACGGAGGGATAGGAAAAACCGGTAGCGACATAATCGTTGACCCCGTCGAACCTCAGGCACGTTCCCGAAACGCAATTGGAAGAACCCATCCAGCCGGAAGATGAAGTGTCTCCGGCCTTTGCCGCCGTACTGTCAAAACCGGAAAGAGTTCCCGTGCGATTACCCCAATTATCGACGGCCGAAGAACCGGAACCTTCGTCAAGCTTGAATTCAGCAACTAAATTGAGCATCAATGCATCTCTTAATGAATTGGAAAATACCTGGCTTTTGGCGATATTCGCCTTAGCCGTCACTCCGTTCATGGTGACGATAATGAGACCCGACAAAATACCGATGATGGCTATGACCACCAAGAGCTCGATCAGTGTGAACGCTATTTTGGATAATTTATCCATTATTCTACAGTTACGCTCTTGGCTAAGTTCTTCGGCTTGTCTATGTCCCTTCCCAGAGAATCGGCGAAATAATATGCGAACAGATGGAGCGGAATTACAGACAGTATGGGTGTCAGCATTTCCAATGTTTTCGGAATATATATGACATCGTCAACGATTTTCTTTATCTCCTCATTGCCTTCGGTCGCAATCGCGATAACCGGACCCTTCCTCGCCTTCACCTCTTCGATGTTCGCAACCATCTTCTCGTAAACGGAGTCGGAAGGACAGATTGCGATAGTCGGACAGTTTTCATCGACCAGGGCCAGGGGTCCGTGCTTCAATTCTCCTCCGGCCACGCCCTCGGCATGGACATATGATATCTCTTTCAGCTTCAAAGCCCCTTCCATGGCGATGGGATAATTATATTTCCTCCCGATGAACCAGAAGTCGCGGTACTTGTTGTATTTCTCGGCTATCCTCTTTATCTCTTCCTTCTGTTCCAGTATCTTTTCGGCCAGGCGGGGAATACTCATCAGCTCGGAGATAATCCTTTTTCCCATAACCAGAGACATGTCCCTCTGACGACCCAGATAAACGGTAATCATGGCAAGCGTAGTCAATTGCCCTAAAAACGCCTTGGTCGAAGCCACGGCTATTTCGGGACCGGAACGGGTATACACTCCGGCATCGGTCTCCCTCGCCTGGGAAGAACCGACCACGTTCGTTACCCCCAGAGTCAGAACTCCCTTGGCTTTCATTTCCCTCAAAGCGGCCAGAGTATCAGCCGTCTCTCCCGACTGGGAAACGAATAAAGCGGCGCTCCCTTTTCCTATGATCGGCTTCCTGTATCTGAACTCCGAACCCATATCCGCCGAAGACGGTATGCCGGCGTATTCCTCAAGCATGTATTCTCCGACTTTACAGGCATACGAAGCGGTGCCGCAGCCGATCAAGGTAAGATCGTCTATCTTCCTCAAGCGGTCCTCGACTCCTTCAAGGCCACCCAATTTGACCATCCCTTCGTCGGACAGCAACCTCCCCCTCATCGCGTCTTCAATGACAGCGGGCTCTTCCATTATCTCTTTAAGCATGAAGTGCTCGTATCCTCCCTTTTCCGCCTGCTCGATACTCCACTCGACCGTCTCTATCTCTTTTTTCTTCTCCCTTTCTTCCTTGAAGATGCAGAAGCCGTCTTTTTTTAAAACAGCAATTTCCCCGTCGTCCAGATTGACTATCTGCCTCGTCCTCGTGATTACCGCCGAAGGGTCGGAAGCGACAAGGAACTCGTCCGCCCCCACTCCGATGATCAATGGAGAAGACATCCTTGCGGCAACGAGTTTGTCCGGCTCCCTGGAAGAAATGACAGCCAGGCCGTATGTTCCCCTCACATCATCAAGGGCTCTTGCCACCGCTTCTTCCAAAACATTTTTGTAGTATTTCTCGATAAGATGGGCGATCACTTCGGTATCGGTCTCAGACTTGAACTTGTGTCCCTCCTTGATCAATCCCTCTCTCAATTCCTTATAATTCTCGACTATGCCGTTATGGACGACGAAAATCTCCCCTTTGCAGTCGCAGTGGGGATGAGCATTCTCTTCCGTTACCAAACCGGTAGTCGCCCAGCGGCTGTGCCCTATTCCGACCTGCCCCTTGAACTCTCCGTCCAGGAATTCCTTTTCCGTATTTTCTATCTTTCCCACCCTCTTGAAAAGGAGGTTGCCTCCCTCGTTCAAAAAGCAAAAGCCGTAGCTGTCGTAGCCCCTGTATTCGAGCCTCTTCAATCCCGCAAGAAGTATGGGCGAGGCCTCTTTATTCCCGATATATCCGACTATTCCGCACATGTTATTTTACAACTATGTTTATAAGCTTATCGGGCACGAAGAACACTTCCGCTATTTCTTTCCCCGAAATCCATTTCTTGACCCTCTCGTTTTCGAGCGCCATCTTCTCGGCCTCCTTCCTCGATATCCCCGAATCAACCTCCATCCTTTCTCTCAATTTGCCGTTGACCTGGATGACGATAGAAGCCTTTTCTTCTTTGACCATCTCCGGATCGAAATCGGGCCACTTCTCCGACATGATGCTTCCCTTCTCTACAATGATCTGCCAGAGCTCTTCGCAGAGATGAGGAGCGAAAGGAGAAAGGATCACCAATATCTTCCTTATCTCCTTATTTCCCAATTCTTCTTTCCTCTCGGAAACGAAGTTCATGAATTCCATGAAGAAAGCTATGGGCGTGTTGAACTTCATCTTTCCCAGATCTTCCGTGACTTTCTTTATAAGCTTATTCGTCTCTATAGCGACCTCTTTCGAACTCTTCTCGTTATTGCATTCCGAAAATATATCCCAAAGCTTCAGCAAGAACCTGTTGACCCCCCTCACTCCCTGGGGATTCCAGCCGATAGCTTCTCCGAAAGGTCCCATGAACATCTCGTAGCACCTCAACGTATCGGCTCCGAACTCGTTGATTATATCATCGGGAGCGATGACGTTGCCTTTCGACTTCGACATCTTCTGCCCGTCCTGAGCCATTATCAATCCCACATTCCTCAAAGTATGGAAGGGCTCTTGCGTCGAAACTATTTTCAGATCATACATGAACTTGTGCCAAAAACGCGAATACAATAAGTGGAGAACGGCGTGCTCGGCCCCGCCGACATACAGATCGACAGG
>JBAZLP010000034.1:0-4128 GCA_041650235.1 Minisyncoccota bacterium
TCCTTATCTGTTCCACCCCCGGCCTGTCGTTCTTGTATGAAACATTGATCGAGCTTCCTCCTTCAAAATCAATTCCCATATTGAGGCCGAAAGCGAAGATGGCGTACAAGCTCAATCCGACAGCTATCACCGCCAAAGCGAAATATATTTTGGTGTATTTTAGAAAATTCATATTTTTATGACCACAGCCATTTAACCTTTCCTAATCTGCTCTTGGCGACGAATTCGAGGAAAATCCTGGAAATGACCATCGCCGAGAACATACTTATCAATATACCCAAGATCAGGGCGAAGGCGAAAGCCTTGATGAAGCTGGTTCCGAGGAAATAAAGTATGAGGGCGACGATGAGGGTGGTGAAGTTGCCGTCCCTGATCGAAGGCCATGCTCGCTCGCAACCTTCGACTATGCTCGCCAGAACATCCTTGCCCGCTTTCAGTTCTTCCCTCATCCTCGAAAATATGAGAATGTTGGCATCAACCGCCATTCCGATCGAAAGGATGACTCCTCCGATGCCGGCCAGAGTCAGGGTGATAGGAATCAACTTAATCAAAGAAAGGAATATGAGACAGTATGCGACAAGAGCCAATGAGGCCAGCAAACCGGGCAGTCGGTAGAATAAGACCAAGAATATGATTATGCCCAGGAGGCCGTATATTCCCGCCCAGACGGCGTTGTTCAAAGAAATGGCTCCCAGTGTCGGTCCGATCTTCTTCTGGGCGATAGGCTCCCCGAGAGGAACGGGCAAAGCGCCCTGGTTCAGCCTCTGGACCAGCAATTTGGCCGCCTTGACGTCGGTCTGTCCGGTGATGACTGCGCTCCCTCCGCTGATCTTCTCATCAACCCTCGGAGCATACAGATCCAAATCGTCTATCTGCCCGTCTCCGTTGGTGTCAACGATAGATTTGCCGTCCAGATAGATGGCGATGGTCTTGCCGACATTCCTTTCGGTGACTGACTCGAATAATTTAGCTCCCTCATCGTTGAACTCCAGACTGATTATCGGAGCGTATGTGGTCTGGTCGAAATTCAATAACGCCTTCTTCAAGTATCTTCCGGTCAATTCAGTCTTCTGGTAAGGATTCGCAAAAGCGAGCTCCCAGTCGGCAACGCTCTGGACCTCTTCCAAGGTCTTCTTATCCTTCAGCTCTTCCCTCTTGGCATCGATCTTGTCTATTTCTTCCTGTGATTTCTGTTCGTAGAATTCGAGCAACGGTGTCGCTCCGATCCAAGAGATAGCCGAATCGATACTCTCCACCCCGGGAAGCTCGACGGCGATCCTGTCAGATCCGTATACCTGCACGACCGGTTCGGTCACGCCGAAGATGTTAACCCTTCTCTCGATTATGTCCCGGAGTCCGTCCATCACTTCCGACTTATCCTTGTCCCCTATCTGGCTCAAATCGGCCTGGTACTCCAGATGGACTCCCCCTTTCAGGTCGAGACCCAGTTTGAAATCGGTTGCCGGAAAATGCCATATCTTCCAGTTATATTTCGAATTGATATTATCTACCGCCTGGTTGTAAGGGCCGGGATAGCAAAAAATTCCGGCGACGATTGCCAGAACCACTATTAACAGAAGCGATATTGCTGTGTTTTTGTTTGTCATGTCGTTAAAAAGTATAGTTATAATATAAACTCAAAAAACGTTTTAGTCAACCATTTGCCGAAACTCTTTTTTTCTTATACAATCTAGTCAATAGTTCGGCTGATGTCAATATGACAATACTTGCAATCGAAACGAGTTGCGACGATACGGGGATAAGCGTGATTAACGCGGAAAAGAAGAAAAAGCACTATTCCTTTTCCGATTTCGAAATCCTTTCCGAAAACGTTTCTTCCCAGAACGAAGTCCATTCCCCCTACGGAGGGGTTTTTCCGGCTCTGGCCAAGAGAGAGCACCAGAAGGCGCTCGTTCCCCTGCTCTTAAAGACGCTCAAGGGGTCGAAGCTGCTCAAGGAAAATAAAAAAGGATTGAACCTTAAAAAAACATTGAAGCTTGAAAAGATGCTCGAAAGGAACAAGGAGCTTTTCGCCGACCTCAAGGAGTTCCTGAAAAAATACGACATTCCCAATATAGACGCAATCGCCGTTACCGCCGGCCCCGGCCTGGAACCCTGCCTGTACACCGGAGTCAATCTAGCGAGAGCCCTCTCCTTCTACTGGGACATCCCCGTGACAAAGGTCAACCACATCGAGGGGCATATCTTGAGCAGCTGGCTTTCCCCGATTGAAAAAATAGAATTCCCGGCAGTCGCCCTGGTCGTGTCCGGAGGCAACACCCAGATTGTATACATGGAAGAAATAGGCAAATACAAAATTGTCGGAGAAACCAAAGATGACGCAGCCGGAGAATGCTTCGATAAGACAGCGAGGATTCTGGGATTGCCCTATCCCGGAGGGCCGAACATATCCAAAAAGGCCAAAGAGTTCAAAAAGCCCGTATTCAATATCTCCCTTCCCCGCCCCATGATCCGGGAAAAGAATTACGATTTCAGCTTCTCCGGATTGAAAACCGCTGTTTTGTACGACTTCAAAAAAAGGAGCGAAAAAGAAAAAGCTTCAAAACAATATATTGTGGAAATGGCCCATGAGATACAGAGATCGATAACCGATGTCCTCACTTCAAAGACTATGAGAGCGGCCAGGGATCTCAAGGCCAAGTCAATTATCCTGGGAGGAGGGGTCTCGGCCAACAAGGAGATAGCCAAAGAATTCAAGAAGCTCTGTAAAAAGGAAAAGATTAACTGCATCGTTCCCCTTCCCCGCTTCTCGACTGACAACGCTTCAATGATAGGGCTTGCCGCATTGATCTCCAAAAACGCCAAAAGAACAGCCTGGCAAAAATTAAAACCCGATTCAAATCTTAAAATAAATGGATAACAACATATTCTTCTATATAGTTCTCGCCGTATTGCCCGGACTGATCTGGCTGTTCTACTATCTGAAAAAAGACGTCGTGCCCGAACCGAGAAAACAGATAATCAAGGTCTTCATCGCCGGGATGCTGGTCTCCATACCGGTCATAGTATTCGAAATGCTCCTTTTAGCCGAGCTTAAGACCCTTGACCTTCCCCAGAAGACATACCTCATAATCAAGGGCATTTTCGTCATCGCCTTAGTCGAAGAGATGTTCAAGTACATGGCGGCCCGCTATTCGGTCATGAAGAGCTCGGAAATAGACGAACCGATAGACATTCCCATATATATGATCGTGGCGGCCCTGGGATTCGCCACCGCCGAAAACGTAATCGTCTTCTGCAACCAAAAGTTCCTGATGATGTCCGATCCCCTTATCCTCGCATTGGGCAGATTCCTCTCTTCAACCCTCCTCCACGCCCTGGCTTCGGCAACGATAGGGCTCTTCATCGCCCTTGCCTTCTACCAGACCAGGTGGAGGCGCACCCTGATATCGATCGGATTCATTATAGCCATCGCAACCCACGCCTTCTTTAACTTTTTCATGGAATCGTCTATAATAAAGGAGACAACCAGCGAATGGGGAAATTCGACCCTCTATTCCCTCTTAATAGTATTCGTACTTTTCATGGTCTTGTCTTTCCTGTTGAAACAGATTAAAAAATTAAAGGGGGTTTGCAAAATATAGCATGGCAAAAGAAAACACCGAACCCAAACAAGAAAAAAAGAAATGGGATTCTCCTCACGGGCAATTGGTCGTGGACGTATATGAGACCGACAAGGAGCTGATCGTCCAGTCGGCCATAGCGGGCATCAAGAACAACCAGATCGACGTCTCATTGGATAACGACATCTTGGTCATCAAGGGAGAAAGGGAGGATCCGTGCAAGGACAAAGACAAAAGATACTTCCTCAAGGAATGCTACTGGGGATCGTTCTCAAAAGAAATAATCTTGCCGAGAGAAATCGATACCTCTAAGATCGATGCCAAGGTCAAAGACGGGATACTGACGGTAAGGATGCCCAAGATAGAAAGGGCCAAAAATAAGAAGATAGAAGTCGAATAATAAAGCCGCCCCGGAAGTGATCTGTACCCCATTAAGCGGACACGGAATAAAAACACCTAAACGCTTAACAAGAGATGATTCCTGTATGCCACAGGAGTCATTTTTTGTATGCTCCATTGATGCCTCTCGTTGTTATAGTACTCC
>JBAZLP010000035.1:0-3817 GCA_041650235.1 Minisyncoccota bacterium
CCTGTCTATTCTCTCAAAGGCCTCTTCCAGGAAAGGCTTTATGGGCAAGAAGGTCTGGGTCAGGTTCTTTTGGGTGATGCTGAATATCCTCCTCTCGGCCGAGTCCAACAGTTCGTCGGAATCCTCTTCTTCCTTGTATCCCATGAGTCCGATATCCTGTCCGGCCCCGATCAAATCCCTCAATATCCTTTTCTTCTGGACTATCTTGGCGTAGGCCATGATGTGGCTCGCCGTGGGGACGGTATTGATGAGTTCGGTCAGGTAGGCGGTACCTCCGACATTCTCCAGCTGGTTCCTTTCTTTAAGTTTGGAAGAGACGGAAATCAGGTCGATGGGCTCGCCTTTTACAAATAGGTCCTCTATGGCCTGGTAGATATATTGGTGGTTACGCTTGTAGAAATCCTCGTCGTGCAAAATATCGGCGACTTTGGTAATCGCTTCCTTGTCGAGCATGAGGGAGCCGAGAAGGCTTTTCTCCGCCTCTATGTCCTGGGGAGGAATCTTTGTATTTGATATTTCGCCATTCATTAAGTATAATGTAGCAAACTAAAAATCAAACGTCAAACCATGAAAATCGGCTTAGTTTCTTTCCATTCTTTTGCCAATCCCGGAGGGGTGAAGAACCATATACTGGGGCTTTCCCGCGAATTGGAAAAAAGAGGGATAGAGACAAAAATAATCGTTCCCCGGAGGAGCAAGGAGGAGAAGGAAGAGGGGAATATAATACTCTTGGGAACCTCGATTCCGGTCAATGTAGCCGGGACGCAGGGCGACCTTTGTATTAATTTCAATCCCTTGTCCATAGGAAAAGTCCTGAAAAGGGAGAAATTCGACGTACTCCATTTCCATAACTTCATCGTCCCTTCGGCCATGCAGATATTGGAAAAATCCGATGCCTTGAATGTCATCACTTTCCACGCGAACATGGAAACCAATCCGCTCATGGAAAAAAGCATCGAAATCCTGTCAAAGACAATCAACAGGAAGGTTAAGGGGGTGATAGGGGTGGCTTCCTTCAATCTCAACGTGTTCAAGAATTTCGAAGGATTGAAAAAGGTCATACCGAACGGAATCGATTTGAATGAATTCAATCCTTCCGTCCCTAAACTGGAAAAATTCGATGACGGGAAGATAAACATCCTTTTTCTCGGAAGATTGGAAGAAAGGAAAGGGCTGATCTATCTACTCGAGGCATACAAAAATCTTCAAGAAAAACATGATAATCTAAGATTGATCATAGTCGGGGACGGGCCTTTAAAGGAAGAGTGCAAAAAGTATGCGGAAGAGAATAATCTCAAAGAAGTCTGCTGGGAGGGAGAGCGGAGCGGAGAAGCGGTTCCGCTGTATTTTGCTTCCGCGGACATCTATTGCAGCCCAGCTATCTTCGGAGAGAGCTTCGGCATCGTCTTATTGGAAGCTATGGCTTCGGGAAAGCCCGTCTGCGGTTTCGCCAACTCCGGATACAAGGAATTGATGAGGGGAACGAGAGGGGAGGCTTTCTTCGCCGAGCCCAAGGATGTCCCGGGATTGACCGAAGTATTGGAAAGGTTTATCGGAGATGAAAAGTTGAGGAAAGAAGCGGGGGAGTGGGGACTGGAAGAGGTTAAAAAATACTCCTGGGAAAAGATAGCCGATCAGGTGCTTGAATTTTATAGAGAATGCGAACTAAGCTCTAATTCTACAGCTTCTAGAAAATAAAATTGATTAATTGACAACCTCTTATAGATAGGTTATATTTTGGCTAACCAAAATTATTAATTTTGGCTGGAGAATTCTTATGGAATGGTTCATTGGCATTATCATACCAATCGTAGCAGCACTAATTTTCGGCATTGCGACGAAAAAAGCTGGAAAAAAAATTAACCTCTGGTGGTTCCTGCTTGTTTTGATCATATCCTTTTTCTTGACAGGATTCATGCCTCTCCTGATTTCTATCTGGTGCGGCCTAGCGGTATATATCTACTGCACAAAAGATTATTGGGGCGAACCAAAGGCCTTAGCAATCGTTGCGTTTATTGTGATGGGAATAATATTTATTCTCGCATATCCCTTCATACCAGCCACGGTGCAAACCGTAGAAACGGGAAGTATTAATCTGGTCGCCCTGCGGGGAGCTGTCGCTTCGAGCGGAACGTTCTACTTGGGTTGCGGAAGCGTTGACGGGACATTTTATTACATTTACGGCTACATGCAAGGCCCGGAATTCATACAAGGCCTTATCCAAAAAACACCTAAAGTTCATGTCTATCCCAACAGAATGGATGGAGGGGGAAGGATAACCAGCTATAAATCATATTATTATAGGGACACTTCATCTTTCCCTATAAACCTCCTGTTCAACGGTGCTCCAGAAAAAACTGACAATGACTACTGGACGGAAATCACCATACCCCCGGACAGCATCATGCAGGAAATAAAAATATAAACATATATGCTGCGATGGTCGGTCACAACTCTTGAAAACGTGCGAAGGGCAAATTATTGAAAAATAATTTCGTTAAGCCCTTCTTTTTTATTAAAAACCCCGCATCTCTGCGGGGTCTTGCTATATCTTCTTGATGACTGTCTTCTCTCCCGAATCTTCGACCTGCCATCCTTTTTCTTCTATCTTTTTCCTCAGCTCGTCGGACTTGTCCCATTCCTTGTTCTTCCTCGCCTCGTTCCTATTCTTTATCATTCCCATCACTTCTCCGGAAACGATAGAAATGTCACTCGTCCAGACGGGTATGCCGTCTTTTGTCGTTTTGACCAGGAATTCGGAATCAGTTTCTTTTTTCGGTTCGATTGAAGAAAGGCTTAATCCGAAGACCTTGTCGAAATCGATAAGGAGGTCGTATTTCTCCGAATCGGAAAGGTCTTTGTCTTTTAGCATGTCCCAGGTCATAGCCAGAGCGGAAGGAATGTTCAGATCGTCATTCACGAATTCCTTGAACTTATTCTGGTATTCTTCGTATTTATTCGAGTGGCTTGTTTTCTCTCCCTGCATCAGTTCGGCCACCTTGTCATACAGCTTGTTCAAGCTGGTCTCGGCGAATTCGATGCTCTCGTCGCTGAAGAACAGCTTGGTCCTGTAGTGGGTGTTCAAAGAGAGGTAACGGTAGGCGAGAGGGGAAACCCCTTTCTCGGTTAATGTCTGGAGGGTAACAATGTTTCCGAGCGATTTAGACATCTTTCCTTCTTTGAGGTTGAGAAACTCTCCGTGCATCCAGTAATTGGCCAATGGCTTGTCATATGCCGCTTCGGCCTGGGCGATTTCGTTGGTGTGGTGGATGAAGACGTGGTCTATCCCTCCGCAATGGATATCAAAGGGAATTCCCAGGTTCTTGGACCCCATAACCACGCACTCGGTATGCCAGCCGGGGAAACCCTTGCCCCAGGGAGAATCCCACTCCATCTGCCTCTTTTCGTTTTCGGGGCTGAATTTCCACAAAGCGAAGTCGCTGTTGTGCTTTTTCTCCTTGACTTCTTCTATTCTCGCTTTGGCTTCCTTCCTTTCTCCTTCTCCCCATAGTCTCCCGTATGTCTCAAGTTTCGATGTGTCGAAATACACTCCGTCCTTGATGACGTACGTATATCCTTTCTTTTCCAGCTCCTTGATCAGCTCTATCTGATCGGCGATGGTGTCGGTCGCCTTGACCCAGATTGTCGGATCGATGATATTTAATGATTTCAGGTCCTTTTGGAAGAAATCCGTATAGAACTGGGCAATCTCCCAGACGGTCTTCCTTTCCTTCTTCGCTCCTTTTTCGAGCTTGTCTTCTCCAGAGTCGGAATCGGAAGTCAAGTGTCCCACGTCTGTAATGTTCATCACGTGCCT
>JBAZLP010000036.1:0-3432 GCA_041650235.1 Minisyncoccota bacterium
CCAACTGGGGAAACACTTTGTCATACGGAATGGTCGGCCCTAAAAACACTTCCTTAAACGGTTCGACCGGATCGGGACGGATATATTACCAGAGCACATATACCTCCGAGCGCGCCTTCCGCCGCGGCGGCAAGTGGGACAGTGGGTCCGACGCCGGGGTGTTCGCTCTGAATTTGGCCGACGGTCCTGCGTATGCGTACACGACCCTCGGTTTCCGCTGCGCCCGGTAGTCCCTGGCAATCTGGCGGACGGGGCCGCTTAAAGCGGGCCCGGCCAAGGCGCTTAAAGGAGGAGAGAGAAGATGATATAATAAGATGAAGGAATACAACGATTTAATTCTGTTCCAAAAAGTATACGATTTGTTTTTGTGGCTTCATCCGATATTGAACAGGTTTCCCAAAAGCGAGAAATTTCTTCTTGCCGAACAGATTGAGAAGTGCATGATAGAAATAGTCAGGCATGCCGCCAGAATCAATTTTCAAAAAACCAAGAACCGAGACTTAGCCGAAGAAATGAGCGCAGAGCTGGATATGCTTAAAATCTTGGTTCGGCTGGCCAAAGATCTGAAGTTTGTGAGCATCAAGAGCTACGGCGTTTTCAGCGAAAAGGCGGTTGAGGCCGGAAAGCTAATCGGTGGCTGGCAGAAGTCGCTTGTTTAAAATCAAAATATATTTGGGCAGGGATAGAATCGCGAAACGGAATTGTTCGCCTTCATCCGCGGCGGCAATTGGAACAATGGGTCCAACGCCGGGGTGTTCGCTCTGAATTTGAACAACGGTCCTGCGAATGCGAACACGAACATCGGTTTCCGCTGCGCCCGGTAGTTCTTTTGTTTCGGGCCGGAATCTTGCGTTCAAGGACGCAGACTGAGAGCCGCATATCAACTACTGATTCTGTTCCTTCCCGAGTATTTGTTTCAAAGAAAGGGAAAATATTAAGCCTGTACCCCCGGCTTGGTTTGGTAGGTTTTTGCCGAACAATCGGGCCGGGGCCAATAGGCGATCGCCATGAAATCTTTCAATAATCTGTTTGATCGGATTTCTTCTTTTGAAAACATCCATCTTGCCTATCTTAAGGCCAGGAAGAGTAAGAGATATAAAAAGGATGTTTTAAGGTTTTCTTTCAATCTTGAAGAAAACCTTTTTAGGATAAAGAAGAATCTGGCAGACGGGTCTTACAGGCACGGCGGATACAAAGAGTTTATTGTCCGGGATTCGAAGAAAAGGACGATCAAGGCGCCCGATTTCAGGGACAGGGTCGTCCATCACGCCTTGTGCAATATTATCGAGCCGATATTCGACAGGACCTTTACCTTCGATTCGTACGCCTGCCGGAAAGGCAAGGGGACGCACCGGGCGGTCAAGAGATTAAAATCTTTTTTGAAAAAAGGAGCCGGATTGTATTGTTATAAATGCGATATTTTCAAATATTTCGACAGTATCGACCACGGTATCCTTATTTCTCTGATCGAAAAGAAGATAGGGGATAAAATGGCGTTGCGGCTGATCAAGGAAATTTTGGGAAGCTCTTTTTCCGGAGACGGGAAAGGGATACCGATCGGCAACCTCACTTCCCAGCTGTTCGCCAATATTTATCTGGGAGAATTAGGCCATTTCGCCAAGAATCTTATGAGGGAAAAGATGTGTCTGAGATATATGGATGACTTTCTTTTTATAGGCCGGAAGCATCGCTTGAAAGCGATAGCTCGAAAAACAATCTCTTTTTTATCTAAAAGATTAAAACTGAAAGTCAATCCGAAGAAAAATAGCATTTTCCCGATTGACAAGGGGATTGATTTTCTGGGATACGTTATTTTCGATAGCTATATCCTTCTCCGAAAGGATACGGTGAAGAGATTCCTGAAGAAAGGAGGGGACATTGGAGCTTTTTCTGCCTACGCCAGACATGCCGATTCGTATGCTTTGGGAAAGGAGTTGGGTTTTTGGTAATCAATGGAGACATCATCTTTGTCCCGGTTGACAAAGATTGATGCGTACGTTAATATGTACATATAGCATAAGAGGAAAAATATGGACGTAAAAACTACCTTACCAGTATCAGAGGTGAGGAAAAACATTTTTAAAATAGTAGGAGAGGCGAGAAAGCCGGGAATGCATTATACCGTTACCGAAAAAGGAAAACCGAGGGTGGTTATCATGTCTGCCGAAGAATTCGAGTCATGGCAGGAAACCTTGGAAGCGATGAGGGATTTCCCCAATCTGGGCAAGGATATAAAAGAGACGGAAAAAGCTTATCGGACCGGAGAATGCAAGAAATGGACCACGCTTGAAGATCTTCTCAAGGAAGAGGGTTTCTTATTGCAGGAAAAATCATTAAAAGGACATGGTATATCAATTAAGAATCAAGCCAAGCGCGGAAAAAGAATTAAGAAGGCTGCCTAAGAAAGGATATCGGCGCGTTTTATCGGCTCTCACCTTTTTATCTTTCGATCCTTTTGTTGGAAAGAAGATGCGGGGCGATTGCGACGGCCAGTATACGTATAGGGTTTGGCCATACAGGATAATTTATGAAATATACAAGAAAGAGCTCCTTATCTTAGTTATTGCCATAGGCCATCGCCAGGGAATATATAATAAATAAGAATAATAAATAAAAAAATGACATTTGAAGAATACCAGAAGCTTTCAAGGGAGACAGCCATATATCCTAATAAGGATAATAATTTCATCTATCCCACATTGGGACTGGCCGGAGAGGCCGGAGAAGTAGCCGAGAAGGTAAAGAAAGTCTTGAGGGACGGGAACGGAGTCGTTTCGGACGAGAAGAGGGAAGAGATAAAGAAAGAATTGGGCGATGTCCTGTGGTATCTGGCCAACCTTTCAACCGAACTGAAGATTTCCTTCGAAGAGGTCGCTTCGAAGAATATCGAGAAGCTCCAGTCGAGGCAGCAGAGGGGAGAGCTTCATGGAAGCGGAGATAACAGGTAATAAAAATATGGAAAACAGAAAATCAAACTTTTTCATTTTGAACGTGATAGATAATTATGTCCAGGAGGTTTCCGGGAACTGGTGGATATTGTTCGCAACCGGAATCGTCGCGATGGCCCTCGGAGTCTCTTTCATCGTCTATCCCGTCGAGGCGCTGAAGATATTCGCTTATTTTATAGGTCTCGTCATCATTCTTTTCGGACTGGAATACATCAAGAATAGCTTTAGGGTGAAAAGATTGGGAAAGAAATACGAGAAACTGAAGGAGGATATCAAATCGAAGTTCGAATAATATGCCTTCTCTTTTCAAGGTTAAAAAATACAACGGGGAAAGCGAGACTTTCTCCGTGAAGAAAGTATATAATTCGGCGATGAGGGCGGGGGCGTCCTCATCTTTGGCGAAAGAGATATCCCGCGAGGTGGAAAAGGAAGTGTATGACAATATCCCCACCTCGGAGATCTTTAAGAAAGTCAAAGACCGACT
>JBAZLP010000037.1:0-3360 GCA_041650235.1 Minisyncoccota bacterium
GAGCGGGACGGGGAGAAGTTCGAGTCATGGAAGAGGATGGTTGATGAAGAAGGAGCCGATGTCTATTTCGCCGAAGCGGAGGAAAGGATAGTTATGAACGATTCCGTTCTGGAAGTTATCTACCCCGAGGAATCTATCAAGGGAGATTTTTTCAAAGACAGCAATGATACGTCGGTCGTCCTGAGGCTTTCATACGGAGACAGTTCTTTCCTTTTTCCCGGAGATATTTCTTCGAAGGCGGAGAAGGAGTTAAGCGGGATTGATTCGGATATCCTGAAAGCGCCCCACCACGGTTCCAAATATTCCACATCGTCGGAGTTTCTGGAAAAGGTAACTCCTTTGCTCGCCGTTATCCAGGTCGGGAAGAATTCGTACGGCCATCCGACTCCGGAGGTTTTGACACGCCTCGACAATTCTGGTATCAAGGTATTAAGAAACGACCTCGACGGGGACATAAAGATCGTCTCCGACGGAATCGATTACAAGATAATAACTAATAAGAACAAAATATGAATTTTCCTATTTTCAAGACAAAGATGGGAGGGGACAGGAAGTTTAATCTGGCCGATCCCAAAGAGAGGGAGGAGTATTTCAAGCTGAAATGCGGACCCGAAGCTGAAAAGCTGAGAGAGTATCTCAAGACCAACACTTTTATCGCATACCTCTTGGGAAAGAAGAATTCGGGCAAGGGAACCTATTCCAAGATGCTGTCCGAGGTTTTGGGCGCTGACAAGATAGTCCATCTGTCCGTCGGGGACATGGTCAGGGCTTTGGATACGGATATCCAGGACCCGGAGAAGAAGAAGGAACTAGTTGAGTTCTTAGAGAAGAACTACAGGGGCTTCTATCCCTTGGAGGATTTGATCAAAAGCATGGAAGACAGGGACACCAAGACCTTGTTGCCCGACGAGCTTATTTTGGCCCTGGTCAAGAGAGAAATCGCCAAGAGGAAAGGAAAAGTCATATTGCTGGACGGATTCCCGAGGAACATGGACCAGGTGAGCTTCTCTCTGTTCTTCAGAGACCTTGTCGATTACAGGGATGACCCGGATATTTTCATCATGATTGATGTTCCGATGAACATCATCAATGAGAGGATAAAGTGGAGGAGGATCTGCCCCAAATGCAACGCTTCAAGGAGCTTGAAATTATTGCCCACTTCAAAGATCGGATACGATGAGTCAACCAAGGAGTTCTATTTGATTTGCGACGAAGCCGGCTGCGACGGAGGAAGGATGGTCATGAAAGAAGGGGACGAGAAAGGGATTGAACCGATAAAGGAGAGATTGTTGATGGACGAGGAGATACTGAAGAAGGCGGACAGCATGTACGGCATACCCAAGGTGAGGTTGAGGAATGCCATTCCGGCCGATGTCGCCAGGGACTACGTCGACGACTATGAAATGACCCCCGGATATTCGTTTGAATACGAGAACGGAGAAGTGAAAACCATTGAAGAGCCGTGGATAGTGGCTGACGACGAAGGAGTCCAGTCGATCAGCTTGCAGGCCGCTCCGGTAGTCGTAGCGATGATAAAACAGCTGGTTGAAGTATTGAAGATATAATATTTTGATAACAAGGCGCCGCTCATGCGGCGTTTTTGCTATTGACACGATTTTAGTCGAGGTGTATTATACCTATACCTGGGGTACAGGTATAATAATAATTGCAAACATATGGTATCACAAAGAGAAAAAACTTTGATCAATTTTAAAAAAGCGCAGAGTTCTGTGGGAAAAATAATCAAGATGATGGAGGAGGGCGGATATTGCATCGACATAATGCAGCAGAATCTGGCAGTCATCGGTCTTTTGAAGTCGGCCCATCAGATGCTCATGGAAAATCATCTCGAGACTTGTTTCAAGTCGGCGATGAAGACGACTAACGAAAAGAAAAAAGAAGAGATGATAGATGAGATATTGAAAGTTATAAAGATATACAACAAATAACATGGAAGACAGGAACTGCTGTGAAAAACCGTCTCCCCGGAAGGAGGCAAGCGGATTATGGGAGGGAATCGTTTATGCCGTCGCCCCCCATACTTTTTGTATCCTTTTCATAATTTTTTCCGTAATCGGATCGGTTACGGGGATGGCTTTAGTCAAGAATTTTCTCGCCAACAGGAATGCTTTTTTGATAATTTTCGCTGTTTCCATTATTTTCGCCGTATTGTCGGCCTTTTTCTATCTGAGGAGGAAGAATTGTGCTTCATTCGCGGGCATAAGGAGAAATTGGAAATATCTCGGCATATTGTTCGGAACGATCATCTTGGTCAATTTCATCCTTTTCTTCTATATTTTTCCGGCCACGGCCAATATCGGTTCGGGAAGGGTCAAACAAAGCTCGCTTAATAATCTGAGCTACGTCCAATTGAAAGTCGATATCCCGTGTCCCGGCCACGCCCCTTTGATAACGAGCGAATTAAAGAAGGTCATGGGAGTGTCTTTCGTTTCATACGAAAGCCCTGACTTGTTCAACGTCTATTACGACCAGTCTATCGTTTCGGAAGATAAGATAACGTCGATAGGGATATTCAATAATTTTAAGGCTGAAAAAATATGGTCTCGAAAGAAATAAAGATAAAAGGAATCAATTGCGCGTCGTGCGTGAACAAGATAGAGAGCAAGCTTTCTTCAATGAAAGGAGTCGGTTCCGTTTCCGTCAATTTGGCGACATCGAAGGCCTTCGTCAATTTTGATCCGGAGAAGATAAAGATCGGAGAGATCGAGAGAGCCATAGAGGAACTGGGGTATTCGATCGATGAGAGCGATGACATTTTTTCGTCTGTCGACAAGGAGGTGTCCGGATTAAAGAAGAGGTTTTTCGCGTCTTTGATCATCGGCTTACCGGTAATCATTATGGCGATCAACGGTCTCTTCCATCTTTCTTTGTTTACGATTCCTTTCCTGGCCGAAGCGGTGATCCAGCTGGTCATCTCTACCGTGATAATGGTCATCAACAAGGATTTGTATATGAAGGGTTTGAAGAACCTGATTAAGATGAACCCGAGCATGGATTCCCTCATAGAGATAGGGACGGTCGCCGCTTACGCATACAGTTTGTATATATTCTTCTCGTCTGTTTTTTCCGGAAACGGTTCGCAGCCCGTCTACTTCGAGAGCGCGGTGATGATATTGATTTTTGTCTCTTTGGGGAAATACCTGGAAGGGATGGCTAAGGGAAAGACGAGCGACGCCTTGAGGAAGCTGATCAATCTGAAGCCGAAAGAGGCCTTGCTGCTTGTCGGCGGCCTGGAAAAAATGGTCCCGATTGCGGAAATCAGGGTCGGGGACATAGTTTTGATCAAGCCGGGAGAGATAATCCCGATTGACGGAACGGTCATAAAGGGATTTTCGGCCG
>JBAZLP010000038.1:0-2846 GCA_041650235.1 Minisyncoccota bacterium
CGTAAACAGCGGCCCTTACTCCTTTAGTTCCCCTGGCTAATATATATTTTATCCCCAAAGCATCGGCCGCTTTCAAGGTGTTTTCATCATAAGCGAAATACTTGCTTCCGAAAACCCTCATCTCCTTACCAGTAACACTGTAAATCAAGTCCTGAGCTTCTTCCATATATTGATATTGTTTTTCGTAAGGCATGTCCCAAAAAGGCTCTACATCGTATCCTCCAGCAATCTCATATCCTTTACCGGCCAACCTCTTGAAAACATCCGGATATTCCTCCAAAACATTATCCTGGACTTTGACCAGAGCGTTTATCCCCATACTATCCAGCTTTCTTTCCCAGTTTAAAACACCTTCGATTTTCTCGAATTCGATAAGCATAATCAAACCGTTGGTCCGAACAGATTGATAATAACAGAAAAGCACCGAGGTAGCCGCTATTACGATGACTAAGGTCAAAAACAATATTTTGTTTTTTTTCATATTTTTTTATTATTTATTTTTATGGCTTTTCCTCCAATAATAGCCTTAGCAACCTTTTCTCTTGCTGAAGACAATATCCTCTGAAGAGTGCTTTGCGAAACATTCATTTTATTCGCCGCTTTTTTCTGCTCAAATCCTTCGCAGTCGCAAAGCTTTAATGCTTCCAATTCATCCAGCATCAATTCAACCTCTTCCAGCGAAGATAGAGGAATGGCCCTCGGTTTAAAATATGTAACATCTGGATTAAAGCAGATCTTTCTCGGCTTGACCGGTCTGACCATTTTATTTTTCTTTATATTGATTAATTGTTTCTATTATTTTCTCCTTCTCAACCTCTCCGCTCAAACGAATCAATTCATTGCCGCTTTGATCAAGAAAGACAAAAGATGGCATCGCCGTAATATTCATTTTACAGACGAATTCCTTGTTCTCGTCGAAATCATAAAATTCCGTTTGAAGCCACGGATTTTCTGATTCTATTTCCTTCCATCTTGGACCCATAACCTTGCATCCTTGACACCATTTGGCGCCTATTTTTAATACCTTCATTTTATATCTATTATAAAAATATCCCGCTCCTGAAAAGGAGCAGGATATTCTCTATTTCTGATTTTCTATCTCGTCAATCCTTTCTTTGATAGCCTTCAGCTCTTCTTCCAGGGCCTGGGCTTCCTCTTTTAACAATTCTGATTCTTCCTTTCTGGTAAAGAATCTTCTCATTCCCTGGCCGGAGCCGTACCCGCGACCCATTCTTCCACAGCAAGGACCCATTCCCCTACCTGTTCCCGGTCCCATTCCAACAGGGCCGGTTCCGTCTAATTTAGGCATATGTTTGATAAATTAACTTTCTAATTTGCGGTGGGACTGGCACCGTTTCTTATTATGATTATATATTCATAATAATATTTTGTCAAGATACGCGCGAATCTAAAATCGCTTGCCAGCCAACGACCAGAGCCAAATATCGACCCACTCCCCGAAAAAATATTTTATTAAACGAAAGTTATCGCTTCTCCTTTCTTGTTCCCTCTTCCCGTTCTTCCGATCCTGTGCACGTAGTCCTCGTATGTGGCCGGAATGTCATAATTGATGACATGGCTCACATTACTGATATCGAGGCCCCTCGCCCCACGTCGGTCGCGACCAGCACCTTGACGCTTCCCGCTTTGAAGCAATCTATCGCCCTCTTCCTCCTAGCCAGATTCTTGTCCCCGTGGATCGATTCTGCCATGAATCCTCTTTTGACCAGGGCTCTGGCAATCTTTTCCACTCCGTACTTGGTCCTTCCAAAAACAAGCACCTTCTTGAATTCTTCCTTACTCAGGTATTCGCAGAGGACTTCTATCTTTTTAGTCTGGTCTCCGACCTTGACTATGTCCTGGTTGACGTTGGCCGATGACTCCTTTTTCCTTACCGAAATCTTTTCAGGATTCTTCAAGAACTGGTTCGACAGTTTTTCTATCTCTTCGGGCAATGTCGCCGAGAAAAGCAGAGCCTGCTTCCCTTCGGGCATCTGTCCGATAAGGAACCTCATATCCCCGATGAATCCCATATCAAGCATCCTGTCGGCCTCGTCCAATACTATCGTCTGGAAAGAAGCCATGTTCAGCGCTTTCCTCTGGACCAGGTCCTTTATCCTTCCCGGAGTTCCGATGACGAAATTGTTGCTTCTGCTGGCATCTCTCAGCTGCCTTCCGATATTTGTTCCTCCGATGCAGAGCAGCGGGAACAGATACAGCCCGGGAACGAAATCATTGAATTCCTTTTCTATCTGAAAAGCCAGCTCCCTGGTCGGAACGATTATGATCGTCTTGTTCTTCTTATCCTTCAATGACTTGTTTATCGCCGGTATCAGAAAAGCGGCTGTCTTGCCTGTTCCGGTATTGGCTATGCCGACGACATCCCGCCCTTTCAATATCAGGGGGATAATCTTGTCCTGGATCGGGGTCGGTTCACGGTACCCCTTGCGGATGATGTTATTCTTCAGCCTGCTGTCTATCTCGAAATCATCGAATAGGTGTTCCGGGGTATAAACATCGCTTTCAGCGGGAACGGCTTTCTGGATAAACCTGGATATATCTATCTTGTTCGCTGAAAAGCCTTTCTTTTTGGAAAAGCCCTTATTGCCGAATCTTGAACGGTTATTGAATTTTCTTCCTTTGAATCTTTTTTGCATATTATTAAAAAAACGGATTCCCTCCAATACGGAGAATCCGCCCTCGTATCTCAATATCTATGCCCAAACCATATCATTTTTTGGCCAGTTTGTCAATGTTTTTTCTGGCTTTTTTCTTCTTTTCAACCGTCTTTTTGGCCTTTTTCACCTTCTTCTTTACCGGAAGCTCCTCTTCTTTTGCGGGGATTA
>JBAZLP010000039.1:0-2713 GCA_041650235.1 Minisyncoccota bacterium
TCTTCGTGTCAAGTTGTCTAGGTAATGTCCAAGGACATTTGGCACTTCTGGTATAATCAGGGTAATGAGCATAAAAATGTCAAAAAATGTAAAGGAAGAGCGGCTGAAGTGGATTCAGCCGATAATAGACAGGGAGATAAGGATCGTCGATGTGGCCAAGGTCTGCCCGCATAGCGCAAGGAGCGTCAAACGATGGCTGAAATCGTTCCGGGAAGGAGGCATTGAATCCCTGGAGCCGAAATCGACCCGGCCCAAGACCTGTCCCGGAGAGACCCCGATCAGGATCAAAGAAAGGGTGATCGAATTAAGGAAAGAAACCGGGCTCTGCTCAAGGAAGCTCCATTGGAGACTCTTGAAGCGGGGGCTCAATATCCCCGTTTCGACGATAGGAAAGGTGTTGAAGGACGAAGGGCTGACCCGGAAGTACCGGGTCAAGAGGGTCAAATACAAGTATATAAGGGCGGAGAGGAAGCCGGGAGAACTGGTTGAGATAGACGTGAAGTATGTGCCGGGAAGCATTAACGGACGGGATTATTTCCAGTACACTGCCATTGATACGGCTTCGAGGTGGAGATACCTCCGGATATTCGACGAACAGTCATCCTTCCATTCCGTTCTGTTTCTGAAGGACGTGATTGATAGATTCCAATACAAAATAACGGGGATAAAGACGGACAACCATTCGATCTTCACCAACTACTGCGTGGGGACGAACAAGAGGAGCGACATGACCGTGAAGACGATCCATCCCTTAGACGTATTCTGCGGCGAAAACGGCATCGTCCACTATCTGATCGATCCGGGCAAGCCGGCCCAGAACGGCAGAGTCGAAAGAAGCCACCGGGAAGACCAGCGCTTCTACGATGCGAACACGTTCAGAGGAATTCATGATTTGGAAAAGAAGATACGGGTCTGGAACGAAGAGTACAACAACCTGGAGCACTGCGGCCTCGATGGAAAAACCCCTTTGGAAATGCTAGAATTGTTTCAAACGGAAAGTGTCAAAAGTGGTTAGCTACAACAAGGCCCGCCGGGATGAACTTAGAACTTTTTTGAAGTTTTGTGTATAAAAAAAGAAATTATTCTATTGTTATTAAATAATTTCTAAAAACCATTTTGGAAGAAATCTCTTTACCCTCTTTCAATTTTTGAAGAGCAATTTCCTCTTCTTTACTATCTGGTTTTGAAATGAAGAAATTTTCCCAAAGATAGTATTTTTTCTGGCAAGAATTGATTTCTTCTTTTGCGTATTTGCTTAATTTTCCGCCACCGAAAATGTTCATGGATTCGAAGAAGATTACCGCGATCTGCCTCTTTACGTAGGCGTACATCATATCGAGGGCGATCTTCCTTAAAATATTGGGCGGAGAATAATCGGGATAAATTTTTAGAATTTCGGGTCTGTGGGTGGCCAAGATTTCAATAACTCTCCTAAAGGCAAGTTTTTCTCTTTCACTGTCAGGCGGCGATTTGAAGCAGACGTGTCCCCATTCGAGAGCATCGTTTCCGACGGTTATTCTCTTAAAGCAGAACCAAATCCGTGCGATTTTTACAAAGAACCATTTAAGACGCATTAGTAATCACCTCCATGATTACAATGAAAGTATATAATATTATCTTTAAAAGTTCCAGTGTTCTATAACGGTGACCTAAAATCCTTACACAATAAGGCTTCCTGGATTTGCAGGGGCGATGGAACGAACTTGGAACCTTTTTGAGGATAGATTTTATATAAAAAATGAGCAGAATAATGGTCTGCTCCGCCAGCTTAAAGAGTCTTTTTCCCGTTGCGGTAGTGAGGATTTTTTGCTTCCTCAGCTTCAATCTCAGAGATACTAATTGGCACCTCAAGGAGCATTTTTGTTGTCTCTTTTTCTAATTGAGAAACAACTCCCGGCCAGGCCATACCAAAGTTGTGGTTTCTCCTGCAATAAATAAGTTCCCCGATTTTCTCTATATGAGACTTCTCAAGCAAGATGGAATTTTTTGTATGGCCATCTTTCCACTTCGCGGTTAATTTAATAATTCGGAAGGATAGCCCTGTCTTGTCTCCTTGACCGATCATTTCGATTCTGACGGTTCCCTGTTTCGGAAACCAGAATTTGACTTCCACATGGGCGTCCATATAAGTTTCTTCAATTCCACGAATCATCAAGTGCTGAAGCTCTATGGACCTTGGATAACCATGAGGAATCTTTATTTTCGGACAAAGAGAGATTACTACCTCAGAAATATTCGCGATTCTATTCATTCCTTCCCAGACCGGGAAGGGCAGGTTTATTTTTTGTGCCATGTTCGAC
The DNA here is from genome assembly GCA_041650235.1 of Minisyncoccota bacterium. Lineage (GTDB taxonomy): Bacteria > Patescibacteriota > Minisyncoccia > Minisyncoccales > Minisyncoccaceae > UBA2211. Next base: position 2,301 of record JBAZLP010000039.1, read on the forward strand.
AACTCCTGCCTAACACAATGTTAGGTTCCGAAAATACTATACAATATATTCATATATTTTGTCAATGCAGGCCCGATGGGACGAACTTGGAACGTTTTTGAGGCTTTGCACATAAAAAAAGAGGCCCACGACTTTTAACTTCTAAAGTTAAAGGGCTTTGCGTTTTTACAACAACAGCATACCTGTTAAAGCAATCAATGCTACCCCTAAGTATGCGAGTCGTTTAACCTTCGGTACCTCTCTTCCCGTATATCCTATATAGATGCAGGCGCATCCAATAATGATAAAGATAGGCCAGATTTTTGCATCGGCAATTTCCGTTTTGAAGTGCAACTGAAATGGGATAACATTTCAGTATGAAAAAGTACACGCATTTGAGCCTGGAAGAGAGAGACAGGATCCAAGCCCTCCTC
>JBAZLP010000040.1:0-2610 GCA_041650235.1 Minisyncoccota bacterium
TTTCGAAAGAAGCTCCCAGTATCCTTTTCCCTTTGAAATGCCTTTCCTTCCATTTGGTTGGAGGGTCGTACGACCCCCAGAAAGCGGAAAAGACCGCCTCCATCGCTCGGAGGGGCCTAACGATATCCTGAGGTATCTTTATTTCAAGCATTATCCTTTTTCTGGTCTTGTCCGAGTCCCAAAGATCTCCCAAATATAGACCGTATATGAAATCGAGGTACGGCTTCAATATAAAAGGTGCCGGTATCCACCAGAATTGCACTATCAGAGATTTCAAGACCAAAAGATAAGGAATGCTAATTTTCCAAAGAGTGGAAAGCCCTTTAATTACGAACACTATTTCTTCTGGCATTGATTGGTTTTAAACTTATGCTTCGCGAACTTTGTATTTTCCTTCGCCATCCCTGACAAAGAAATTTTTGTTCTGCAAATTCAGGAGAATGGTCGATTCTTTGACCATCCTCTGCTTCAAGACCGAACTGACTATCTCATCCTTGGGAAGAGCTCCGTTAGAAGCGGATATGACCTGATAAATGACGTCCTTGACCTGTCCCGGGTTGTATCCCCAGTCCTTCAGGGCGTAATATCCCCTACCCACCAAAACGAAGTCCTGGTTCCTGATAAGCTCGTTATGGACCGTCTGAGGGTGCAACTTCTTGTTCTTAGTCATCCTTCCGGCCATAGTCTCGTTCAATCCCGAAATCATCTCGGCAATCTCCTTGAAGTGCAGAGGCTTCTCGTTCTCTTTCAATATCAATTTGATCTTGTCCTTAACCGTCCTGGGATTGACTTCGGGCCACGACTTCAAGCCGATCCTCTCTCCGTCCAATGTCTTAAGGATGTCCTTGGATATCTCCAAAGAAGAAGAGAAAGCTTCCGAAGAAATCTTTCCTCCGCTCTTCTTGTACAGGGCGTACAGCGATTCCAAGCTTTCCGGCTTGCCTCCCTCTTTCAATGATTTGACTGAATCAGCGGCGACCTTCTTTGCGGAAGACGCCATGTCTTTGCTCAAAGCCCAAAAAGGATGAAAATTGTCATCCTCTTTTTCCCTGACCAAAGAATCGCTCAAGCTCAAAAGGAACAAGATATTGTCTTTCTGTTCAATCGAAGAGATTTCGCTCAAAAGCTTTTCCTCTTCCTTCACTCCCCCAGCGGCTTCGATCTTCTTCTCGAAATAGGACCTGATCTTCTTGAATTCGTCCTTTATCTCCGCATTCTCCAGGACCTTCTTGGCCCTCTTCATGCCGTCATTCTCGATCTGCCTCACCCTCTCTCTGGTGATGTTGTAGCTCTTACCTATAGCTTCAAGGGTTTCGGGCTTGCCGGATTTGTTAAGCGAAAACCTGCGGGAGATGACCGCTCTCGTCCTGTCAGGCAAAGCCTTTAATATATTCTGGGTTATTTTCTTGTAATCGAATTCCATATTCTTTACTTATAACATCTAATACGAATTCTGTCAACAAAACTACTTCCCCCGCCTCTTCTGCCTGTAGTTGTTCCAGGCGACCAGCAAGGGACTGGCCAAAAATACCGATGAAAATATACCTACGATGACTCCCGTGCCCATGGTTATGGCGAAATACTTCAAGCTCTCTTCGTTGCTGAAGAAATAGTACAAAGGAATCAAAGCGATGATGACGGTCAACGAAGTGTTGATGCACCTTGCGATGGTTTCATTCAATGATTTGTTGACTATCTCGTCGTATGACGACTTCCTGTCTTTCTGCAGATTCTCCCTCACCCTATCGAAGACCACCACTGTGTTGTTGATACAGTATCCGACTACTGTCAGAAGAGCCGTGATTACCGGTATGCTCAATTGGGCTCCGAAGTACTTGCCCATGACAGCCAGGACCCCCAGAGGAATCACAACGTCGTGGAAAAGCATCAGGGTCGAAGAAAATCCGTACTGGAAAGAACTGATCGGCTTGCCGACGTTCCTGAAAGCCAGAGCGATATATGCGAGCATGGCAAGCAAGGCGACAATCACCACGACAACCGTCTTGTCCTTCAATTCTTTACCGATCAAAGGGCTGATGGTCTCGATGCTGGCCGAGTTCTCGTCTATCTCTCCCGTCGTTGCGAGCTGGGTTATCACGTTGTGATAAACAGAACTGGAAATATCCTTCTTGTTTATCTTCAAAACAACTTCTTTCTGGCCCATCGGCTGAATTTGGACGCCATCCATATCTTCTATTCCCGACAAAGAACTTTTTATCTCCTCCATCCCCGGCCTGTCGTTCTTATATGAAACACTGATCGAGCTTCCTCCTTCGAAATCGATACCCATGTTAAGCCCGAAAGCGAAGATGGCGTACAGACTCAGTCCGACCGCTATTAACGCCACAGCGAAATATATTTTGGTGTATTTTAGAAAATTCATATTTTTATGACCACAGCCATTTAACCCTTCCTAATCTGCTCTTGGCGACAAGCTCGAGGAAAATCCTGGAAATGACCATCGCCGAAAATATACTGATTAAGATGCCTAAAATCAAAGCAAACGCGAAGGCCTTGATGAAGCTGGTTCCAAGGAAATAAAGGATAAAGGCGACGATAAGGGTAGTGAAGTTGCCGTCCCTGATCGAAGGCCATGCTCGCTCGCAACCT